>JAWLFN010000070.1:0-11741 GCA_041685555.1 Gammaproteobacteria bacterium | reverse complement strand
CGAGAGGCGCACCGCCGCCGGGTCGCGAGATCACGACAGGTGCCGCCCCACCGCTGACGCCCGACCACCCACCGGGTTCACCGACAGAACACGTTCGGCCCACTCCGGGTGCTGATGGTCTGCCAGTCGGAAGGCTCCCGGTATCCCTCAAGCAGGCGATGCCGCACCTCGATGCTGCCCAGCAAGGCCTCGCCCAGCTCCAGTGCCTCTTCCGAGCGCACCAGACTGTAGTCGTTCATGACGTCGCGGGCCAGGTTGGCCCGGCCGGCCACGTACAGCGCACGAGCGCGTTCCTCGATGTCCGCCACCTGCTGCATGCTTTCATTCTCGAACGCGGTAAGGGCCTCGGTCACTTCCGGCAGGAAACGGTCGGGGGCATCACAGGTGTAATACATCAGGCGCTTGAACAGCCGCCCGGCGAACTGCGAGGCTTCCTGCACGGAGAAGTCGGGAGTCACGAAGCGGGTGGCCTCTCCCTTGGTCAGGTAGCGATGCTTGCGATATTCCGGCAGCACGTCGGTATTGCCCAGCCAGTAGGGGACAAATGGCGCGGTCACCGAACCGGTGGGAGCCACCCACAGAGTCAGGAAATCCGACCAGGCGATGTCGTCACTGAGACGGGCCACCTGACCGTATCCGGCCGGGTCCCCGGCAATCAGCGGATCACGGACATAGTCCATCATGTCGCGCAGCGTCACGCCACCGTCGGCCGCATCTTCCAGCGCGCGGGCCTCGATGATCTGTACGGCCTCGCTGCGGCCCGATCCATTGCCATAGATCTCGTTGACATTGAACGGCTCTCCGGATTCCGGATCGTACCAGCCCTGATCCACCGCAAAGGACACGAAGTTCTCCGATCCCATGTAGTCGTCGCGGTCCTGGAAGTCCAGCGGGATCTCCTGGATGTAGCCCGGGTAGGACATGCGCACCTCGTCCGGTCCCAGCCGTTCGGCAATCCACAGTCCCTGGCCGCCGGCGAAGTTGAAGACCACCCAGCCCTCTTCCTCGTCGGCGAACATGTGTGAATTGCCCCCGTAAGTGGAGTATCCGTATTCGTCCATCAGAGAACCGATGATCTCCACTGCCTCGCGCGCGCTGGTGGCGCGCTCCATGGCAATCCGTGACAGGTCACTGTAATTGGGGCCGGTCTGCGGCTCCGGCGTCATCTCCGCCAGTTCGGAGCGGGACGGGGCCCAGATGTCACGCGCCGCGACACCATGCTCGTTGAGGCCACCGTTGGTCAGAGGCGGCGGGAAACCCTCGTAGTCCGAATAGCTCATGGTGATGTATTTGGCGGTGCTGCGTACCTGGGGAATCTCGGTCAGACGTCCGGGATACGTGGCCCGGTCATCGACACCCACCGTGATCATGGCGCCTTCCGGGTGCCTCTTGCGCGGTACGATCTCCAGCCAGTGGCTGGACACTTCCTCGCCGGTGCCACCGATCAGCACACTGCCATCAGCGGTCAGGTTCTTGCCCACGTAGATGCCATAACTGGCCAACGCCTGCAGAGACGGCAGGAATACCAGAGCACCCAGGATCATTTTCAACCACTGCTTCATATTGTATCTCCTGTTCTTTTTGAGTCAAAAAAGGGGGCTTCCGCAACAGAAGCCCCCTCCCTGGTCAGATCACTGGAAGATATCAGAACTGATAACGCAGCCCCAGCGTCACGCGCTGCTGGTCCAGGAACATGATGCCGTAGCCGGGACTGCCCTGCTTGGCCACCATGATGTCTTCATCGAAGACGTTCATCCAGTTGAAATACACTTCGGCGCCTTCCAGCGGACCGGAGTACGGCGTGTACGAAGCGTGGATGTCGAACCGCTCATGCGCACCGGCATCCGGCTGCTGACCGTAACGGTCGATGTTGCTGGTGCCTTCCACGAACGAGTAGTCACCGCTGATCTTCAGCGTTGCACCAAAGCGGAAGCCGGCGGCCGGGCCTTCCAGGAACTCGTAGGTGCTGGTGATGGCACCGGAGTTCTTCGGCGTGGTGCGCGGCGGGGTGCTGCGGTCGTTGTTGGGGTTCAGGATCTCGGCATCCATCCAGGCATAGTTGGCCATGACGTTCCAGCCCGGCAATACCTCGCCGACAATCTCGAACTCGGCGCCGGTCGCTTCCTGGCTGCCTTCCAGCACCGTGCTGCCAAAGCCGCCGAAAGAGCCCAGGAACGAGCTGGATACCGCGATGTTGGTGATCTCGTAGTCGAACACCGCCAGCGAGGTGCCCACGGCGCCATCAAACATCTCGGTCTTGAAACCGATCTCGTGCTGCTCCATCTCCTGCGGCGCACTGACTGTCACACCGTCTTCATCGGTGTAGGTCTGTGGCTCGAAGCCTTCGCTGTAGTTGTAGTAGACACGACCGTCGTTGATGAAATTCCAGTTATCGATCAGGTCATAGGTGAAACCGATCCGGGACACGACCTCGGAGAACTCAACCACATCCCCTTCCGGCGGATCAAGGTCTTCGCCGCGGTTACGCGGGATGGTCGTCACCGACTCACTGTCGTGGTACATGGTGCCGGCCAGCACCTGCAGGTTGTCGGTCAGATTGAACAGACCCTGAAGACTCAGTTTCAGATCCTCGACGTCCTCCAGCAGCAGCTGGCGGACCCCGAAGTGCTCCTCACGACCCTGCGTGATGGGCGTGAACACGGAGCCATCGGAGAAGCGCGGCGTGCCATCGTAGTTCTCGTCCGAATACCAGTCCATGTTGGCATAGCCCTGGAAAGCCGAGTTCAGCAGCTGGAAGCGGTCATCCTCCAGATCCTTGCGGTACTCCAGTGCCGCGAAGAACTGGTGCTCCTCGTCGAAGGCCTCGAAGTCGCCACCCAGTGACTGGTTGAAGGTCAGCTCTTCGCCGCCGCGCTCCACATCATAGGAGTAGATGTAGATCTCGTCGTCACCCAGGTCGTAAGCGCCGAAGGGACCGAACGGATAATAATAGCCCAGCTCCTCTTCATACTTGTGCCAGGCCAGTTTGCTGTTGGCGGTCCAGCCGTTATCGAAACGGTGGTCCAGCTCCAGCACGCTGAAGTCGATGTCGGCGGTTTCATTCGAATAGTCCGGGTGCGAGAAATACCACTGTTCCGGATCGGCGTCCGGCAGCTCCAGATTGCCTTCCTGGTTCTGCACCAATGCGCCACCATCCCACGGGTCGGTGTTGCGGTGCTGCTGGTAATGCGTCCAGGTCAGCGACGTATCCACGGAAAGGTCCCAGTTCAGGGAGCCCAGCCACATGGCTTCGTAGTTCGGGAAGTCCTCGCCCTGGATATCCAGTGGCAGACCGTATTCCTGATAGCTGCCCACGATGCGGCCGGACACGCTGCCGTCCTCGGTCAGCGGGGCGTTGAGGTCCGCGTAGACCTTGTGAGTGTCATAGCTGCCGGCTTCGACGCCGAACTCCATGCTGCGCATGGGGTTGGCTTTCTTGAGGATGGAGTTGATCTCGCCACCGAAACCGCCGGTCACGCCGTAGATGGCGGTCGCTGGTCCACGGACGACTTCGGTCCGTTCCACGGCATCACCGCGGATGGAGGTCACGGCGTTGTCCAGGCGGATGCTGTCGACGCGACGGGTCAGGCTGAACACGCCGCGCATGACGATCTGGGAAAATCCGAAACCGTAACCAGAGCGCTGTACGCCGGGCACCAGGTCGGTTGCCTCGTAGGCGTTCTGGGCATTCACGGTGCGCATCATTTCCGGCGTCAGTACGGAGACCGCCTGCGGCGTCTCCACCAGGCTCATGTTCAGGCCAGTGGCGGTGTTCTGTTCTTCGGGGCGGAACTGGCGCGCAATACCGCGCACCACCACTTCTTCAATGGCCGGTGTTTCCTGTGCGCCGGCTGTCTGTGCCTGCGCGGCCGCTGCGGAAATCAGTGCCGAGGAGGCCAGCAGCGTGGGCAGATAGCGACTCGGGAATAGGGATTTTCTCATGGCGTTTCAAGTGCTCCTTGATCGTCGTACAGAGTGGTGGACACTTCACTGTCCTGAACAGATACCTTGTGCTTCCGCTGATCGATGTCTCTGACGGACATTCAGCTACGCGATTACCGTACGAAGCCCGTACAACACAGCTGTCACTGTCGGGTGGAGGCAGGGTTATCCGCGCCGCGGGGAGTGGGCGGAAGCCTGTTATTATTGCTTTGGCAGATAGTCTGATTTTGTAATTTGCTGATTGTACGGATAAAGTTTAAAAATATCAATCAACGTGCTGAAGCGCGGACCGTAAACACGGTAATGAGACAGTAGAACGGCAGGAAGAAACGGTCCCATGTATCGACCAGAGGAAACAGCAGAAGGTACAAGGGTACGTTCAATAACGCGATTGCCACCATCACGGCCAGTGACCGACTCCGCGCGTCATCCAGCCTCCGTGTCCGGAGGCCTCCGCATACCGCCAACAGCAGAAAAGGCAGTAGCACCGAGTACACTACGAAGCCGCCAATGAACAGCTGCCCGAGGCGAGCCCGCACCACATCCAGCCAGGTGGCCAGAGAAAACGGTTCATTGAAAGCATCCAGATCGTGGATGCTGGCCACGAAGGTATGGTGGAACAGTCGCCACCAGTCGTGATCATGAATTGCACTGATGCTCAGCCAGGACAGCACTGCGGCCAGCAGCGCCAGCAAAGGGGGCCACCATGGCAGCCCTTCGACCATCAAAGCTGGAAAGGCCGGAGTCCTCGCCATCCCGTATCGGCTCCGCCATGCGGTCCAGGACATCAACATCAACAGCGGCGCCACAAAAAGGATATTGTTGGTCCGCACCAGAATCGACGCCACCAGCAGCACAAGCGCTGGTATGGCATGACGGGGACGTTCCACCAGTAGCAGCGCCGCGGCGAAAATCATCACGGCCGACAGGGTATCCGGCAACACGATCCGGGACAGGTCGAATATCCTGGCGCCAAAAGCCAGTGCGATCACGACCGACAGCGCCACCCAGCCAGACACGTAGTGCCGCAGCCAGGCATAACACAGCAGACACAACAACAGTGCAGAGCCCAGCGACACGGCGAATCCGGCCTGTACCGGATCCAGGCCGAGCAGGCCCAGGCCCGTCAACAGGGCCACGTACAGTGGTTTGATCTGGTACTGGCTCAGCTGACTGTAAAACAGATCAGCGTTGTCCGCCATGGCCGCACTGTACTCGGAGGCAACGAGACTGCCATAGGCGGCCTCCGGAACCGTCTCCCGCAACAGAGCATAGGTCTGCTCATGGACCAACGCGGCATCCCGCAGAGACCAGTCCAGTACACTGCCAGTATAGGCCACCACATCCCAGCTGTAGATCGGATTGGCCAGCGCCAGCCAGCCAAACAGAAACAGGAACAGCAGCAGTCCGATTCCGGGCAGCTGTAGTGTAAGGAAAGATCGGCTGTGGTCGAGACGCATCCCTGTCATACCCGGCTCCGTGGCAAAAACTGCAGTATACAGCCCGCGGCATAATCCGGGACAGTCCCCATCAAAAAACCGGGACTGTCCCGGTTTTTCGGTCCCGGTTTTTCGTCCCGGTTTTTTTAACGAAAAAGCCCCTCCGGAGAGGGGCTGAAGGGATGGGGGCATGGAGCCCCCGGAGGGAGAGACTGTAATCAGCTGGTAAATTCCGGATAGGCCTCGAGGCCGCACTCGGAGATGTCGACGCCGGTCTCTTCTTCTTCCTCGGAGACACGCAGACCCATGGCCACCTTGAGAATCATCCAGACCACCAGGCTGGCCAGGAAGACCCAGACGAAGATGGTCGCCGCGCCAATGATCTGGCCCAGTATGCTGACACCGCCATTGGTCACCGGGACCAGCAGCAGGCCGAGCAGACCGCAGGTACCGTGCACGGAGATGGCACCCACCGGATCGTCAATACGGATCTTGTCCAGGAAGACGATGCTCAGTACCACCAGCACACCACCGACAGCACCAAACACGGTCGCCAGCAGCGGGGTCGGCGTCGATGGCTCGGCCGTGATCACCACCAGTCCGGCCAGTGCACCATTCAGCGCCATGGTCAGGTCGGCCTTGCCGAACATCACTCTGGCCGTGATCAGCGCGGCGATCAGGCCGCCAGCCGCGGCCGCGTTGGTGTTGAGGAACACCATGGCAACACTGTTGGCGTTGGCGATGTCACCGAGCTTCAGTACGGAACCGCCATTGAACCCGAACCAGCCCATCCACAGGATGAACATGCCCAGCGTGGCCAGTGGCAGGTTGGCACCCGGAATCGCCCGGACGCTGCCGTCCTTGGCGTATTTGCCCTTACGGGGGCCAAGCAGCAACACACCCGCCAGGGCGGCCGATGCGCCGGCCATGTGTACGATGCCGGAACCGGCAAAGTCCGAGAAGCCCAGGTCGCCGAGGTTATAGAGACCGAACACGTCGGCACCATTCCAGGTCCAGCTGCCTTCCAGCGGATAAATGAAACCGGTCATGACCACCGCGAAGGCCAGGAAGGCCCACAGCTTCATGCGCTCGGCCACGGCACCGGAGACGATGGACATGGCCGTGGCCACGAACACCACCTGGAAGAAGAAATCAGAGGCATCCGAGTACACGGACCCGCCGTTGAAGCCTTCATCGGCGGACGCGGACAGCGCCGAGCTCACCAGGTCATCACCACCCGCGATGCCGCTGAGGAAGATGCCACCGCCGTACATGATCGCGTAACCGCAGACCAGGTACATGGTGCAGGACACTGCAAACAGTGCCACGTTCTTGGTCAGGATCTCCGTGGTGTTCTTGGCACGCACCAGGCCGGCCTCGAGCATGGAAAAGCCCGCTGCCATCCACATGACCAGTGCACCGCACACCAGGAAGTAAAAAGTATCGATTGCATACTGCAGTTCAAAAATCTGGTTTTCCACCGTTCATTCCTCCGAAGCCGGACCAGGCGTGACTCACTCGCTGGATCGACTTTCTCCTGTTGATAGCTCCTGAATGGTCGTCACGGGGCTTATACCGCCGTTTCTCCGGTTTCGCCCGTACGGATACGGATCACTTGTGCCAGGTCTGACACAAAGATCTTGCCGTCGCCGATCTTGCCGGTATTGGCGGCCTTGGTGATCGCCTCCAGCGTCTGATCCAGCAGATCGTCGCCAATCGCCACCTCGATCTTCACCTTGGGCAGAAAATCCACTACATATTCCGCACCACGGTACAATTCCGTGTGCCCCTTCTGCCGACCGAAGCCTTTCACTTCAGTGACCGTGATACCCTGCACGCCAATCTCGGACAGCGCTTCACGCGCGTCATCGAGCTTGAAGGGCTTGATAATCGCCGTTACCAGTTTCATAGGTCTGCTCCTTTCGATTTTGGTTTCCTGCCGGTTGCCGGCATGGTCAAGCTGCAACACCGTTACGCCCAAGCCCCTATGCATGGGCTATGCCATAAGGAAAATAACGCGTAATATCATAGCCTTGAGGAATCAACGGAATACCGGGCCGAGTGTCCGGCGGGATACAGACAGCATTACGCACCAATGTGGTGCGCGCATGCACCACGAAGGCCACGGTCGAGCACAGTAATTGTGCGATACTGTCAGCCCGCTCCACGCTGGTGCCACGAGGAGAACGCATGAAACGTAACCTGTTTGAAGAGATCAACGAGCAAGTGGGCCGCGTCCTGCCCCGTGCTGGTGCATTGGGTGAGGATGCACGACGCCAGATCAGCCAGGCCATCCAGCGCGTGCTCGAACGCATGGATCTGCCGACCCGGGAAGAGTTCGACCGTCAGCAGCGCTCACTGAAGCAGGCCGAGGATCGCATAAGTGAGCTGGAAGCGGTCATCGCACGGCTGGAGAGCGCTGCCCACCAGCCAGCGGAAAGCGCGCCAGATTCCGACATGCCACCGCCTCCGCCAGATGGGGCTCGCTGATGAGGCGTTGCTGCGCCAGATCAGCGATCGTGCGGGCCGTGCGCAAAAGGCGGTGAACGCCCCGGCCGGACAGGGACTGCGTGCGCATCAGCTCCTCCAGCAATCGATGTGCGCCACTGTCCGTGCGGCAGACCCGTTGCAGCCGGGCACCATCCAGTTCCCCGTTCAACAGACCACCATTGCGTCGCCACTGCTTCCGCCGACAGGCGGCGATCATCTCTCGCGGGTCCCCGGACGGCGTGGGCCGCGCCTGGTCGGATAAAGGCAATGATTCGGGGCGGGGTACATCCACGGCCATGTCCAGACGGTCCAGAAACGGCCCGGATAGCCGATCCAGATACCGGGAGATGCGCTCCGGCCGACACTGACACAATCCCGAGGGGTCGCCGTCATGACCGCAGGGACAGGGGTTCATGGCCGCCACCAGCTGGAAGCGGGCCGGAAAACGCACCCGGTGCCGGGCCCGACTCACGGTGATCTCCCCGGCCTCCATCGGCTCGCGCAGCCCCTCCAGCACCCGGCGGTCGAATTCCGGCAGCTCATCCAGGAACAGCAGACCACGATGCGCCAGCGTCACTTCGCCCGGCACCAGCCCCTGACCACCGCCGGTCAGTGCGACCGCGGTGGCATTGTGATGCGGAGCACGCCACGGTGGCAGCAGCCAATGCTCCGGCGAGCCGTGCCCGGCAAAACCGTGACGGCGACCGGCCACGGAACGGATGGCCGCCACCTCCACGGCATGGGCTTCCGGCAGCGCAGGCAGCAGCCCATGCAGGGCGTTGGCCAGCATGGTCTTGCCCGTGCCGGGCGGACCGGTCAGCAGCAGGTCATGCGCGCCCGCCGCCGCGATCACCAGGGCCCGCCGGGCCAGTGGCTGCCCCCGCACATCCGCCAGGGAGACGGTCGCCGTACGCTTCGGCGTATCCGGCTCCTGGAAACGACAGACCCGCCAGGGCGCCGGCCGCGCGCCCGCCAGCAGCCCATCACAGACCGTGCGCAGGTCCGGTGCGCTGCGCGCTTCCAGGTCACGCACCAGACAGGCCTCAGCATGACTGGCCGTCGGCAGAATCAGGCGACGGCGGGCGTCCCGGGCGGCCAGCGCCGCCGGTAGAATGCCATCCACCACCCGCAGCTCACCAGTCAGCGCCAGTTCGCCGAGCATCTCGCAGTGCGCCAGCGCCTCCACCGGCAGCTGGCCGGAAGCCGCCAGGATGCCTACCGCTATGGCCAGGTCATAGCGGCCACCACTCTTGGGAAGATCGGCCGGGGCCAGATTGATGGTCATGCGCCGGGCCGGGAAGATCATGCCGGCATTGAGAATGGCGCAGCGCACCCGCTCGCGGCTTTCACGGACCGCCGTTGCCGGCAGCCCCACAATGGCCATGCCGGGCAGACCGTTGGACAGATGGGTTTCCACCGTGACGGCGGGCGCCTCGACACCGATATT
The DNA here is from genome assembly GCA_041685555.1 of Gammaproteobacteria bacterium. Taxonomy (GTDB): domain Bacteria; phylum Pseudomonadota; class Gammaproteobacteria; order Pseudomonadales; family Pseudohongiellaceae; genus PWQG01. Next base: position 2,423 of record JAWLFN010000070.1, on the reverse strand, counting down.
GGCGCGGGTATGGACAATGGCCAGCGACATGACTTCCCTGTCTGTCTACGAAAGGTGGTTACTCCCTTTATAGCCGCAAACTTCAGTTTCCGCCAACCGCGGCCACCGCCTCCATGCGGTCGGAGACGAAATCAGCCTCCAGCAACACATCCAGCAGGTCCGAGAACGATACCGGTCGACTGAAATAATATCCCTGAATCTGGTCACAGCGGTTCCGCCCCAGGAAATCGACCTGCTCCGGCGTCTCTGCCCCTTCCGCGATGACGTGCATGTTCAGGCTGTGCGCTAGACTGATGATGGCCTTGACGATGGTGGCATCGTCCTCGTTCTCCGTGGCACTGCTGACAAAGGTGCGATCCACCTTCAATGCGGAAATCGGCAGGCGCTGGATATGGGCAAAAGAGGAATACCCGGTACCGAAGTCATCCAGCGAAATATGCACACCCAGATTGCTGAGCTTGCGCAGACTGGCATCGACTGACTGCCCCTCCACCATCATCGTGGTCTCGGTCAGCTCGAATTCCAGCCGCCCCGGAGCGATACTGTGCTTTTCCAGGATGTTCGCCACCGTCTGCACGAACTTGCGGTCCTGGAACTGCTTGAAGGCGACGTTGATGGCAATCTGCACCTCGGGAAAGCCGCGATCCGCCAGCTCGTTCAGCTGCCGGCAGGCACTGTGGATGATCCAGTACCCCAATGGCACGATCAGGCCGCTGTCCTCGGCCACGGCAATGAACTCGCCCGGAGACAGCAGTCCCCGGGTCGGATGGCGCCAGCGGATCAGCGCCTCGGCGCCCACCACACGTCCACCGGAAATATCGATGCGCGGCTGGAAAAACAGCTCGAACTCATCCTTGCGCAGACCGCGACGGATCTCCGCCTCCAGCTTCAATACCTGCTGTGCCGCATCGGTCATGTCCGTGGTGTAGAACTGGCAATTGCTGCCTTTCTCTTGCTTGGCGATGCGCATGGCCATATCCGCATGGGACAGCAGCTCATCCACGGTGACCGAATCGTTGTTGATGACAACGCCAATGCTGACGTGCATACGCACCGCGTGCTGCCCGACCGGAAACGGCCGCGCCATGCGCTCGATGATGCGGTTGACCCGATGCCGCACTTCCTGCTCCACGGAGCCCACGGCATGTTGGCAGATGACAGCAAACTCGTTGCCGCCGATGCGGGCCAGGCGCTGGTTGGGTGACAGACAGTTGCGGATCCGCTCGGAAATCAGCTGGATCAGCGAATCACCGGCGCCCTGGCCGTAGGAGGCATTGACCTTCTTGAACTGGTCGACATCGATCAGCATCATGCCGACCGAACCCGGTCGCTCGTTGTCCTGCAACACCTCACTGAGCTGCTCCCGGAACATCTGGCGATTGCTGAGACCGGTCAGGGGATCGGGTCTCATCTCTTCGACGTTCGATTGACTGACACCCACCGCCACATCCACCGCACGGATGGCATCGTGCAACTGCTCCGATGTCAGGCCCGTGCGCGGCACAATGTCGGCACGTGGCTGTACGTCGCGCCGCGTTCCTTTCGCCATCTCGTCACTGATCACGATGATCGGCGGCACCGACGGAAAACGGTTCAGCTCTCCCAGCAGGCGCATGGCACACGCGCGGTCGGAAACCTCGCCCCAGAGGACTACGGTGTGTCCAGGCACCTCGATCCGCGACAGCGTCTCGGGATCGCCCGGACAGACAGTGAGTTCCTCCCGGGTACCGGTGATGGATTCCAGCATTTCCAGAATCAGCTGGCGATCCGATTCCCGTTGCGAAATAAGCAATGCGCGCACGCGCGTCTCCGGCTCCCTGTTACTACTGATGGCGTCGGTACCCTTCTGTTCCATCCATCGTATCGGCCGACCGACGGAAAACTTCAAAGTTGCTGTATGATATAGCCCGGCCTGACACAAGGCCAGCTTCAGCCCCGGCCCACGGGGTATTCATCGCATTACATCACGAGCAATTGGCAGAACTGTGAACAGGCTCAACAATCGTCAACGGGAAGCCGTCCGTTACATCGACACTCCCCTGCTGGTCCTGGCCGGCGCGGGCAGCGGCAAGACCAGCGTGATCACCCGCAAGATCAGCTATCTGATCGGCGAATGCGGCTATCCGGCCAACCGTATCGCGGCGGTCACGTTCACCAACAAGGCCGCCCGAGAGATGAAGGAAAGGGTCACTTCGCTGCTCAAGGTCGGGCGCTCGGACGGTCGGCCTGTCAGCGCACGCGGCCTCACGATCAGCACCTTCCACCAGCTCGGGCTGAACATCATCCGCCGCGACGTGAAGTCATTTGACCTCAAGAGCGGTTTTTCGATATTCGACGCCCAGGACAGTTTTGCCTTGCTGAAAAGCCTGACCCTCAAGGACACCGAATTGGCCGATGACCAGCTCAAGGCCCTGCAGGGACGA
>JAWLFN010000069.1:0-11781 GCA_041685555.1 Gammaproteobacteria bacterium | reverse complement strand
CATTTCCTTCTTCCCCACATTTCTTCCCCACACTTTAGGTGTAATGGTGTGAAACATCAAGAGAGGATATGAAAAATGGAAGCAGGGAAAATGTTGTATGTATTGCCTATTAATAGTGCTTTTAGGGTTTCATGGTCTTGCAACCTATTACATATTTAGCGGACTGCCCCTCCGCCACTTCAAAACATCAAATATCTCTTTAAACTGCAGGTGGTTGCGCGGAAATTTTCGACCGGAAAATGCCACACGGTCTCACCGAATTTCCCTTGCCTGGCACCACTCTGAATCGCTGTCGCATCGCAAAGTTGTAGCACTCGATCAATTCCCTGGAACCGATGAAAACGGCCTCTGAAATCGGGCTTCCGGTTTTTTTTCGTGCTCGCGCCGGAGTAGACTGGTGGTCGGTAACAAGCACTCAGGCAGGGGGAGAATCGATCATGTCCGATCAGAGGTCCGAACCCGCGCATGACGCCGACAGGGACGCCGGAGAGATCGAGCCGACCCTGGATGGACGGCGTCTGCGTATCCACGAACTCAACATGCCGGAAGTTCCGTCCCGGCCTACCTGGTGGCAGCGTGCGCGGCGCAATCTGTCGCTGTTCATTGCCGGCCTGTACACCGGGGAAAGCTGCGCCGGCACGCCGCATCGGGAACGCAAGCACCATGACGGGGGCAAATACCGGTTGTGAGAACTGCATTGTAATGCTCCGACCGGGGTCCCATAATCCGGTTCCAACGCCGCCCCGGAGTCCCGTGCATTGTCATGAATTTCCAGAAACGCCTCGAACGGACTGTCGTCTCCGGCAATATCATGGACCTGCTGCTACGACATGTCGCCGGGCGTCTGGATGCCTGCTTGCGTCAGACGGATACAGTGGGCCGATCAGGCCATGTACGCCTCCAGGACGGCGGGATATTGAGGTCCGGCCGGAATCAACGCGCCGGTTTCGTCGACAACGTCTTGATCATGCGCTGATGGGGAATGCCCAGTTCCGTGAAGATGGGGCCGGTCGTGCTGTAACCCAGCTTTTCGTAAAATCCGATGGCCTGAATCCGCGCATGCAGCGTGCACTGCCCGATGCCGCGTTGCCTGAGATGGTTTTCTGTCTGACGCATCAGCGCCCGTCCCAGGCCGCGACCCTGCATTCCGGGAATGACCGCCATCTGCCGGAGCCGGACGGAAGTCGCGTCGGCCGGGGCCGCGACCAGGCAGGCGATCAGTCTGTCCGGGTCATCGAACAGGCCGAAATGCCATTGTCGCTCCTCTCCGTCCAGGTCCCGCTCGGACAACACCAGATCAAGCGGTTCACGCAGTACCTGCTGGCGCAGAAACAGCGTCGCCCGATAGTGAGCCGACGCGAAATCGATGACCCGAAACCGGGGCATGTCATTCGTACCGGGCTTCATCCGGCATCAGCGCCGCGTTGCCATTCTCCCGCCGTCATCATTCCATGATTTCCAACAAGGGACGGCTGACACCATCGACGCCGACCGCCGCCAGTGTCAGCAGCCAGGCCGCCATGGGTCCGCGATGCGAGTCCAGCGGCTCGAACCACTCATTGAGCGAATGCGCACCCGAGGCCCGGCCACCACCACCGATGGTGACCGCTGGTATGCCCAGTGACATGGGCACATTGGAGTCCGTACTGGAGCGCCGCAGCGTCTCCAGCATGCTTCCCGCCGCGTTGAATGCCAGTGCCGTGGACTGTACCAGCGGATGATCCGACGGTGTCTGTCCGGCCGGACGGTCGCCGATCAGCACGAATTCGACATCGATCTCTCCGGGTCGGTCCCAGCGACGGTTCTCTTCACGCACCGCTTCGCGCACCACTTCCTTGACGCGTTCTTCCAGTGCCATCAGCTGCTCCGGCGCATTGGAGCGCATGTCGAGTGCGAGGACGGCGTCACCGGCAATGGAATTCACCGAGGTGCCGCCGGACACGGTGCCGACGGTGAAGGTGGTTTTCGGCTCTTCGGGAACCTCAAGGTCACCGATCCGGGTGATGGCGCGGCCCATGGCATGGATGGCGCTGGCCATGCCGAACGCCCCGAAGGAATGGCCACCGGGACCGCTGAAGCGGATCTCGAATCGACGGCTGCCGGTGGCGCCGGTGTTGATGCTGTTCAATCCGGAGCTGTCGATGGAAACGAAACCGTCGATGTCGTCATGCGTCTCGAACAGCGCCTTGACACCCCGCAGGTCGCCACGACCTTCTTCACCCACGGTGCCCACGAAGCGGATGTCTCCGGTGGTTTGCAGACCGCTGCCGGTCAGCGCTTCGATGACCGTCAGCAGCACGGTCAGTCCGCGACCGTCGTCGCTGATGCCCGGTGCGTGGTAACGTCCCTCGCGTTCCCGCACGGTCACGTCGGTATCGGCGGGAAAGACCGTGTCAATATGGGCGGAGAGAACCAGCATGGGTCCGTCACCCGTCCCGCTCCAGCGACCGATGACATTGCCTTCCTGATCGATCCGGGTTTCAGTCAATCCACGTGACTGCATCTGTTCGAGCAGGTAGGCGGCCCGGTTGTCTTCCATGAAGGGCGGGGCGGGAATCTCGGTCAAACGGATCTGTTCGGCAATGGTCTGTGGTTCCTGTTCGCGGATCCATTCCAGCCTCTGCCGGATCCGCTCCTCGCCCAGCAATTGATTGAAAGTCTCCTGACTCTTTTCCTGTACCGGCACGGGTCCGATCCGGGTCTGCGCCATGGCATATTGCGTGCTGGCCAGGAAGAGCAATGCACCCGCCAGAAGCAGGGCGAGAAGCGTTCTGTCTGTGACTCGTAGCATGTAGACCTCCGGAAGGGGAACAAATCCGAGTTTAGCACTGTTACGGAATGCGATACACTGCGGCCCCGTCAGCAAAGGAAGCCCGGCAATGGCCTGCGTTCCCCGCTCCCTCACAGGGTTCCCGCCAGACTCATGAACTCGCGATATGACGTCATCATTCTCGGTGCCGGCGCGGCCGGACTGATGTGTGCCATTGAGGCCGGCAGACGGGGTCGACGTGTGCTGGTACTGGATCATGCCAACCGGGTCGGCAAGAAAATCCTGATGTCCGGTGGCGGCCGCTGTAATTTCACCAACCTGCACACCACGCCCGAAAATTTCCTGTCCGCCAACCCGCACTTCTGCAAGTCGGCGTTGAGTCGCTATACCCCCTGGGATTTTGTCGCGCTGGTGGAGCAGCATGGCATCGCCTACCATGAGAAAAAACTCGGTCAGCTGTTCTGCGATCATCGTTCCAGCGATATCGTGCAGATGCTGCTCGTAGAATCGGAGCAGGCCGGCGTCGAGATCCGGGTCAACTGTCAGGTGCACGCCGTCCGGAGGGCGGATGAGTTCCTGTTGGATACCAGTCTGGGCCCTCTGGTTGCGGCACGCCTGGTCATCGCCACTGGCGGGTTGTCCATTCCGACCATGGGGGCGAGTGGCTTCGGCTATGATCTGGCCAGGCAGTTCGGCCTCGCGGTGTTGCCAACCCGGGCGGGGCTGGTGCCCTTCACATTGAAGGGCGAGCGACTGTCCTGGAGCCGGGAGCTGAGTGGCGTATCGGCGGATGTGGCCGCGACCTGCAATGAGAACGTCTTCCGCGAGAATCTGTTGTGGACGCACCGCGGGCTTAGTGGCCCGGCCATATTGCAGATCTCTTCGTACTGGCGGCCGGGGCAGGCCGTCGATCTGGACCTGCTGCCGGAGCTGGACCTGGTGAGTCTGGTGGAAGAGGCCCGCCGGGAGCGACCGAGAATCCGGCTACGGACCTTGCTCGCCGAGTACCTGCCACGCCGCCTGGTGGACCTGTGGTCCGGCCAGCGATGGCGGGACAGAAAAGTTGCCGACCTGTCCAGCCGGGATATCGATCAGCTCCGTGCAGCCATTCAGCCCTGGCAGTTGACTCCCGACGGCACCGAAGGGTACCGGACCGCCGAAGTGACATTGGGCGGGGTGGATACCGAGGAATTGTCGTCACGAACGATGGAGTCGAAAAAGGTGCCCGGGCTCTATTTCATCGGAGAGGTCGTGGATGTGACCGGACATCTGGGCGGGTTCAACTTCCAGTGGGCCTGGGCCTCCGGGGTCGCTGCCGGGCAGCAGGTCTGAGCCGGGCTGCGCCGGAGCGCTTCAGCGGCCCGGAGCCTGCGGTTTCCCGTAGTCTCCGAACTTTTCCAGCACCTCGGCCATCTGGTCCCGGGACAACAGCACCGGCTCCCCCATGCCAAGAATCTGCCCGTAGCAGCGGGCCAGATTCTCGACCTCCGCGGCCAGTTCCATGGCGGCCCCCAGATCACCTCCAACCGCAATCTGACCGTGATTCGCCAGCAGGCAGGCATGGCGCTCCCGCAGCCCCTCCGTGACGTGAGCGGCCAGTGCATCGGTACCGAAGGTGGCGTAGGGCACACAGGGAATATCCTCTCCACCGGCGACGGCCACCATGTAATGAAAAGCGGGAATGGCGCGGTGCATACAGGCCAGAGAGGTCGCCCAGGGCGAGTGCAGATGGACAACGGCCCCGACATCCGGTCGATTGCGATAGATCCCGCAATGAAAGGACAGTTCGCTGGACGGCCTCAATGTACCGGACCAATGGCCCCGCAGATCAGTCTCCACCACATCATCGACGGTAATGTCGTCAAATGAGGCGCCGGAGGCGGTAATCAGCAGTCCCGATCCATGACGTACGCTGAGATTGCCGGACCGGCCCTGGTTGAGTCCGGAGTGATTGAGCTGTCGGGCGCTGTCGACGAGCGCTTCTGGGGCGGATGTGTGCATCGCCACAGTCTAGCGTGAAAGTCTCCACAATGGCAGCGTAGGCGCTCGGATTGAAAGGGAATGCGGGCGCCGGAGGTCAGGTTGGGAGTAGTAGTGTACATATCGCTCAAAAATAACCAGGAGTGTGCCCATGAGTACGCGAACGGAACTGTCTTCACACGCTACAAACCATGATGACGCCGAGCCCCCGGCCATACGGCGCATCCCGATACAGGACCTGCGGGTCGTGCTCCGGAAGGGCAAGAACGATTTTCTGGCCCGACCGACGCATGGCGTTTTTCTCACTGTCATCTATCTTCTGCTTGCCGCCACCATCGCCCTCGTCGGTCTGGGCGAGAATCTGCTGTTCCTGTTGTTGCCGGCGATTGCCGGTCTGGCTCTGATCGGGCCATTGGCGGCCTGCGGTCTGTACGAGCTCAGCCGACGACGGGAACAGGGTCTGGATTACGCCTGGTGGCATGTGTTCGATGTATTGCATGCGCCGTCCCGCGGGCCGATCGCCGCCATGGGTATCATGCTGGCGATTCTGTTTGTCGGCTGGTTGATGACCGCGGTGGCGCTGTACGGTGTGTTCTTGGGGAGCGAAGTGCCCGGCACGGCGGCGGAACTCTTCCGTCAGGTGTTCATGACCGCATCGGGCTGGCAGCTGCTGCTGAGCGGTACCATAGTCGGTTTTCTCTACAGCGTTGTGGTATTCGTGGCCACGGTGGTATCCCTGCCCATGATGATCGACCGCAGGGTGACTCTGGCCCGGGCCGTGGGCACGTCCCTGCGCGCGGTGCAGCGCAACATCAAGCCGATGGCGGTCTGGTATCTGATGGTGGCCGGACTGATGGTGTTGGGTGCCGTTCCCCTGCTGATCGGGCTGGGTGTCGTTGCCCCGATACTGGGTCATGCCACCTGGCATCTGTACCGGTCCGTGGTGGAATGAGAAGTTGTCCCGTCTGAAAAAATCATGATACAAGGGTTCCGGGAATCACCAGAACCGGAATCCTTTACATGAACCGATCACAGCCAGCCCGTGGCAACCCGGCCGCAATCGTACGGATGGACCTGGATGCAAGCCACGGCTGTAGCGGGTTGCTGGTCAGGTAGGGTCCATGACGGATCTGTCGCCACAGGACTGGACTGACTGGACGCGGCGGGCCGATGATCCGCTGTTCTGGACCTTGAGACTGAAACGGGCCCTGGGCCTGCGGGCCGGGATGATGGGTGCGTTTTCGTTTCTGTTGGTCCTTTCGGTGCTCGCTCTATCCGGCGTTTTGCCATTGGAACCGCCATCCAGCTGGTCGCGGCAGCATCTGGCCACAATCGGCAATGCACTCTTTTTCAGTCTCAGTATCGGCTACCTGCTGGAAATGACCCTGCATGTTCTGCCCGCCAGCAGGGATGACCTGCAATCCCTGTCTCCTGTACTGTCCCTGGAAGAGGCCACCACGGACAGGCTGCTGGTCTCGTTGTCGCGCTATGGTGGCCATCGTCTCGTGATACCCACACTGATTGGTGGCCTCATCGGTGTGATTCACGCCGGATTGCTGGGACATTTTGAATCCCTGACAACGGATCGACTGCTGCGTTCGACCGACATGGCATTCTCGGCCATGACCGTGGTCATCTGGGTGCTGATGATGCAGGTGGCGACGGTTCTCTCCGAGAACGCCCGGCTTTTCTCGGAGCTCGGGGACAAGGCCGCCATCGTCGATCTGCTGTCACCGGATGATCTGCAACCGTTCGGTCGCAATGCCCTGAGACCGATGCTTTTCATACTGGGACTGCAGACTCTGTATCCGTTGACGATGCTGGGAGGCAGTGGTCTGGACCCCTACGTCATCATTGGATTGATAGCATCCGTGGGGCTGATTGTATGGCTGTATCTGCTGTCACTCAGGGGGATTCACCGGACATTGCTTGAAGAACGCAACCGGGCGCTGGCCAGGGTCGAAGACCGCCTGACCCGTGAAGTCTCTCTAATGGGCAATATCACGCTGGGGATCGCTGACGTCGATCCCGTTCGCCTCGATGCGTTGCTGTCGCTCCGTGAACGGCTGAAGACCTGCCGGACATGGCCGGTCGGCTCGGCCGTTCTCATGCGCATTCTGCTGTATGGCATCATTCCGCCTCTGGGCTGGCTCAGTGCGGCTCTGGTACAGATCGGATTCGAAGCGCTGCTGGGCGGATGATTCCGAAGTTTCCATTGAACCGATTCTGCGGCATGATGCGAGAAGAACCAGCGAGGAGCCATTCATGTCGGTATTCACTGCACTGTCAGCCAATGACATCAGACGTTTTCTGTCCGCATTCGACGTGGGCGGTCTGATCGACTGGCAGGGCGTGCCCGGAGGGAGTGAGAACACCAACTACTTTCTTAACTGTGATAGTGGCTGGTATGTACTGACACTGATCGAGCGTGGCCCTCCGGACGGGCTGCCGTTTTTCGTGGAGCTGCTCGAGCACCTGCATCAGTGTCGTCTTCCGGTTCCCTATGCCATTGTCAGCCGCGACGGCGAGGCTCTGCATACGCTCAAGGGCAAGCCCGCTTTACTTCAGCCGCGCTTTCACGGGGAGCACAGGATGTCACCCGATGTGGCCGACTGCCGGGCCGTGGGTACCATGCTGGCGCGACTGCATGAAGCAGCACAGGATACAGGGCTGAAGCGCGACAGCGATCGGGGGCCGGAGTGGGTCCTGCACCACAGTCGTCTGCTGCTGGAGGACACCTGGCGCGAAGAGCGCAAGTGGCTGGAGCCGGAGCTGGAACAGCTGCAACAGTGGCTGTCCGTGTATCCGGCGACACCACGGACCATCATCCATGGCGACCTGTTCCGCGACAATGTCCTGTTCGATGGCACGCGTATCAGCGGCGTGATCGACTTCTACAATGCCGCAAGTGGCCCGATGTCCCTGGATCTGGCCATCTGCCACAATGACTGGTGCTTCAATGAGGGCAGTGAAAACAGTGAAGTCGTCGACGGGGAACGGGCCACTGCGCTGATGGATGCCTACCGGCTGGAGCGGCCGCTCACCGACCGGGAGGAGAGGGACTGGCCGCAGCTGTTGAAGCTGGCGGCATTGCGCTTCTGGACCTCACGCGAACTGGCGAGGAAGAGCCATGCCGACCAGGCTGGCGTACTGGTCAAGGACCCGTCGCGGTTCCGTCGCATACTACGCCACCATTGCGGCCTGCCATCCTGAGTCAACGGTTGAGTTGCTGGAGGAAGTCCCCCACGCGTCGCTCGATCTCGCTCCCCAGAGCCCGGCGTACGATAGCCTGTATATCGGGCGTACAGGTAGGGGACTCCAGGGTGCCCTGACAGGCTATTGGCACGGAGTACCCCCCGATATCGTATTCCTCGGTGGCCGTGGTGGCAGTGTCCGGATCCACGCTCGTGGTCAGGTCGTAGTCCAGCGTATTGTCGGTCAGATCGAGTAATATACCCTGTCCGTCCACGCGGAATCCCGGTGCCAGCAACTGCAGGTCATCGCTGCGTATTACACCGTCATCGATATCCAGCGTGGCGGTGAATTCGTCGAAGGCAGTACTTTCTCCCCGCTGCAGCGACATGAGGCGCCGGCTTCTGATCATGGTCTCGAGCTGAGACAACGTGCCGGCAATATCGACGCCGTACAACACGCCGTCGGAAAGATCCATATGTCCGTCGCCGGAGAGAGAACGTTTCAGTTCCTCCACGGAGCCTCCCGTACCCTGTACGGACAACTGCAGGTTGGCGAGTCCGCTCAGGTAGGTGGAATCCGCCAGATCCTGCATCAGAGGCGCCAGGTTGACGGCTTCCAGGTCGGCGTTACTGGTCAGTTGCACCCGACCATCCTCCAGCAGCGTTGCATCGATGCGTCCGTCGAAACGGCCACCGTACAACAGGGTCTCCATGGGGGCCAGGGTAAGCTGATCACCGCTACCGCCGAACGAAACGTGTAACTGGTCCAGCCGCATTCCCCCCACGTCAAGACGGCCGACGTCCAGTGACCCGCTGGTATTACCCAGGCGGGTGATGGCCAGCGGCAGCAGGGCGATGGATGGGGCCTCGGTGGGCGATGCGCCGGATTGACTCCGCGGTGACAGGTACCGGTCGACATTCATCTGATCCAGATTCAAGCTCAGGTCGATGTCCACCGGCGACTGGCCGCGGTCCACGGTCAGTGAACCGTCCAGGGTGGAGTCATCCAGCGTCAATCGCAGGGATCGGGTTGACAATTGCCCGGCCGAACCGGCGAACTCCACCTCGAAGCCGACGGTACTCAATACCGACGGGTCACGGGTGGCCGGCAGCTCGAAACCAAGACGGTCGGCGACCGCGCGCAGGTCGGTATCTCCCGCGTACAATTGCCCCTGGAATCGCGGCTCTTCCGAGGACATCGCGGCGACTGCCAGGCGGCCATCCAGATCCAGGCCGCCGCCTGAAAGCGTGAAATAGGGCACATTGAATGAATCCTCGGCCACATTCCGCTCTGCCTGGGCCTGCAGACGCAGACCCAGCGTGCCATCCGGCAGGGCCGGGTCACTGAGCTGCAGCTCCATATCGAAAGGACCGGCCGTCAGTGCTCCCCCCTGGCCACTGACCTGCGATGACAGGGTGAACGAATGCCAGCTGTCCGCCATCGCATCCTGCCCCAGGGCCCGCAACAAGGGCGGCAGTTCTTCTCCGGTCATGTCCAGATTGCCATCGATCGAGGCGGCATCGGACTGCAGACCGCTGGCCGCCAGGCTGCCGTCGGCGCGAATGCCGAGGGCCCGGATCGACATGTCGGGAATGTCCATGCGGCCGTCCTCGATATTGATGTCGAAACCCGCCCGCGTCGAGAAAGCTCGGTCTTCCATGATACTCAGTTGTTGTCCGAGTCCGCGCAGGACCTCGCCGTCGTTGCCCTGCAGCTGGCCGGCCAGTGTCATCAACAGAGGCAGGTCGGGGCCTTCGGCCTGGATCCGGCCATTGAGCAGTCCGGTACCGTCCAGGGCCAGGGAAGTCTCGATGCGTGCGCCCAACAACGAGGCCCGCAGGTCCCGGATGTTGAGCGCCTGTGTGTTGCCGTCCGCTTCGACTTCCGCGGCCAGGGAGAATCCACGGTCACCCAGCGAATCGATGCGGCCGGCCAGTTCTTCCTGCCCGGCAATACGGAACAGCATGGCCATGTCGTCGCCCGTCATATCCAGGTCCAGCGTCCCGGCCGGGATCTCGGTGTTGATCCCGCGAGCGGTCAGCATGGCGGACAACTCTACGCCGGCGCCATCAAGCTCCAGCGCCTCCATCATCAGTGTATCGGCACCGAGATCGATCTGCGTCGGAGCGGACAATCGCATCTCGGTCTCGCCACCGGGGACGGCCGGTCCGGACAGAAGACTGTCCACGGTCAGCGGTGCTATGTCGTAGACACGGCCGTCGTCGCTGTACATGACCCGACCGTCAAGTGTGGTCCGTGCCCGCAGCTCGGGCCGGTTTGAGGTGGCATCGACGGACACATGCACCTCGATGGGTTCGCCATAGGACAACTCACCGGTGCGGACAGTCACGTCATTCAGCGTGATCAGCCGGTCTTCCCGTCGGTCGTCCAGGGTGATGCGGGTGTCACTGACATCGACGCCCCCCAGTGCCAGTGCGGCCGGCCAACGCAACGCCTCCGGTTGTGGCACCTCCGGTGCCTCCGTTGTAGCGGAAGGCACCTGCCAGTTGCCGCGTCCCTCCTCATCGATGACCAGATCGGCACGAGCACCGCGGATCCGCACGGTATCGATCTCGTATTGTCCGGTGAACAGGGGAAGCAGCCGCGCCCGCGCGCGTGCATGCTCGACCCGGAGGAATGGATCGTCCGATCCGGCGACCACCGAGACGTCGGAAACGGTCAGTCCAAGCCAGGGATACAGCGTCAGTTCCATCGGGCCGGCCAGTTGCAGCTCCAGCCCGCTCTGCTCCCGGATCAGGCTGGTGATCCGTTCCTTGTGATCCTCTGGGTCCAGCGTCACGAGGAACAATGCGGCACCGCCCACAAGCAGGAGGAGCAGAGCGAGAACGCTGAAACTGGTTATCTTCAGAACACGCATGATCGGGTCCGGTCTGCTGATGAAATGTGCGGCTGGGCTGTTTCCTGATCTTACACCTTCGGAATCACTTGCAGCCACCGTGCAAACGATTCTACAGTCCGTGATGTGAACCGCAAAGCGACAGGAGAACCGCGATGACCGTGAGCCGACTTCAGAACCGCGAACTTTTCCGCCAGCAGTGCCGGGTGGGTGACCAGTGGACGGAAGCCCGCAATGGACGGACAGTGGAGGTGGACAACCCGGCGACGGGCGAGATCATCGGTACAGTGCCCGACTGTGGCCACGAAGAAACACTGGAAGCGATAGAAGCCGCCCGGCTGGGCTTCGACGTCTGGAAATGCTGGACCGCCGGTGAGCGGGGCGAGGCCCTGTATCGATGGCATGCGTTGATGCTGGACAACCAGGAGGATCTGGCGGCCCTGATGACCCTGGAGCAGGGTAAACCGCTGGCCGAGGCCCGGGGAGAAGTCCAGTATGCGGCCTCTTTTCTGAAATGGTTCGCCGAGGAGGCGCGCCGCTCCTATGGCGAGACCATACCGGGTAACAAACCCGGCCAGCACATCATTGTCACGCGCCATCCGGTCGGGGTCACGGCGGCCATCACGCCATGGAACTTTCCGGCCGCGATGATCACGCGCAAGGCCGGCGCGGCTCTGGCCGCCGGATGCTCGATGGTGGTCAAGCCGGCCGAGGCCACCCCCTATAGCGCTCTGGCGTTGGCGGTGCTGGCGGAGGAGGCCGGTATACCGGCTGGGGTATTCAATGTCATCACCGGGGACGCTCCCGCCATAGGCGGGGCGCTGACTGGCTCCCCGGTGGTGCGCAAGCTGAGTTTCACCGGTTCCACGACGGTGGGCCGTAAGCTGATGGCGCAGTGTGCCGAGCATGTGCAGAAGATTTCCCTGGAACTCGGTGGAAATGCACCGTTCATCGTGTTCGATGACGCTGATCTGGACCG
>JAWLFN010000068.1:0-11786 GCA_041685555.1 Gammaproteobacteria bacterium | reverse complement strand
GGCCATGCGGGAAATAAGCGGATTCGATCCTTTCCGATGCATCGCCACTTCGCTGCAGTCACGAAAGGCATCGGGTAGGGACTTCTGGGAGCCACGCCTTCCATCAACGGATGGTCCCAGGTTCCGAGTTCCGCCGCGAGGCTGTAAAGAATGCCGAAACCACTCTCGCGGGGTAGTTCAACCAGAAGCCAGTAGTCGTTGGTTCTCTGCAAACCAGGAATCGTATTCATTGGAAAAAAGTTCAAAGCTGCTCAATTCAGTCATTGCGGGCTGCTCCATACGACCATCATTGCCAATCGAGGGACAAGGTGTTCTTTATTCCGGCCACTCCGGCACCAGTTCCTTCACCTTTCCCTCCGCGCCATCCCATTGCTCGGCCTCGGGCAGAGAATCTTTCATCTCTGTAATATTGGGCCATTTGTTGGCCAGCTCTGCATTGATCCCGAGAAACTCCTGCTGATCATCCGGAAGCTCATCGTCCGAAAAAATCGCGTTGACCGGGCACTCCGGCTCACAGAGAGCACAATCAATGCACTCATCCGGATGGATCACGAGAAAGTTGGGCCCCTCGTAGAAGCAGTCTACAGGACAGACTTCAACGCAATCCGTGTGCTTGCAGTTGATACAGTTTTCGCCGACTACAAACGTCATCACATTCTTCCTTACACAGTTGGCAGGAAAGCAGCCATCCGGTAATTTGCGTGCACACCTGCCTAGTGGACCGCTGTCGCGGAGACTACGCTTTTAAAATATACTGATGTAGTATATAAATGATTGGCGATCTATTTCAATACCTTTTTGGTATACATTACTGAGGTCAGTATGCTCCGGATCAGTAAACTCTCGGATTATGCAGTGGTCATCGTCAGCAACATGGTTTCGGAGAACGAGCGCCACACGTTGGACGAGCTCAGCCAGGCCACCCACATCCCCCTGGCCACGGTTCGGAAATTGCTCCGTCAGTTGACCCTGAGTGGGCTCTGTACCGGGAAAAAGGGCGCCAAGGGGGGCTACAGTCTGGCATTTCCTCCAGAAGAGATTTCCGTGCTCGATGTGCTACAGGCGGTAGATGGAGAGCTTGCGCTCACGCAGTGTGCCAGGTCTCACGGATGCGACTGTTCTCTTGTGGATGACTGTGGGGTGAAGCAAAGTTGGCAAATCATCAATTCAGTCATCCGCGATACCCTGGCGCGGCTCAGCATTGCCGACCTTGGCTCCAACGACTTTGACAACCAGATGATCCGTAACCGTTTGATTGCCAGCGCAGGCAGTGTAGCTCGTATCCCTGCCGTGAATCACGTGTAGACCAGCCTTCCGACAGGCATCGGACCTGAAAGTGGCTGACCTGTTTCGTCTGGTTTGTGTGGTGGGCAAGGTCGATCAGCCTCCCGAGGAGTTCAATGATATGGACAGCGCGGCCTCCAATGGCAGCGTGCGGATCGCCAAGCCGGTTACCGGCCTGGTCATGCTCTCCCTGATGCAGGATAAACTCCGGCGGCATCCGGTGCTCACATTGTGTTATCGGGATGAGGCGCTATCTCTGGATGCACAGAACCAACGCAGTCTGATCGACACTGCCAGCGATTTCGGATTTGCCCTGATTTTCGCCTCACCGGCACCTTTGACGACGGTGCGGTATTGTGTACCCATCCTGCATCGGGATGGCAAGAACCACGTTCAGACCTTGTCGGGTTTCCGGCGCTTCGACATCAAGCAGCGAGTCCGTCGACAGATCGCAATGAAGGCATTTCTGACTCATGCTGTGGTGACAACCGAGTCAGCATCGGATTCGCCTGTTGTCCAAAGCTGAACCAGGGCGTTACAATTACATCGATTCCTCGGGGAGGTTTTTACCTGAGACACCCAGTCGGGTGGACCCGTTGAACCTGATCCGGTTAATGCCGGCGTAGGGACAGGAACGAGAGCTTCAGTGATTCCAGCTCGTCACATGCCGGGCTTTGACAACAGAACGATCTGAGCGCTCTGCTATTTTCCCGCTCGCATACCGGGTCTCCATGTACGTTATTCTGGAGGCTCACCATGAAATCAGTTCCTTTCATATCCGCGGTATTGGCGGCCGCATCGCCCCTGACCTGGGCGCAGGTCGGGAGTCCGTCTTCCTCGAACTTCGTGGAGGAGATTCTGGTCACGGCGGATTTTCGTCCAACCAGTCTGGCCGACCTGGAAGGCAGCGCCACGGTGATCGATTCCGATACACTCCGACAGCGCGATGCCCGGCATCTGGAGCAGGTGCTCAATCTGGCGCCCAATGTCAATTTCGCCAGTGGTGCCTCCCGGGGCCGTCACTTTCAGATACGTGGCATCGGAGAGCGCAGTCAGTTTGTTGAGCCCGGCAACCCCTCCGTGGGCTTGCTGGTCGATGGTATCGACATGACTGGTATCGGGGGCGCGGCCACCACTCTGGATATCCAGCAGGTGGAGGTGCTGCGTGGCCCGCAGGGCACACTCTTCGGCGCCAATGCACTGGCTGGCATGATCAATATGGTGTCCGCCAGTCCCAGCGAGACTTTCACGGGGCAGGTCGAGGCCGGCCTCGGCGAACATGACTCACGAGCCTTTGAGGCAGTGGCGTCCGGCCCAATGAGTGAAAGGCTTGGCTACCGATTGGCGTATTCCGGCTACCGGAGCGACGGCTTCCAGAGCAACCATTTTCTGGATACCGATGACAATGGTGATTTTGACGAACAGACCCTGCGCGCCAAGCTGCGCTGGCAACCGGGCGATGACTGGCAGCTGGACCTGACCGGTCTGCATGTCGACATTGATAACGGGTACGACGCGTTCTCTCTGGACAATACCCGAACCACACTTTCCGATGAGCCGGGGCATGACCGTCAGAAAACCCTTGCCGGATCGGCCCGTCTGAACTGGTACGCCGGGGAGACGTTTCGTGTCGAGGCGCTGCTCAGTCGCAGCGACGCTGATCTGGAGTATGGCTACGATGAAGACTGGAGTTTCGTGGGGCTCTGTGAAGAATCTGAATGCCTCGCACCCGGCTACTCATCCTTTGACAACTACCTCCGCGATCGCAAGAACACTACCGTGGACCTGCGTCTGGTCTCCAATAACGCCACTGACGAAACGGGATGGGTGCTGGGGGCCTATTATCGCAATGAAGCCCAGAGTCTGCGCCGGGTGTACAGTTTCCTTGAAGAAGATTTTCTGCGTGACTACGACACCGGGAACCGGGCGCTTTACGGTCAGCTGGATGTGCCACTGGCCGCGCGCCTCAAACTGACGGCAGGACTGCGCTACGAGCAGAGAGAGGCGGATTACTCCGACAGCGATGGCGCCACCTTTGCGCCCGAGGAGGCCATGTGGGGCGGCAAGCTGTCTCTGGCGTATCGGCTGCCGGGGGGTGGCCTCGCCTACGGCCTGGTCTCGCGGGGTTACAAAGCGGGCGGAGTCAACAGCAACCCGGTGGTGCCGGACAGCCAGCGCGAGTTTGATACAGAGACCTTGTGGAACTACGAGCTGGGATTGAAAACGAGCCTGGTGCAGAACCGTCTGGATTTGCATGCGGCGTTGTTTTTCCAGGACCGGGACGATGTGCAAACCAATCAGTCCCTGGTGCATCCTTTCGAAGGCGAAAGCTGTCCCTGTCAGTTCATCGACTACACTACCAATGCCACGGCCGGGCAGAGCTATGGACTGGAAACGGAACTGAACTGGGATGTGAATCATTTTGTCCGGGCCTTCGCCAGTCTGGGGGTTCTGGAAACCCGCTTTGATGGCTTTCTCAATTTTTCCCATGTCAATGCTGATCCTGAAACGGGACAGCCCTTTGATATGGACGGCCACGACCTGCCTCAGGCGCCCAACCATCAATTGTCTCTGGGAACGGTTTTCCAACTGGGCGAGCGCTGGTATGCACGGGTGGAGATGGAGGCAAAGGATGCGTATTTCTTCTCCAGCCGCCACGAGGAAAAAGCCAATGCCTATGAACTCTTCCACGCCCGTATCGGCTATCAGGCGGCGAACTGGGACATTGCGTTATGGGGCCGCAATCTCGCGAACGAAGATGTGATGGTTCGCGGTTTCGGCAGTTTTGGCAACGACCCGCGCAAAGGCTACGCCGTGGAACCCTATCACCAGTTTGGCGAGCCCCGCTTTCTGGGTGTCACCGCCCGCCATGAATTGTAAGGAGATGGAATCATGCTACTGTCCGTAGAGCTGAGTCTTTACCCGTTTGCCGAAGACTATGTGCCGATCGTTAAAAACTTTATCGCCTGGCTGGATGCCAGGCCCGGGCTGAAAATCGAAAGCCATGCGACCAGCACCATCATCACCGGCGACCATGATCGGGTGATGGCGATGCTGAGTGATGCGCTCCATTACAGTCGCGAGCAATATGGTCGTGTGGTGTTTGTCGCCAAATTCCTGCCTGACTACGAAGCCCTCAAGTGAGCCTGAGCGACTTCAGTTCACGGCTGGCCGGGGCCTGGGTGCAGATGTCTGTCTGGGAGCTTTGCGCGGTGGCATTGGCCATTGCCTACCTGCTGTTGGCTGTGCGACAGAGCCGGCTTTGCTGGTATGCCGCCTTCGTGAGCACGGCTCTGTACACCTGGCTGTTCTGGGACGTACAGCTGCTGATGGAGTCATTGCTCAATGTCTACTACATGGTCATGGCTGTTTATGGCTGGTGGCATTGGCGTTATGGCGGGCAGGGGGGGCAGGGCGGTCGGCCCTTGTCGATACAGACCTGGCCCTGGCGCCACCATGCCATGGTGATCGCCGGCGTCCTGGCAGTCAGTCTGGTTTCCGGAGCCCTGCTGTCCCGCCATACCCAGGCGGCCTGGCCTTATCTGGACTCGCTTACCAGTTGGGCTGCGGTGGTAACCACCTATATGGTGGCGCGCAAAGTCCTGGCGAACTGGGGATACTGGATGGTGATCAACAGTGTGAACCTCTTCCTGTTCACTGATCGGGGTATGTACCTGACCGGCCTTCTCTATGTGGCTTATCTGTTGATCTCGGTGTATGGCTGGGCCAGTTGGTATCGCGACTACCAGCGTCAGGCCGAAAATGCTCCGGACGCAGAGGCGGCCCATGACTGAATGGAGCGATTTCGTTGCCCTCGATTCGGTACTGGACGGCTGGCGGAGTTGGGACCTGGGCCTGACGAGGCGGCCTCGAGTGTCTCATTTCATGCCGGAAGGGAGCACCAACCGAAGCTATCGACTGGAGGCCTCCGGGATCAGCGGAGACCTGCTGCTTCGTATCAATTATCCCGACCCTGGCAGGTTGGGGATTGACCGTAAACAGGAGCAGAGGGTCCTGGTCCTGACTGCCCATGCCGGCTTGAGTCGGCCACTGCTGTTTTGGGATCCAGAACATCGTTTTGCGCTATTCCCGTACCTGGAGGCACGCACATGGTCTCGCCAGGACATGAACCGGACGGAGCAGCGTCGACGATTGTGGCCCATGTTGGGGCAATTGCACGCCATCCGTACCCGGCTGCCAAGACGCAGCTATCATGCCTATCTGCTGAATTACTGGAGCCAGCTCGAACAGAAAGGATTGATCGAGCCTGGCTGGCGCCTTGCCTGGAATGAATTTGCTCCGCGTCTACAGGCCTTTGATGCCGGCCTCTGGCGGGCCAGGCTCACTCATCACGATCTGATACCCGAAAATATACTCGATGATGGAAAGAGGCTCTGGTTGATCGACTGGGAATACGCTGCGCCCGGCCACCCGGACATCGACGTATGGACCCTGGACCGGAAAGCCGTGGTCGACCCTTTCGTTCCCGAGATGATGAGCTGGATCAACGATCTGTGGGAGCGCTTGAGGGGAAGTCGAGTACCCTGAACCAGGGCGATATGGCTTCGAAAAGAAAGTAACCCATGTGTCCGGTATGGACCCTGAATTGATTGGTGCCCCGGGCAGGATTCGAACCTGCGACCTGCCCCTTAGGAGGGGGCCGCGCTATCCAGCTGTGCCACCGGGGCGTGACAGGATGGCGATTCTATCATGCCGCTTCCCACAGAGACCACTGCCTGCTGGTGTGATACCATCCCCGACTTTTCCGGATGCTACGCATGGACACCCCCGAGAATCGCCCGCCTATCGCTCTGCTGGTACCCATCAGTATGCTCTGCACGCTGGTGGCGGTGGTGTTCGGTCGCCTCTCCTATGGTCTGATCCTGCCGGCGATGCGCGAAGGACTGGGCCTGAGTTATTCCGCGGCGGCCAACCTGGGCACGGTCACGGCATTGGGATACCTGGTATTGCTGTTGTATGCCGGCGTATTCGCCGGACGCTATGGCGGCAAGCGTTCGATCCTGTTGGGTCTGTCGCTGGGTTTTTGCGGTTATACCGGCCTGAGTCTGTTTTCCGCCTATCCGCTGCTGCTTTTGTGCATGGTGTTGCTCGGTTTCGGTACCGCATTCACCTTCACGCCGCTGGTGTCGTTGCTCGGGGCCTGGTATCCGGAACGCCGGGGCATGGTCATCGGTTTCTCGGGCAGTGGCGTCGGCATTGGCATATTCCTGTCCGGCATACTGATTCCGTTGGTCACCGAGAGTGGGGACAGTGACGCCTGGCGGATGATCTGGGCGACGTTCGCTGTAATCGCGCTGGTCGTGATCGTTCTGGTGGCGCTGTTTCTGCGTGATCCTCCACAGAGTGGAGCCCCACTCTCCATGCGCCGGGGTCTGGCATCCGTGTATCGCAATCCGCATGTGGTGCGGATGGGGCTGATCTATGGCGTGGTCGGCCTGACCTACATTGTGCAGGTATTGTTCATGTACAGTTTCGCCCTGGACGAAGGGGTGGACCCGGTACTGGCCGGTCGCCTGGTGTCGATCATGGGCTTCATGTCGATCTTCTCCGGACCGGTATGGGGTTCGATCGCGGACCGGATCGGACATGCGCGCTCACTGACATCCTGCATGGTGGTGGCCATGGCGATGACATGGCTGCCGGTGCTATGGCCGACCACCACCGCCTTCGTGATCCATTTTGTGGTCATTGGCCTGTCGGTCAGCGGTCTGTTTACATCGGTACTGGCGGCATCCACTGCCAATGTGAAGCCACAGAATGCCGCCATGGCTGTCAGTTTCGTGACCCTGTTCTTTGCGACCGGGCAGCTGGTGGGACCGGCTTTGGCCGGGCCATTGATCGACTGGCAGCAGGATTTCCGGCTGACTTTCGCCTGCAGCGGTGCCCTGATGGCCATGGGAGCATTGGCGAGCCGGGGCAGTGACCGGCTGGTGTCCAGAGCCCGCTAGCGGGAGTTGCTTGCGGGTTGCGAGCCGTTGGCTGCCCGCGCGTGGCTGGCCATGTGCTGGATTACGCCGGGCTTCTGACAGGCCAGCCTGCAGACCTCGTAATGGTAAGTGCGGGCATAGGGATCCAGCTCCGTAGCTTCCTCGATGGCCGCTTCCAGATCTGCCTGGGCGGCACGTCGAGTCAGGTACGGACCGGAGATGTTCACCTGTAGCGCCGAGTCATGCGGGTCGGTCGCGACGATGTAGAAGTTTTCAACATTCATCATGAATGACTACCAGGGTACTGCATACTGAATGCCCGATTTGATGGGCGCATATTATCCGCCCGGAAAACGTGATTTACCACCCCTTTTCAGGGAAAATACGTCGATTCCGGGGGAATTGGTTTACCGTTCCACCGCTTCACAGTAGTCTCGGGATTTTTCTTCGCGGGTACAGGGCGCAGACTGTTGCAGAAAACACCATCAGGAAAAGGCGAATTCACCGGGGGACCACGGATCAGCATCATCATACCGGTGTTGGAAGAGCGCGAGGCGTTGTGCCGGCATCTCCCCTGGCTGCAGCCGCTGCGCGGGGAGGAACACGAACTGATCCTGGTCGATGGCGGCAGTACCGACGGCGGACCCGCCGAGGTCGAGGAACTTGTCGATCAGTCGCTGAGTGCGCCACCCGGTCGGGCCCGGCAGATGAATGCCGGGGCGGAAGCGGCCCGGGGTGACATCCTGCTGTTCCTGCACATTGACACGCTGCTGCCCGACAATGCCGGTGAGCGTATACAGCAGGTGTTGCAGCCGGGGGAAGCGGTTTGGGGCCGTTTCGATGTGAAGCTGTCCGGTGAAGAGCCGGCATTCCGGCGCATCGAATCCTGGATCAACCGCCGTTCACGCTGGAGCGGAGTCGCCACGGGTGACCAGGCGATATTCGTCTCGCGCGAGGCATTTCACCAGGTCGGTGGTTTTCCCGACATACCGCTGATGGAGGATGTGGCCCTGAGCAAGGCGTTGCGGCGTATCGCGCGACCGGTCTGCCTGGATGAGCGGGTGGTGACATCCAGCCGTCGCTGGGAGCGCAACGGTATCGTACGCACGGTACTGTTGATGTGGTGGCTACGCCTGCTGTACACCATGGGCGTCAGTCCTCACAGATTGCACCGAATGTACCATGGAGGTCCGTCCAGGGGCCGTGACGGAGCCGGGCTATGAAAATGCAGAGCTCAGCCCACTACCCTGATTCCGTGTTGTTGCTCTTCGCGCGCGAGCCGGTCCGGGGACAGGTCAAGACAAGACTGCAGGGAGCGTTGGGGGAGGAGGGTACATTGCGTCTGCACGAGGACCTGATCCGTCACAGCGCGCGCATGGTCTCGCAAAGCGGGCTGTGTCCCTGGCGTTTCTGCGTGGCTGGCGACCCTGGCCATCCGTTGTTCCTGTCCTTGTCCGATGACCTGCCACCGCTGCGGCAGACCGGTGGTGACCTGGGAGAGCGCATGGCCCTTGCGGTGGATCAGGCACTGCGGCACAGTCGTCATGTCATTCTACTGGGGGCCGATTGCGCGTCCGTGGACGCGGCCGCGCTGGGTCAGGCGTTGGCGGCACTTCACGAAGGACGTAATGCAGTGCTCGGGCCCGCGGAAGATGGCGGCTACGTGCTGCTTGGACTGGATGATGCGCGGTGGCTGGATTTTACCGACATGCCCTGGGGGACGTCGGCGGTACTGGAGTTGACCCACCAGCGGTTGCGGCAATCGGGCGCCGACTGGTGCGAACTACCACCGGGCTGGGATGTGGATCGCCCCGCGGATCTGTCAAAACTGGACCGGCTGCAGTACTGGCTGGGTGACGCGCCGCCGCCGGCACTCACACCAGCGAGTCACGTTGCATCTGCGCCACCACTCGATTCAGCGTGATCTGGTCGGCCCGGCCAGTGTTTTCAAAGCGGCAGCCGCAGAACGTCAGCTGACGGCCGCGGTCGTATTGCTGGTGGACCACGGTACTGTCGAGTTCGAGAATCTCCTGTTCGGAAGCCGGCAGTGGCAAACGTATACGCAGTGACGCGCCGGGCGGCAGCGGAGGTTCCAGCGGTCCTTGCAGTCGCAGGCGAACGCCGGTGGCGGACAGATTCTCCAGCTCGGCATCCTGTGACGGGCGATCCTCGAAGTGGCAGCGCGCGGTCAGGGCCAGTCGGGCCGGGACCGGAACACGGTAGGCGTTGCGTCTTTGCAGGTACAACAGACGGTCTGGAAAGGCGACGTGGTAGTAAGTACCGGAGCGGTCCTGGTGACCGGAGAGCACATGCAGCCCCGGTGCATAGACCCGTATGCCATTGACGCTGGCCCGGATGCTGAATGATTCGCCGGCAAGAGCCCGCTCGTTGGCGGACGCCGGAGTCAGTTCATCGAACAGCAGGATCCGCTCGCGCAGGCGGGCGTCGAGGATCAGGGAATTGTGCAGGGGACCATCCTCGTCGAACTGCACGTTGATGGTGGAACGGTCAGCCTGCAGTGCGCGAAATACCGTGAAGATGTCGCCGGGATTGGTGTAATACCGGTCGGGGTTATCATCGAAGGTCATTCGATCCCTTCCGTGGCGTCAGGCATTGCCCAGTGTGCGATTCTCCGGGCGGGCGCCGGCCGTGCCGCCGGGGCCGTACAGGTCCGGGTGGCCGGTCCCACCCCGGATCAGTTCGAGCAGGCGTGCATTGTTGTGACGGCTGCGGTGCACGATGTTGGCATTGACCGCAGTGGCCTCGCGGCAGTGCGCCAGTTCCGTGAACAGGGTTTGACACAGTCCGTCCAGCGCGCCCCCGTGCTGCTGGTCCAGGTCACGACAGCAGGCCTGCAATCCGCTGCGGTCGGCATCGTAGCCGGCCTGCTCCAGCTGTCCGCGGCGGAGTCCGTCGTGTTTTTCCATCCGCGCCAGCAGGGTGGCCTTGTCGCCCAGCAGGCGATCCAGCTCCCGGACATCACGCTGTTCCAGCAGGTGGCGCTCGTCCAGCAGCAGCCGGCTGAGGCGACGAGCATTGTCGAGGTCCTGCTCCAGCAGCGTACGCAGTGAACTGATGTCCATGGGCCGTTACTCCGCTCAGAGATCCGATTCGAAGGCGAGCAGCCGGTCGGCGACCTGCTGACTGTCGATCCGGTATTCGCCGCTGGCGATCTGGCTGCGCAGTTCCGTGACCCGTTCCCGGTCCACCTCGGGCAGCTCGGCCAGGCGGGCCTCCATGGCCTGCAGGTCACCGGCACTGGCGCTGATATTGACCGTGTCGGCGCTGCTGTTGCCCGCGGGGCGATTGTCCGGGCCATTGTTGTCGGTGCGGCTGCCTCCCGACTGGGCTCCGTTACTGCGCGGGTCGGTCGGTGTGGTATTGCCGCCGATGGTGTTGATGCTCATAGTCCAACCTCTGTCGTGCAATGTGACAGTCCGGGTCCATGTCCGTCAACGATCACGGCCCTTCCGTTATCCTCATTGTCGGCACCCCGCGTCATAACTTTAGAAGGCCACTCGGGCCTCGCCGTCATCGGTCACGGTGGCCTGGATGACTCGTTCGGAGCGCTGATTGCGTATCCTGATGCGCTCTCCCATGACGCCATCCTGCAATGCTACACCCTGATGCCGGATCCGCACAGTACCGCTTTCGGCCGTGATCGACACGGTATCGCCGCGCTCGATCAGTATCGGCTCTGTGACGCTGCCGGCGGTCAACGGATTGCCGGCAGCGATGGTGCGACGAACAGCCATGCCTTCGGCCCGTTCCGGATGCCGGTACACAGTGTCGCGGAGTCTCGCGGTGTCAATCTCGCGCAGCTCGATATCCCGCGCCTGCAGTCGCTCTCCCCGGCGCAGTGTCCGGGTGGCGACGACCACGGATTCGAATACCTGCACTGTCGCCTGCACATAGCGGGCCCACTGCAGTGAGGGCTCGGTGCACTCAACCCTGACCGAAACCCGGCCGGCGGGACGCTGCTGATTTCGGGATGATGTCTGCAGTGGCCGGGGGCAGGCGTCAATCCGCAGGCGCGGATCCAGCCGGTTGACTTCGATCTCGGCCCGCGGCGCGTCAGGAGCATCGAAATAGGCAGCCAGATGCCGGTGCACCGCGCGCTGGATCTGCTCATGGCCATCCACGTCGCGGTCCGCGGTCGCGGTACCACTGGCCGCGACTGCCCCCGCTGGCAGCAGGCTCGCCAGCAGCAGACCGAGCGACAGCAGGGCCCATGTGCCGCGGCTGGTGGTGCGTTCAATGATGTGATCCAGGGGGTTCATGGCATACCATCCTGCCTGTTACTTCAGCGTCAGAAAACTGCCGCCCGCGACGGCATTTACAGGGTGTCCAATCAGTTGATACAAGATCCGTGCCAGCAAAATCGGCGTGCCAGGGCAATAAGCCCTCATGCTCCGGCATTTATGGTCGATACACACATCAGAGTGTTTTTGGGCGAGCGCCCGCGACAGGACGGAGAATGACATGGCGGGAGTGATGGACAGCGTGAACCAGCGCACCCAGCTGGTGGGGCAGAACCGGCTGGAATTGTTGATG
>JAWLFN010000067.1:0-11802 GCA_041685555.1 Gammaproteobacteria bacterium | reverse complement strand
GGAGAAGAGTCAGCGCGAGTACTACCTGAATGAGCAGATGAAAGCCATCCAGAAGGAAATGGGTGAGCTCGATGACGCGCCCAATGAGGTCGAGGATCTGAAGAAGCGGATCGAAGAGGCCGGCATGAGCAAGGAAGCGAAGGAAAAAGCGCTGAACGAGCTCAACAAGCTCAAGATGATGTCGCCAATGTCATCAGAGGCTTCCGTGGTGCGTACCTATCTCGACTGGATGGTCAGTGTGCCCTGGAAGAAGCGCAGCCGTGTGTCGTTGGACCTGTCAAAGGCCGAGCACATCCTGGACGCTGATCATTATGGTCTGGAAGAGGTCAAGGAGCGAATACTGGAGTACCTCGCCGTACAGAAGCGTGTCCGCAAGCTGAAGGGCCCGATTCTTTGCCTGGTCGGTCCGCCCGGCGTCGGCAAGACATCACTGGGTGAATCCATCGCCCGTTCGACCAATCGCAAATTTGTGCGTATGGCGTTGGGTGGGGTGCGTGACGAGGCCGAAATCCGCGGCCACCGCCGTACCTATATCGGTTCCCTCCCAGGGAAGGTGACCCAGAAGCTGGCCAAGGTCGGTGTGAAGAATCCGCTGTTCCTGCTCGACGAAATCGACAAGCTGGGCATGGATCATCGTGGTGACCCGGCCTCTGCCTTGCTGGAGGTTCTGGATCCCGAGCAGAATCATAATTTCAATGACCATTATCTGGAGGTCGACTATGACCTGTCCGAGGTGATGTTCGTCTGTACCTCCAATACGATGAATATTCCCGGGCCATTGCTGGATCGCATGGAGGTCATCCGACTGCCGGGTTACACCGAGGAGGAGAAGATCAACATCGCGCAGCGTTACCTGGTGCCGAAGCAGCTCAAGTCCAATGGGTTGAAGGCCGAGGAGCTTACCATAGGGCGCGAGGTGATCCGGGACCTGGTGCGTTACTATACGCGTGAAGCCGGTGTGCGGAATCTGGAGCGCGAGGTCGCCAAGATCTGCCGCAAGGTGGTTCGCGAGAACGCGGTGGAAAAGAAGACCATCCCGCTGGATCTGAAGCCCGAGCAGCTGGAAGACTATTCCGGAGTGCGCCGCTATGACTATGGTGTCGCCGAGGAAGAGAACAGCATCGGCCAGGTCAATGGCCTGGCCTGGACGCAGGTGGGTGGCGAACTGCTTACCATCGAGGCCGCGGCCGTTGATGGCAAGGGCAAGACAGTCAAGACCGGCTCGCTGGGCGATGTGATGCAGGAGTCGATTCAGGCGGCGCTGACGGTGGTGCGAAGCCGGGCGGCGGCACTGGGTCTGTCGGTGGATTTCCATGAGAAGAAGGATCTGCATATCCACGTGCCTGAGGGGGCCACGCCGAAGGACGGCCCGAGTGCCGGTGTCGGTATGTGCACCGCGCTGGTCTCGGTCCTGACGGGTATTCCGGTGCGGGCCGATGTGGCCATGACCGGTGAAATCACCCTGCGGGGTCAGGTGCTCAAGATAGGTGGCCTGAAGGAGAAACTGCTGGCGGCGCATCGGGGCAATATCCGCACCGTCATCATTCCGCAGGAAAATGAGCGCGATCTGAAAGAGATCCCGGACAACATCAAGGCCGAACTCGAAATCCGTCCCGTGAAGTGGATTGATGAGGTGTTGGAGGTGGCGCTGGAGTATCAGCCGACTCCGGCCGAGGAGCAGCCAGCTGCCACTGAGCGTCCGGAGAAAACGACCCGCAAGGGCAAGGGGCGATCTTCCGGCAAAACCGTCCCCAGTACCCATTGAGGTCGAGGTATGACGGAGGCAGCAAGTTGACAGGGCTTTCCGGGGCTTGGTATAAAGTCCCGGTCATGTCTCAGTCAAGAATCATGCAGGACCTGAACGCCGTTATGACAGGTAGACGGAAATATATTTTGTGATGACAGAAAAACAAAGGGGATAACGTGAATAAATCAGAACTGATCGAAGCCGTGGCTGCCAATGCTGACATTCCGAAGGCGGCAGCAGGTCGTGCCGTGGACGCCATGATCGAAACGATCACAGACTCTCTGAAGAAAAGTGACCCTGTGGTGATGGTCGGGTTCGGTACTTTTGCTACCAAGGAACGTGCGGCCCGCACCGGACGTAACCCGCAGACCGGAGACACCATCCAGATTTCCGCTGCGAAAGTGCCGAGCTTCAAGCCGGGCAAGGCACTGAAGGACGCAGTAAACAGCTGATCCGCCAGATGTCCCGTCGGAATACCGCATGGGATGCCGGATATTTCGAAGCACGATCCGGTGGGTCGTGAAGAGAGGAGGCGCATCATCGATGCGCCTCTTTTTTCGTTGGTCAACGTGAAGCAGGAAATACCATGCTGCAGCGAATGCGAGACAACTCCCAGAGTTTCCTATCCAAGGTCATCATCGGTCTGATCATTGGTGTTTTTGCCCTGTTCGGCGCCGAGTCCATCGTCGGTGGCTTCTTCAATCCGCAGAATGTCGCCAGCGTCAATGGTGACGACATTACCGAGCAGGAGCTGAACGGATCCATACAACGACTGATGGCCAATCTGGGTGACCAGGTGTCGGAATTTGATGATGCACTGTTGCGTGATATCGCACTGGAGCAGCTGATCGAAAACCGGATTCTGATGCAGGCGGCTGAAGATAACGGTCTGGTCATTTCCGGACGCTCCATTGACCGGCAGATCATCAATTCACCGCAGTTCCAGGTGGGTGGCAGCTTTGATTCGAACTACGCTCAGCGCACCATGGCGTCACAGGGCTTCACGCCCGGCAGCTACCGGGCAGCGCTGGCGGATCAGATGATGATCACCCAGTTGGCGACCGCCTATTCCTCGACAGCCTTTGTGACCGAGTCGGAACAGGAGCGGGTGGCCGGATTGCTCAGCCAGACCCGGGATTTCCGGTTCATTTCCATTCCCCCCGGTTCGCGGACCGTTGGCGAGGCCATATCGGAGGAGGAGATCGAAACCTATTACGAGAACAACGAAGAGCGATTCATGCGGGAAGAGCAGGTCGCCGTCGACTATGTGCTGCTGGATCGTGATGCGTTGTACGAGGAGTTCGAGGTATCGGAAGAGCAGCTGCGTGAAGCCTATGAGCAGGAGCGTGAGGCAGCTACCGGTGACGAGGAGCGGCGCGCTTCCCACATTCTGATCGAGACCGCGGGGCGCAGCGAGGACGAAGCCGTGGCGCGGGCGGCTGAGCTGCGGGCCCGGATCGAGGAGGGGGAGTCCTTCGAAGAGCTGGCGCGGGAACACTCTGATGACACCGCGTCGGCCCGGGATGGCGGCGACATCGGCTTTTCCGATGGCAATGTGTTCCCGGACGCGGTTGAGGATGCGCTGCGTGAGCTGGAGGTCGGCGAGGTGTCTGATCCGGTGGTCAGCGAATTTGGTGTCCACCTGGTCAAGCTGACCGAGTACGACGTACAGGAGTTCCCGTCATTCGAGGAACGTTCGGAGGAGATAGAGCGCGAACTGGTCGAGTCTGAAGTTGATGAAGCCTGGTTTGAGCAACTGGAAGAACTCGGGAATCTGGCCTTCGAGACCTTCGATCTTGAATCCGTGGCCAGCGAGATGGACCTGTCCATCGAGCAGAGTCCTTTCTTCGGTCGCTCTGGAGGGCCTGATGACATCACCTCCAATGACGATGTCGTTGAGGCGGCCTTTTCCGATGAGGTGCTGTATGACGATCTGAACAGCGACCTGGTCGAGCTGGATGATGACCGGGCGCTGGTCGTGCATCTGCGCGAGCATCGACCCGAGGAGTTGCGCCCGCTGGAAGAAGTGCGTGACGAGGTGGCCGCCACGCTGCGCCGTGAACGGGAACAGGCCCTGGCCCGGGAGCTGGGTGAGCGCATCCTGAGCCGCCTGGAGACCGGAGATCCGGTGGAGGATATCCTGGACGAGGAGGGGCTGGAGTGGCGCGAAGCCATGGAGGTCACGCGCAATTCAGGACGGATCAGTCCGCAGGTTGCCGAACTGGCCTTTTCGATCCGCCCGCCCGAGGGAGACGAGCCGGTTCATGAGGGCGGTACATTACCGGACGGTACCTATTTGCTGGTGGAGTTGTATGCCGTCACGCCCGGCAGTCTTGATGATCTTGGCGAGCAGGACCGCGAGCAACTGGTAGGGGCTCTCAATGAGCACTATGGGCGACGCAGTTTTGATGCGCTGCTGGCCAACAGAAGGGCGGAAGCGGACATCGAGCGGCGGGTGTCGGATTTCGAATTCGGTGAGAGTGGCACCGCGCCGGTAGCGCCGGGCGGTGCTCCACAGCCGTTCTGATCGCTCCAGAGAGACGCGCCGACGACGGTTTCAGTCGTCGTCGGCTGCTTCCAGATTACCCATGGCAGTGGTATTGAAACCACCGTCCACATACAGGATCTCTCCTGATATCCCGGAAGCCAGTTCAGAACACAGGAAGGCGCCGGCGTTGCCGACTTCTTCTATGGTGGTGTTGCGGCGCAGCGGCGTCTGTTTCTGGTTGTAGTCAAGCATCTTGCGGAAGCTCTTGATGCCGGACGCTGCCAGTGTGCGGATCGGGCCGGCGGAGATGGCATTGACGCGGGTGCCTTCAGGGCCAAGGCTGGCGGCCATGTAACGTACATTGGCTTCCAGGCTGGCCTTGGCCAGTCCCATGACATTGTAGTTGGGTAGTGTGCGCACAGCGCCCAGATAGGTCAGGGTAAGCAGGCTGCCCTCCCGCCCCTTCATCATGTCACGCCCGGCCTGGGCCAGCGCCAGAAAGCTGAATGAGCTGATGTCGTGGGCCATCCGGAAACCATCCCGGGTGGTCACGTCGACAAAGTTGCCGTCCAGCTCCTCCCGGGGAGCGAAACCCACCGCATGCACAATGCCGTCCAGACCGTCCCAGTGTTTGCCCAGTTCCGTGAATACATCCTCGATCTGCTGATCATCGGCCACATCACAGGGAAAACACAGCGACGAGTCCCAGTCCGCGGCAAATTTTTCGACCCGGCCTTTCAGCTTGTCATTCTGGTAGGTGAAGGCCAGTTCGGCGCCTTCCCTGTGCATGGCTTCCGCGATGCCGGTGGCTATGGACAGTTTGCTTGCCACACCGACGATCAGAAAGCGTTTACCTGCTAGAAATCCCATATTCATTCATCCTGATCCTGCAAATGGTCGTACGCATTATCGGATATTTGTGCGGTCCGTGAAAGCATCTGCCTGGACGTCGCCATCGACGTGTTTCAAAATGTAGTATCACTACATCGGCAACCGGTTTTCCTTGCCAAGGCAAGCGGGGTTTGCTAATTTTTGCCTGCTCCGCCCGTCGGGACTCGAACCGGCCGGCCTCAAAATAACGGCGAAAAAGGCCACTGAAAGGCGTCGTATGAAACATCTGACCAGTCTCTTGATCGTGCTCACCGTGCTCTGGTGGGTGCTCTCCGGATACACAAAGCCCCTGCTTCTGTCGCTCGGTGCGGTGTCCATCCTGTTCACGGTATTTCTGGCCCATCGCATGGATGTGGTTGACGAGGAGAGTCATCCCATGCACATGAGCCGCGACCTGCTGCGCTACTGGGTATACCTGCTTGGCGAGATCATCTCCTCGAACGTCAATATGGTGAAACTCATTCTCAGTCGCGATTCTGATATCGATCCGCGGGTCATCCATGTCAATACCCGGCAGGACTCCAACCTGGGAAAGGTGGTATTCGGCAACTCCATCACCCTGACACCGGGTACGGTCACCATGGACATCCGTGGCGATGAAGTGGAAATCCACGCGCTCAATGCCACCATCGCCGCTGATATACAGGGCGGCGAGATGGATCGACGCGTACCGGGTAACATCGAAGGGGAAACATGATGCTCACTGCAGCCGCGCTGGCCATTCTGGTGACGATGGCCCTGGCCATTGTCCGTGCCCTGCTGGGGCCCACGGTCTATGACCGGATTTTGGCCGTGAACATGTTCGGTACCAAGACGGTACTGCTGATAGCGTTCATTGCCGGTATGGCGGACCGCGGCGACTACCTGGACGTGGCCCTGGTCTATGCCATGATCAATTTTGTCGCCATCGTGGCCGTGATGAAATACTTTGAATACGGAGACCTCGGCCATGCCGGGGACCAGACGGCCGGCAAGGGAGGGGACCACTGATGGGACTGCTCGATATCCTGTCCGCGCTGATGTTGCTGGCCGGCGGTCTGTTGGGAATCGTGGGTGCCATTGGCATTTTGCGGTTTCCGGACTTCTACACACGCCTGCACGCAGCAGGTATCACAGATACCCTGTGCACCGGCCTGTTTCTTGGCGGGCTGGCCATTCACTTCGGGTTCACCCTGGCGACGGTCAAGCTGGGGCTGATCTTTGCGTTCATGCTGTTCACCTGTCCGACGGCCTCGCACGCTCTGGCGCGTACGGCGCGTCATAACGGTCTTGAGCCCTGGAAAAAAGGAGACCGGGTCGCATGATCATGTCGGAGATGATTGACATATTTCTGCTGGCTTTCCTGGCCGTCATTTCCATTGCCGTGCTGCGTGTCCGTGATCTGTTCACGTCGATCGTACTGTTCAGCATCTACAGCCTGGTTTCGGCTTCGCTGTTTCTGGTGCTGGCCGCCGCCGACGTGGCTTTCACCGAAGCGGCGGTGGGCGCCGGTATCGCCACTTTGTTGATGCTGGCGACGTTGACGCACGTGGGCCGCGAAGAAAAGGACAACCGTCACCGCAAAACCTGGCTGCCACTGATCATCGTGCTGGTCACGGGAGCGACGCTGGTCTACGGTATCGTGGATCTGCCGCCCTTCGGTGACGCGGACAATCCGGTGCAGACACATGTGGCGCCGCGCTATCTGAACGAGTCGCCGAATGAAATCGATGTACCCAATGTGGTCACGGCCGTGCTCGCCAGTTACCGTGGCTTCGATACCCTGGGTGAGGTGGTGGTGATATTCACCGCGCTGGTGGCGGTCTTGTTGTTGATCGGTCGTGTCCGCCGCAGGGACGAGGAGGAACCGGAAGTGAAGCAGGGGGGCGGCCATGAATGAGCAGTTGATTTCCCGGGTTGTCGGCAAGTTCCTGGTGCCGTACATCCTGCTGTTTGGTCTGTATGT
This sequence comes from Gammaproteobacteria bacterium, assembly GCA_041685555.1. GTDB lineage: Bacteria > Pseudomonadota > Gammaproteobacteria > Pseudomonadales > Pseudohongiellaceae > PWQG01. The sequence goes on along the minus strand of JAWLFN010000067.1, from coordinate 4,731 downwards.
GCAGTTCCATGGTGACTACGGTCCGGGGGGCGGTTTCCAGGCTGGTGTGATTTTCGGATCCGCTTTTGTGATCTACACACTCCTGTATGGCGTCGACAAAGCCATGCAGGTGGTGCCGCCGTGGGTACTGAAATTGGTGGCGGCATCCGGCGTGCTGATCTACGCAATGGTGGGAGTGGCGACACTGCTGGATGGTGGCAACTACCTTGACTATGACGTGCTGGGCGAATATCCGGTGGCCGGTCAGCACATCGGCATCATATTGGTCGAGTTGGGCGTGGGCCTGACTGTGGCGTCGGTCATGATGCTGCTGTTTTTCACGTTTTCACAGAAAGACGAAGAAGAAGGGGAATCCCGGTGAGTGGTCTCGGTGTCTGGAATTACGTCATCATCGTTTTCCTGATGATGACTGGTCTGTACACAGTCATTTCCTGTGGCAACCTGGTCAAGAAACTGATCGGTCTGAATGTGTTCCAGACCTCGGTTTTCTTTCTCTATATCAGCTTCGGGTATATCGAGGATGCGGCTGGACCGATTCTGGTGGAAGGTCAGGATCTATATGCCAATCCGTTGCCACATGTGCTGATTCTCACGGCGATCGTGGTCGGGGTGGCCACTACAGCCGTGGGCCTGGCGCTGGCCATCCGGATCAAGCGTGCCTTCGGCAGTATCGAAGAAGACGACCTGCATAACATGGACTCATCGCTATAATGCTTACTCATCTGCCTGTACTGATCGTGCTCGGGCCGCTGCTGGCGGCACCGTTGGTGGCGGTGATGCGCGGTGGACGTTGGCCCTGGGCCATCGCCACCCTGGTCACCTGGTTTTCCTTCCTGTGCAGTATGCTCCTGCTGGCGCATGTCGCCAACTACGGTGTGTTCAGTTACGCGCTGGGTGGCTGGGAGCCACCGTGGGGGATCGAATATCGTGTCGATCTCGCCAACGCCCTGTTGTTGCTGTTGATCACCGGCCTGGCCAGTGTGATCCTGCCGTATGCGCGCCTGAGCATCCGTCAGGAGGTTGGTGACGATAAAGCGCCACTGTTCTACTCGGCGCAGTTGCTGCAGATGCTGGGCCTGTGCGGTATCACCGCCACCGGTGACGCCTTCAATGTCTTTGTATTCCTGGAGATCTCCTCGCTGGCCACCTATGCGCTGATCGCCATGGGGCGGGATCGGAAGGCGCTGACATCCTCGTTCAGCTATCTGGTGATGGGCACCATCGGTGCGACCTTCTATCTGATCGGCATCGGCTTCCTGTATGTGATGACCGGCACCCTGAATATGATGGATCTGGCGGAGCGATTGCCGGAGATCCAGGACAGTGCGACGGTGCGGACCGCGTTCGCCTTCATTGTTACCGGTATCGCGCTGAAGCTGGCACTGTTCCCGCTGCACCTGTGGCTGCCCAATGCCTACACCTATGCGCCCTCCGCGGTCACGGCCTTCATGGGCGCGACGGCCACCAAGGTGGCGGTGTATGTGCTGATCCGCTTCATCTTCACGGTTTTCGGTGCGCCGTTCAGTTTCGGTCAGGAGCCATTGGCGGAAGTGCTGATTCCGCTGGCCATCATCGGCCTGCTGAGCGCCTCCTCGGTCAGCGTCGCGCAGCCCAATATCAAGCGTATGCTGGCTTATTCCAGCGTCGCGCAGATCGGCTATATCGTGCTCGGTATCGCCATGGGGACCGCCATGGGCCTCACCGCGGCGTTACTGCACATGTTCAATCACGGCCTGATGAAAGGGGCGCTGTTCATGACGCTCGGGGCCGTGGCCTACCGGATGGGAGGCACCAACATCGATCATATGCGCGGACTGGCCAGGACCATGCCACTCACTTTCTGGGCCTTCGTGTTCGGCGGCCTCAGTCTGATCGGCGTCCCCCTGACGGTCGGTTTCGTCAGCAAGTGGTATCTGATCATGGCGGCCGTGGAGCTCGGCTGGTGGCCAATTGTGGCCGTCATTGTGGTCGGCTCCATGCTGGCCGTGATCTACATCGGCCGGGTGGTGGAAGCCGGCTGGTTCCAGGAACCCGATAACCCGGAGCGGAAAGAAGCACCCATGAGTCTATTGATCCCGGTCTGGATACTGATTGCGGCCAACCTGTATTTCGGTATCGACACGCGACTGACAGTGGATATCGCCGAGGCGGCGGCTGCCCAGTTGATGGCGGGAGGTAACACACCATGATCTCAGCCAATACCGCCATGATCCTGACAATGGTAGTACCGTCGCTGGGGGCGATAGCGATTGCCCTGTTGGGCCGTTGGCCGAACATCCGCGAGGCGGCAACGATGGTCACTGCCGTTTCGCTGTTCGGCCTGGTGATCCGTGTATTGCTTGGACTCAACGATGGTGAGTTCATCTATGTCGAAATGGTGCAGTTGTTCCCGGGCGTCAGTATCGCCTTCAACACCGAACCGCTGTCCATTCTGTTCGCGATGATTGCCAGTGGCCTGTGGATTGTCACCTCGGTGTACGCAGTGGGATACATGCGTGGCGCGGGAGAAAAGCATCAGACCCGTTTCTATGTGTGTTTTGCCATCGCACTGGCGGCCGCCATGGGCGTTGCCTTTTCGGCCAACCTGCTGACACTGTTCATTTTCTACGAAGTGCTGACCCTGTCGACCTATCCGCTGGTGACGCATAAGGGGGATGCCAAGGCCAAGGCGGGAGGCCGGACCTATCTGGGCATCCTGATGACCACGTCCATCGTGTTCTTCCTGCCTGCGATCATCTGGACCTATGTGGTTGCCGGTACACTGGATTTCACGCCAGGCGGCATTCTTGCCGGCAATCTTGCGGCAGGCTCGGCGACCTTGCTTCTCTTCCTGTATCTCTTTGGCGTGGGCAAAGATGCCATCATGCCATTTCACCGCTGGTTGCCCGCGGCAATGGTGGCGCCGACACCTGTATCTGCTCTGCTTCATGCGGTAGCCGTTGTAAAGGCCGGCGTGTTCACCGTGACCAAAGTGGTGATCTATATCTTCGGTACCGAATACCTTGCCGAGGTGCCGTATGAAAACCTGGCGATCTACCTGGCCGGCTTCACTGTTGTAGCCGCCTCGGCCGTGGCACTGCGGCAGAACAATATCAAACGCATGCTGGCCTATTCGACCATATCGCAGCTCAGCTATATCATCATGGCTGCCATGGCGCTGGCGCCTTTCGCCGAGATCGGTGCCGTGATGCATATTGCCGCGCACGCTTTTGGCAAGATCACGCTGTTCTTTGTGGCGGGTGCCATCTACGTGGCGGCCAAGAAGAGTGAGATCAGTCAACTGGACGGCATCGGGCTGCGCATGCCGTATACGATGACGGCATTCGCCATCGGGGCGCTCTCGATGATTGGCGTACCTCCAACCGCGGGGTTTGTGTCCAAGTGGTTCATCATCGCCGGCGCATTCCAGCTGGACAACTATTTCGTGCTGGCGGTGTTGATCCTGTCCACGGCATTGAACGCGGGGTATTTCCTTCCGATCATCTTCCGGGCTTTCTTCAAGCCCGAGAGTGAACCGCCGGTGAAGGCGCATGGCGAGGCCCCGATTCCCATGGTGCTGGCGTTGGGTACGACGGCCACGCTGACGCTGTTGTTCTTCTTCTTTAACGGTCCCTTGCTGGATCTCGAACTGACCTTGATAGGAGGTTGAGCGTCATGAGCGAACGCCCGACAGAAGAGTCCGTCAATGAGAACGAGTTGCACTGGCTGGTTCGCCCGTCAACGATCAGGAAATTATGGCGGATATTTGCCGCCGTATTGGCCCTGACTGTCCTGGCTCAGTTCTTTGTGGATATTTATGACTACTTCGGCGTGGACGGCTGGTTCGGCTTCTATGCGTTGTTCGGTTTCCTGAGTTGCCTTGCCATGGTGGTGTTCGCCAAGCTGCTGGGTTATGTATTGAAGCGTCCGGATACATACTATGACGATTACTGATCTGATTTTCCCTCCCGCATTCATCATGATCGCAGGCGCGATGTTGCTGCCTGTGGTCAGGGCCAGCTTCCGCCCGGTGTTGATGATCATCATGCCCGCGCTGACGTTGTTGATGATCTGGAACCTGGATAACGGGGTGTTGCTGACCGCGCGATTCCTCGATTATGACGTGCAGTTGGTTGAAGGCAGTGAGGTGAGGCGCCTGTTTGCCACCATTTTCGCGCTGATGACGATGGTGGGAGGCCTGTTTGCGTTCAAGCATGCAAGAGTGGTCGAACTGTCAGCGGCCATGGCCTATGCCGCCGGTGCGGTCGGGGTATCCTTTGCGGGTGATCTGATCACGCTGTTTCTGTTCTGGGAGTTCATGGCGCTGTTTTCGACAGTCGTGGTCTGGAGTGGCGGCACGGATGAGGCCCGCCGTGCCGGCATCCGCTACGGCATCATGCACCTTGTGGGTGGCATCATACTGAAAATCGGCATTGAGGGCGTGGCCATCCAGACCGGTTCCATCGAGATCCAGGCGCTGACGCTCGACAGTTTCGCGACCTGGATGATCCTGATCGGGGTATTGATCAATGCAGCGGCGCCACCGGTGTCCGCCTGGTTGTCCGACGCCTATCCGGAAGCCAGCTCCACAGGTGCCGTGTTCCTGTCCGCGTATACCACCAAGACCGCCGTACTGGCCTTGTTGCTGCTTTTCCCCGGGCAGACGGTGCTGGTCTGGATCGGTCTGTACATGATCTTCTACGGTATCATCTACGCCCTGATGGAGAATGACATGCGCCGCATCCTGGCGTA
>JAWLFN010000299.1:0-2854 GCA_041685555.1 Gammaproteobacteria bacterium | reverse complement strand
GCCAGTCAATGGCCGATCCGGAGCCCTCGCCCGCCAGCGGCCCCATGCCGGCTCAATGGATCGGACTACAAGGTGATACCGCGTCAGTCTGAATACATGTCTCACGTGGTAGAATCCCCACATGAATCAGGCCACACCCCCCCACCGGATCGAACCACTGGAGAACGCTCATATCGAGTGGGAAGATGGCGCACCGTGGTCACGGGAGTACCAGGACGTCTACTTCTCCCGCGCCGGCGGCCTGGACGAGACCCGCTACGTATTCATCGATGGCAATGACCTCACCCGCCGCTGGCGGAAACACGACCAGCCCGGCCGGGTGTTCGTGATCGGGGAACTGGGCTTCGGAACGGGGTTGAATTTCCTGGCCACCTGGCGGCAGTGGCACGAAACCGGTTGCCGACACCTGCGACTGCACTATATCAGCTGCGAAAAACACCCGCTGACACACGAAGCTCTCCGTCAGTCCCTGGAACAGTGGCCCGAACTGGCAGAGTACAGCGAACAGTTGCTGGCGCAGTACCCGGATCATACGCCGGGCTATCACCGCCTGCTGCTCGGTAATGAACACGAAGGCGAGGTGACGCTGGATCTGTATTACGGCGAGGCCCTGACAATGCTGGCGCAACAGAACCAGTCGCGGGCCCGGGTCGACGCCTGGTTCCTGGACGGTTTCACCCCGAAGCACAACCCGGAGCTGTGGGCGGAAGATCTGCTGACGACAGTGGCGGGACTCAGCTCGCCGGGCACGACCGCGAGCAGTTACAGCGTGACCGGCCGTGTGGTGCGCGCGCTGCGGTCGCTGGGATTCGAGGTCGAAAAACGCAAGGGTTTCGCGCACAAGCGGCACATGCTCCACGCCCGCGTTCCGGAGAATGACACCGGTACAGACAGCGCCACCCGGCCGCCTCCGGTATCGTCAGATCAGCCGGACGCGCTGGTCATCGGTGCCGGACTGGCGGGCAGCACAGTGGCGTGGAGCCTGGCGCGGCGTGGCTACCGGGTCACGGTGCTGGAATCCGGTGAAGAGGCGGCAGGCGGGGCCTCGGGCAACCCGCAGGCGGTGCTGCAGTGCCGTCTGAACCGGCAGCCCGACGCGCTCTGGCAACTCAACCTGCTGGCTTTCCTGCATGCCTCGCGTTTTTACTCCGCGCTGCAGGCCCGTGGCCACGACCTTGAGTGGCACCCCTGCGGCGTACTGACACTGGACAGCGCCTACGAGAACACCCGCAAGGCGCCCGACGAAGGCACCTACGATCACTATCCGTCGCAGGTGCTGCGCCGGGTGTCACAGACGGAAGCCTCAAGAATCTGCGGTCTGCCGGTCACGGATGACGGAATGTTCCTTCCCGGTGGAGGTTGGCTGAACCCGGTGAGGCTGTGCAATGCCCTGCTCTACCGCCCGGGCATCGCCCTGCGGACCGGCGTACATGTCACCGGTCTGGACCGGGACGGGAACAAGGGGCCTTGGCATGTCCGCACTGAAGGCAACGGACAGCAGGAGTGGAGTGCTCCGGTGGTGGTTTTGGCCAACAGTCACGCAGTGAGACAACTCGCACCGTTCACGGACCTGCCCGTGCTTCCACTGCGGGGACAGATCAGCCAGCTGCCGGGCCATGCTGACAGCAGCCATCTTCGGACCGTCGTCTGTGGAAAAAGCTACCTGGCACCCCTTTCAGGCGCTCACCGGCATTGCCTGGGCGCCAGCTACCGCAAGGGCAGCACGGACACCTCACTGTCCGTAGAGGAGCACCGGGAAGTGCTGGCGGGTATCGTGCCTTTCCTGCCCACCCTGCGGGATACCGAGGCTGCGCGACCGGAGCGGGCCTCGGTGCGCGGCAGTTCGGCCGACTTTGTGCCGCTGGCCGGCGCGGTGCCCGATCCGGGCGCCTGGCGCAGCATCTATGGCGGCGCCCAGCATCTGGGCCGACGCAGCCGGCCCCTGCATGCCCATTACCTGCCCGGTCTCTACGTCAGCGCCGGACATGGCTCGCACGGCATGGCGGGTTGTCCGATCACGGCGGAACATATCGCCAGCCTGATCAGCGCCGAGCCGTCACCATTGCCGGCGCAATGCGCGCGCCTGATCGACCCCTGGCGGTTCATGGCCAGACGCGCCAGGCGGCGAGCAAAGGAAGAGTCGGGCGCTCAGGCACCGTCCTGACCGGAGAAAAACGGCACCAGGGCCTGGTACAGATGGCCAGCATCCTCGCTGCCGGCCAGTTCGCGAATGGAATGCATGGCGAAGGTCGGCACTCCGATATCCACCGTTTCCACGCCGATTTCCGTGGCCGTGAGCGGGCCGATGGTACTGCCACAGGCCATGTCACTGCGCATCACGAAGGACTGCACCGGCACATCGGCCTGCTCGCACAGGGCACGGAAGCGTGCCGTGGAATGACTGTTACTGGCGTAACGCTGATTGGCGTTGAGCTTGATCACCGGTCCCTGATTGAGCCGCGGGCCGTGATTGCCGTCATGCCGATCGGAAAAATTCGGATGGACGGCATGGGCATTGTCCACGGACAGCATCAGTGAACGGTGAATGATGCGCTCCATGCGTTCTCGCTGGGAACCGTCTGCGCCATCACGCTCGGCGATCCGGTTCAGCACGGACTCAAGAAACGGTCCCTGGGCGCCACTGGCCGAGGCGCTGCCGACCTCTTCATGGTCATTGCACACAACCAGTGAGAAGTGCCCCGGTTGCGAGTTGGCCAACGCTTCAATGGTCACGTAACAGCTGAGCAGATTGTCCAGACGGGCGGCGCTGATGAACTGCCGACGCAGACCGGTCAGCGCGGGTGGCTGTGTGTCGTAGAGCAGCAATTCGTGGCCCATCACCCGTTCGGCGTCC
>JAWLFN010000298.1:0-2859 GCA_041685555.1 Gammaproteobacteria bacterium | reverse complement strand
GGCGCCGCCGTGGGCGCGCTCGGCGCCATTCTGCTGGGACTGGGCGGCGCCTGGGTTTCCCAGGCCGCCTTCATCGGCGCGCTGTCTTCCATTGCCATCGTATTCGGTCTGGCCAGTCTGCGCGGCGAATGGAATCCGGTGCGGCTGCTGCTGACCGGGGTCGTGGTGTCGGCCGGCTGGGGTGCTCTGATCAATCTGATGTTGGCGACGACCAGTGGCAATACGGTGCAGAGCATGCTGTTCTGGTTAATGGGTGACCTGGCCCGCAGTCGGGTCGATCCCGGTCATTTCATCCTGTTGCTGGCGGGGCTGGGGCTGTTGTTCTTCCTGGCCCGGTCACTCAACACCCTGGCCCGGGGTGAGCAGGTTGCGGCTTCACTGGGCGTCCACACCGCCCGCCTGAAGCTGGTACTGTATTTCACCGCGTCAGTACTGACCGCTACCGCTGTCACCGTGGCCGGCTCCATCGGCTTCGTCGGTCTGGTCATTCCTCATATGCTGCGGCTGCTGGGCGCCCGCGACCACAGGGTGCTGTTGCCGGGAGCAACCCTGCTGGGCGGCAGTTTTCTGGTGATCGCGGACAGCTTCGCGCGCACCATCGTCGCGCCACAGCAACTGCCGGTCGGCGTGGTCACGGCGCTGATCGGCGTGCCGGCTTTCCTGTTCATCCTGCATCGCAGTCACAGGCAGAGCGTATGAGCGACAGCCATGCCGAACTGTTGCGCACTTGGGCCCTGAGCATCCAGGCCGGTGGGCATGTCCTGATCCGGGACCTAGACCTGGCCGCGCACGCCGGGGACTGCATCGGCATCCTGGGCCGCAACGGCACGGGCAAGACTACGCTGCTGCACACACTGGCCGGTCTGCTCCCGCCGGCGTCGGGTTCGCTGACTCTGGGCGGACGGGAACTGCGGCACTGGCCGCGCCGGGCACTGGCCCGCCATGTCGGCATCGTCTTCCAGCACCATACCGACGAGATGCCGGCCACGGTCATGGAAACGGCATTACTGGGCCGCTTTCCCCACAGCCGGGCCTGGCGCTGGGAAAGCGATCACGATCACAGCCTCGCGGAGCAGGCACTGGAACAAATGGGACTACTGGCACTGGCACAACGTCAGGTACATTCTCTCAGCGGCGGTGAACGCCAGCGCCTGGCCCTCGCTGCCCTGCTGGCGCAGTCGCCACGGGTCATGCTGCTGGACGAGCCGGGCAATCATCTGGACATCGGCTTCCAGCTTCGCAGCCTGGAGCGGCTGCGGGACCAGGCCATCAGGCAGCGGGCTGCCCTGCTTTTCGCCACGCATGACATCAACCTGGCTGCCCGCTACTGCAACTCCATCCTGCTGCTCGATGGTTCAGGCCGGCACCGGTCGGGAACGGCACGCGAGGTGCTGAACGAGGCGGATCTGGGGCGCGCCTACCAGTGCCGGGTCCATGCCCTGCCGTTGCCCACGGATCTCAATGAATACGGTACCGGGTATTTTTACCTCGCGGATTGATCGACGATCGGTTTTTCCCTTGCCCCGTACCATGCGGTCTCACGGCCCTGAACGTAGCGTATTGTGACTGTGAATTGAATTCTTCCCGGCATTCTTCTACGCTCAACCTGCACTTGAAATCCACTGACAGGAATCACTGATGAAAAAGATGTTACTGGCGGCGCTGATTGCCGCATCCACCAGCCTGCCTGCGGCCACCCAGGCCCAGGATTTCCAACACCTGAACAAAAGCATCGAGATACTGGAGAATGATCAGCCGGCCTTCGGCCTGTTCACCGGCAATTTTTCTCTGGCCAATGCCCGGGCGCTGGCCACCTCCGGCCTCGACTATATCCTGATCGACATGGAGCACACCGCCCATGACATGGAAACTCTGCAGGAGTTCCTGCTGGGCATGACCAACAAGGCGGCCATTGCCGAGCAGGGACACGCCCAGATGGCTACCACTCCCATCGTCCGCCTGCCCGCCAATGGCCGTAACGATCCCGAATGGCTGGTCAAGCAGATCCTTGATATCGGGGCTTTCGGCATCATGTTCCCTTACGTCGAAAGCGGCGACGAAGCCGAGCGGGCCGTCCGCGCCATGCGTTACCCACAGCCTCGGGGCTCGGAGATCCCCGAGCCGACCGGTTTGCGTGGCTCTTCTCCGGGCGTCGCTTCCTGGTACTGGGGCGCGCGTGACTACGTCCAGCGTGCCGACACCTGGCCGCTGAACCCCGACGGCGACCTGCTGGCGGTCATACAGATCGAATCCGAGGCCGGCGTGGCGAATGCCGAGGATATCGTCACCACACCGGGTGTCGGTGCCGTGTTCATCGGCCCGGCCGACCTGTCCATGTCCATGGGCCTGCCCGGCCAGACCGGCCACCCGGACGTCCAGGCTGCCATTGATGAGGTGCTGGCGTTGTGCCTGGAACACGATGTTCCCTGTGGAATCACCACGAACGCGGGGGACATCGCCGACCGTCTTGATCAGGGCTTCATGTTCCCCACGGTCGGATACTGGGGTGACGCTGGTATCAGTGGTGCCACCGCCGAGACGCTGGAGATAGCGCGCGAGGCGGCCGGGCGAGAGGACTGAGGCCCGGTTCTCAGGTAGCACTGTTGATTGGTGCACGAAAATAAAAAGGGGCGCGGCGATTGTAAAATCGGCGCGCCCCTTTTTATTTTCCTCGAGGAACAGTGCCGGCGGAGAATTCCGTGCCTCATTCCGGCAACGGACGTTGCGACGTGGCATGACCACGACTGAATGGCACTTCCCTGTTCTGCCCCCGAACCGGCGGGCACTACGGGTTCCCGAGGAAAAAACAGAGGCCCGTGACGGTTGTAAAACCGTCACGGGCCTCTGTTTTTTCGTGCG
>JAWLFN010000004.1:0-42887 GCA_041685555.1 Gammaproteobacteria bacterium | reverse complement strand
TGGAGCAATGGGGTTGGCTGAAAGCCAGAATAATGGCGCACCCGGGAGGATTATGAGCTGCTGTCGCAGCTCACCCTTCGGGCTCGCAAGTGCTGCGCACTTGTCTCGTGCCGGCTCCCTGACGGTCGCCGGTCGAACCTCTGATCGGTTCGAATCGTGATGCCTCTGTGGATTCTGCCTCCGCTGGTGGGACGTACTGGCAGCGGAGTTGATATGGCGCACCCGGGAGGATTCGAACCTCCGACCCCCTGATTCGTAGTCAGGTACTCTATCCAGCTGAGCTACGGGTGCGTTGAGAGGGTGTGTATTATATAGATTCTGCTGCATTTTCAAAGGGGGTCAGGGCAATTTGATGGTGATTTCTTCCATTCACATCCACGTGGTAGAATCAGCACATCACAAACGAGAGATGCATGTATGAAAAACCTTCGAATTATCAAGATCTTGTCATTTATCACGTTAACGGCTGCCGCAACCAGCGTGCTGGCGGATTACGATCAGGCAATGGACGCCTATGAGGCGGGTGACTACGACACAGCCTTTTCCGAGATTCAGGCCGCGGCGCAGGAAAACGACGCGAGGGCGCAGGCGCAACTGGGCCGGATGTATGAGAAGGGCGAAGGGACCGATCGCGATGTCATGCGTGCCCATATGTGGATGACGGTGGCCTATCTCCGTGGCCAGCGCGAGTTGCGTGAACCGCTGGCGGCCATGCGGGAGCGGATGAGCGACGGGCAGATCGCACAAGCCGAGCGGCTGGCCATCGAATGGTACGAGGGCGGCGTATCGGACATGCATGAATTCTGGAACCGGGACTAGCGATGCGCGCGCTCCTGCTCGCGGTACTGCTGCTTGTTCCGTCATCTCCTGGCTGGTCGGCGGAAGAATCCGACCTGGACCGGCAACAGGCTGAACTGCAGGCCGCCTACGATGCCTATGAGATCGGGCTGGATGCGGCGCGCAGTGGCGACTATGACACGGCGCTGCGCGAATTCCGCCAGGCCGCCGAGGACGGTCTGGACGTAGCCCAGTACAATCTCGGCATCCTGTATTTCACCGGTCGCGGCGTGGAAGAAGATGCGGAGCAGGCACTGAGCTGGCTGACAAAGGCGGCGGAACAGGGACACACCACGGCCCAGTTCAATGTCGGAGTGATGTATTTCAATGGCCAGGGGGTCAATGCCGGCTGGCAGTCCGTCTGGCCGCTGTCGCTGCTGACCCGCTCACGCAACCGCGCCAGGGCCGCCGAGTGGTATGAACAGGCCGCCAGCTCCGGTCATGCCGAGGCGCAGTACTATCTGGCTACCATGTATCAGGACGGTCTGGGGGTGGAGCAGGACCCGGTGCAGGCACATTTCTGGGCCCAGGCGGCGCGGGACAATGATTATCCGCAGGCTTCCGCGCTGCTGCAGTCGCTGCAGGCTGACATGGCACCGTCGCAGATCAGTGAGGCGCGGCGCCTGTACGCGGAGCAGACTCTCTCCGGGCAATAAGAATAAGCATTCGGGACTCGGTGGAGGCCCGTCAGAGCCGCTCACCGGCGGTGTCCTGGATCTTTTTCACCATGGCCTGCAGCCCGCTGCCCCGAGTGGGGCTGAGATGACGCATCAGATCCAGTTCATCGAAATAGGCCTCGATATCGAAGTCGCGGATTTCCTCCGGGCGCTTGCCATTATAGGCCGCCAGCACCACGCCCAGCAGTCCCTTGACGATGAAGGCATCGCTGTCGACATCAAAATACAACCGCCCTTCTTCCTCGCGTGGCACCAGCCACACCTGGCTCTGGCATCCGCGTACAAGATTCTCTTCGCGCTGTTGATGGGACTCCATCGGCGGCAACTCCCGGCCGAGATCAATGATGTAGCGGTAGCGCTCTTCCCAGTCATCGAAAAACGACAGGGTATCGACGATCTCGTCGGCGGTGATTTCGGTACCGAAGCGACTCATCAGTAAAACATCCCCGTTTCCAGCTGAGCTTCCTCGCTCATCATATCGCGGCTCCAGGGCGGATCGAACACCATCTCCACATTGACCGTTTCGACATTGGGCACCATGCGGACGCGGTACTCCACATCCCCGACCAACACCGGCCCCATACCACAGCCCGGAGCAGTCAGGGTCATGTCGATGTCCACGGACTTATTCTCCTGATCGATATCGACGCGGTAGATCAGGCCCAGATTGACCAGATCCACGGGAATCTCCGGATCATAGACGGTCGACAGTGCTTCCCATACCTGCTCTTCGCTGATGCGGTCATCCCTCGGCTCCGGAAAGCTCAGGGTTTCCGGCTCCATGCCCAGTGCGGCTGCATCGGTGCCATCGACACGCAGCATCTGCCCGTCGGCGACCACGGTGTAGTTACCACCCAGACTCTGTGTGATGCGTATGAAGGAGTCCTTGGGAATGGTGACCGGTGTACCGTCCGGCACGCGTCGCGCCGGGCAGTCCGACTGGACCACCATCATCTGCTGTTGCATGCATCAGTCCTTTGCCACGTTGAAGCTTTCACCACAGCCGCATTGATCCTGTGCATTGGGATTGAGGAATCGCAACTGCCGGTTCACTCCTTCCGTGACCAGATCGATCCGGGTACCATTGATGATGGCGAGGCTGTCGCGGTCCACCCGCAGGTCGATGTCGTCACCCACCTGCACATGAAAATCCCGATCCTCTGCGTCATCGCCCTGCACCAGATCCACCACATACATGTATCCGGTACAGCCACTTTCCTTGACGCTCAGGCGCACGGCCCGGGCATCCGGACTGCTCTGCAGCTGGCGGCGGAAATGCGCCGCTGCCTCATCACTGACACTGAGATCAACCTGTGTCGGATCGAACGCTTCAACACTCATGCCTGTCACCTCTGTAACACGGCGTTCAGAGCAACATCGTCCGGGCCTTGTCCAGGGCCACGAACAGTCGCTCCACGTCGTCGAATGTATTATAGAAACTGAAACTGGCCCGGATGGTGCCGGGAATCCCGTATTGAGCCCTGATCGGCTGTGCGCAGTGATGCCCGGTGCGCACCGCCACGCCCTGCTGGTCCAGCAGCATACCGACATCCGATGGATGCGCCCCCTCCAGCAGAAAACCGAACACGCTGGCCTTGCCTTCGGCGGTACCCACCAGCCGCAGACCGCCGCGTTCCGCAGCCGCCTCCTCGGTCGCCCGCAGCAAGGCCTGCTCATGCATCGCCGCCCCGCTGCGATCCAGATCCCACAGATACGCCACCGCCGCACCCAGACCGATGACTCCGGCAATATCCGGTGTGCCAGCTTCAAAGCGGTACGGCAATCCGCCATAGACAGTGCCATCGAAGCTCACGGTCTCGATCATCTCGCCGCCGCCCTGATACGGCGGCATGGTTTCCAGCAGCTCGGTACGGCCATACAGTACACCAATGCCGGTGGGCCCGAACATCTTGTGCGCGGAAAACGCATAGAAATCACAGTCCAGCGCCTGTACATCCACCGGAAAATGGCCCACGGCCTGGGCACCATCGATCAGCACCCGCGCGCCAGCCTCATGCGCCAGTCGCGTTATCTCCGCTACCGGATTGACCGTGCCCAGCGCATTGGAGACATGCACGATCGCCACCATCTTCACGCGCTCATCCAGCAGCCCACGGAAGGCGTCCATATCCAGGGTCCCGGTCTCATCCACGGGAATAACGACGATCTCGGCACCGGTCTCCTGCGCGACCATCTGCCAGGGTACGATGTTGGAATGGTGTTCCATGGCGGACAGCAGAATGCGATCACCCGCCTTCAGATTCTTGCGGCCCCAGCTATTGGCCACCAGGTTGATGGCCTCGGTGGTGCCGCGGGTCCAGATGATCTCGTGCCTTTCGGCCGCGTTGATGAACGTGGCCACATCGCTCCGCGTCTGCTCGAATTGTGCCGTGGCCCGATCACTCAGGGCATGGGCGGCGCGGTGTACATTGCTGTTGTCGTGTCGGTAGTAGTCACTGATCGCATCGATGACCGTCACGGGCTTCTGCGTGGTCGCTGCGTTATCCAGGTAAGCCAGCGGCTTCCTGTTGACCTGCTGCTGCAGAATCGGGAAGTCACGGCGTACGCGTTCCGCATCAAAGGTCGGTAGCGTCCGGTTCATGGGCGTTACGGCTTCCACCATCAGTGCTTCCCTCCAGCATCCGCCGGGGCCGCGTCATCGTGCAGCTCCAGCGGGCCGGCATCGCCGATCAGGCTGTCACTGCGCTCGAACAGCACCTGCAGGTGTCGCTGCAGGTATTCGCGGATCTCCTCACGCGGTATCTGCTGCAGCAGTTCATTGATGAAGCCGAAACTGAGCATGACGCGGGCCTGCTCGGCGGTGATGCCCCGACTCTGCAGATAATACAACGCCGTGCCGTCCAGCTGACTGACTGTGGCGCCGTGTGCACAGCGCACGTCGTCCGCGTAGATCTCCAGTTCCGGCTTGGTGTCGATCTCGGCCGTTCGCGAGGTCAGCAGGTTTCTATTGCTGAGCTCGGCCAGTGTTTTCTGGGCGTGCGGGTGAATATGGATCCGCCCGTTGAATACGGCCCTGGCGCGGTCGCCGATGATGCCACGGAACACTTCGTCCGTGGTGCCATGCGGGGCCGCGTGCTCAATATTGGTGTGGTAGTCCAGCAGCTGGTGCCCGTGTGCCAGGTAGACTCCGTCGAGTCCCAGATGCGCGCCGGGCTCGCGATGAGTTACCTGGTAGTCGATACGCTTCAGCTCGCTGCCCTCGGCAATCGTGAATCCCTCGAAACGGGCATCACGATGCAAGGCGACGTGTACGCCACCGATGTGCAGCAGGCTCTCGTCTTCCAGGTTGATGCGCGTATGCCGGAAAGCGGCATTGGCGCCCATCGAGACCTCGGTCAGCGCGTTGACAAAACCGTTCTGCTGTTGACCCGCCGACACGTAATGCTCAATCAGCTCCGCCTTCGAGCCCTGCTCCAGCACGGCCAGCACCCGTGTACTGGCCACCGAGGGCTGAGCCTGCGGGGTGGACACATGCACGACATATACCGGCTGCTCCAGCACGGTGTTGGCCGGTACGTGCAGCAGCACACCCTCGTCGGCCCAGGCGTTACTCAGGGCGGCGAACAGATGGCGCTCGGTGTCCAGGACAGTACCCAGTGTGTCACGCAGCACCTGCTGACCCTGCTCGCTGGCACGACTGAAAAGGGACACCTGCGACGGCAGAGCATCGGACTGTGTCTCGTCAAAGACACCGTTGACAAACACCAGGCGGCACCCATTCACCGGCAACAATTCGATGTCGTCCTGCCAACCAGGCTGCGGTTGCGCCCAGTCCTCGAAGGACTGATTCTGCAAGGCCTTCAGCGGCGTGTATTTCCACAGCTCGGTCTTGCGGCCGGGCCAGGCGGAGCGCATCCACTGCCGCGCCCCGCTCTCCCGCAGGTCGGACAGCCATCCGGCATCGTGACCACGCCGCTGCAGCGCGGCCAGTTTCAGTGCCTGTTGCTGGAAATCACTCATGCTCACGCCACCTCGTCTTCCAGCCAGCTGTAGCCTTTTTTCTCCAGCTCCAGGGCCAGTTCCTTGCCACCGGTCTTGACGATACGTCCACCGGCCAGCACATGCACCTTGTCCGGTACGATGTAGTCCAGCAAGCGTTGATAATGGGTGACAACCAGAAAGCTGCGCTTCTCGTCACGCATCGCGTTGACGCCATCGGCGATGATCTGCAACGCGTCGATGTCCAGACCCGAATCGGTTTCATCCAGTATGCACAGTGAGGGCTCCAGTAGCATCATCTGCAGGATCTCGTTGCGCTTCTTCTCGCCCCCGGAGAAGCCTTCATTGACGCCACGCTTGAGGAACGACGGATCGAGCTGAACCTGCTTGCTGGTCTCGCGGGCCAGCCTCATGAAATCCACCGAGGACATCGGCTCCTGGCCAGCCTGCTTGCGTTTGGCGTCAACGGCCGTCTTCAGAAATTCCATGTTGCTGACGCCGGGAATTTCCACCGGATACTGAAAGGCCAGGAACACACCTTCATGCGCCCGCTCCTGTACGTCCATCTCCAGCAGGTCCTTCCCGTTGAACCGGACGGAACCGCCGGTGATCTCGTAGCCTTCACGGCCGGTCAGCACATTGCCCAGCGTGCTCTTGCCCGAGCCGTTCGGCCCCATGATGGCATGCACCTCTCCATCCCCGATGGACAGGCTCAGTTCTTTCAGGATCGGCTCGCCTTCCACGGCGGCGCTGAGCTCGTTGATCTCCAGCATAACAGTTTCCGTTCAACAGATTATTGAATGAGGTGCGGCACCCTTGGGCGCGACCGGCTGATCAGCCGACCGAGCCCTCCAGACTGACTTCCAGCAGCTTGCCGGCTTCCACGGCGAATTCCATCGGCAGTTCCCGGAACACTTCGCGGCAGAAGCCATTGACGATCATCGACACGGCTTTTTCTTCATCCAGGCCGCGCTGCTGACACACGAACATCTGGTCGTCGCTGACTCGCGAGGTGGTCGCCTCGTGTTCGATCACCGCGCTGTTGTTCCGATTCTCGATATACGGGAATGTGTGAGCACCGCACTGATCGCCGATCAACAGCGAGTCGCACTGCGTATAGTTACGCGCCCCTTCCGCCCCCGGATTGATGCGCACCAGGCCCCGATAGGCGCTCTGGCTTTGCCCGGCGGAAATACCCTTGGCGATGATGGTAGAGCGGGTGTTCTTGCCCAGATGGATCATCTTGGTTCCAGTGTCCGCCTGCTGCCAGTTATTGGTCAGGGCCACCGAATAGAATTCACCGACGCTGTTATCCCCCTTCAGGATGCAGCTCGGATACTTCCAGGTCACGGCGGAACCGGTCTCGACCTGAGTCCAGGAAATATGGGCATTGCGATGCGCCATGCCCCGCTTGGTGACGAAGTTGTAGATGCCACCCTTGCCGTCCTTGTCGCCGGGGTACCAGTTCTGCACCGTGGAATACTTGATCTTCGCATCGTCCATGGCCACCAGCTCGACCACGGCGGCATGCAGCTGGTTCTCGTCGCGCATGGGCGCCGTGCAGCCTTCCAGGTAGCTGACTTCGGAACCTTCCTCGGCCACGATCAGCGTGCGCTCGAACTGCCCGGTGTTGAGCTCGTTGATGCGGAAATAGGTGGACAGCTCCATCGGGCACTTCACGCCCTTGGGAATATAGACGAAAGAGCCATCGGAGAACACGGCGGAATTCAGCGCCGCAAAGAAGTTGTCGCGCTGCGGCACCACGGTGCCCAGGTGCTTCCGGATCAGCTCCGGGTAATCCTGCAACGCCTCGCTGATCGAGCAGAAGATCACTCCGGCTTCGTACAGTTTCTTGCGGAAGGTGGTGACCACGGAGACCGAGTCGAACACGGCATCGACAGCCACGCCGGCGAGCGCTTCCTGCTCGTGCAGCGGGATGCCGAGCTTCTCGTAGGTCTCGAGCAGCTCGGGATCGACCTCATCCAGGCTCTGCGGCCGATCTTCCATACTTTTCGGCGCACTGTAATAGGAGATCGCGTCGAAGTCGATCTTCGGGTAATGGACGTGAGCCCAGTCCGGCTCATCCATCTCCCGCCAGGCGCGATAGGCTTTCAGGCGCCACTCCAGCATCCACTCCGGCTCGTTCTTCTTGGCGGAGATGAAACGGACCACGTCCTCGTTGAGCCCGGGGGGCAACGTATCGGACTCGATCGCGGAATGGAAACCCGCCGCATAATCCTTACGGATCAGATCCTCGACCTGTTCAGCCATGATATACCTCAATAGATCAACGGGGAGACGTAGACGTACCCGCTCGAACATGTACTCGAATTATCAGATATCCGAGTATTTTAGTCAAGTATTCTGGCAGCGCTCGACACATCACTCAGTGGCAGTGATGGTATAGCAGGGATGGTACTCATCGGCGGCCAGCTTCATCCGGCCCCGCGCCACAAATGCCTGGAGCAGCCCGTCCATGGCCTCCATGATGGCCGGGTCGCCATGCAGCCGGAAGGGCCCCTGCTCTCGCACCAGACGCACGCCACGATCCTTGACGTTGCCGGCCACGATACCGGAGAAGGCCTGACGCAGGTTTACGGCCAGCTGCCCCGGCGGCAACGTACTGTCCAGCCGCAGGGCAGCCATATTCTGATGATTGACCTCGAACGGGCGCTTCATGGCCTCCGGAATAGTCAGCAGCCAGTTGTAGTAGAAAGCATCCCTGGAGCGCAGGCGTTGGCGCCGCACCGTGGCAATACCCTGCTTCATGCTGCGGGCCACGGACTCCGGATCATCCTCGATGATCTCATAGTAATTCCGGACGGACTCGCCCAGTGCCTGCACCAGGAACGCCTCGACTTGGCGGAAATAACCCTTGCTGGACCCGGGTTCAGTGAAAATCAACGGTACATGGATGTCACGGTTGGTCTCGTCCATCAACGTACCCAGCAGGAACAGGATTTCCTCCAGCGTACCCACTCCGCCGGGGAATACGACGATGCCGTGCCCCAGGCGCACGAAGGCTTCCAGGCGCTTTTCGATATCCGGCAGCACCACCAGCTGATTGACGATGGGGTTGGGCGATTCGGCGGCGATGATGCCAGGCTCGCTGATTCCAATATAACGCCCACCGTTGATGCGTTGTTTGGCATGGCCGATCGTGGCGCCTTTCATGGGCCCTTTCATGGCACCGGGCCCACAGCCGGTACAGATGTCCAGGCCGCGCAGGCCGACCTGATAGCCGACCTGCTTGCTGTAGTCATATTCCTCGCGGCTGATGGCATGTCCCCCCCAACATACTACCAGTCTGGGCGGCTGGCGCGGTTGCAGGGTGCCGGCATTACGCAACACATCGAATACCAGATTTTTGATCACGCCGGGTTCGTCGGGACGCTGTTCCCGGATGCGGATCGACTCGTAGTCCGTCACGCCGCTCTCCGGCGGCCGATACAGTTCACTGCTGACGAAAACGATGTCGCGCAATACGGCGAACAGATGATCGCGCACACCATTGAGCATGACGCCATCCACAAAGGCACAGGCGGGTGCGTTGCTGACACGCAACCGCAGCCCTCTAGTGCGGCGCTGGATCTCGATATTGAAATCCGGGAAACGCCGGTACACCTCTTCCGCGCTGTCCGAGCGATCATCACAATTCAGTACCGCCAGTGCGCAGCGGCGGAACAGCTCATAGATCTCGCCGTGACCGATCTCGTGCAGGCGCTGCACCTCCAGCTGTGACAGCAGCTCCATGGCTCCGGTGGGAGCCACAATGGCCTCGTCCACCGTGGCTTCGCCACAGGCCCCGTCCATTCGATCTTCGGCGTCCCGGTCCTCTGGGATCACCCCGTCACTTCGTGTAGTCATACCAGCCCTTGCCGGTTTTTTCGCCGTATTCCCCTTTCACATAGTGTTCGGTCAGCCGCGGTCCGGGGAGATCGGCCGGGTCACCGCTGGCACGGAACTTTTCCGTGGCCATAATGAAGCTCAGGTCGAGGCCGGTCAGGTCATTGAGGCGGAATGGTCCCATTGGATGACCGGCGCCGTAGACGCAGGCATTGTCGATATCCTCGACTTCCGCCACACCCATCTCCAGCAGCCAGTTGGCTTCCTTGTTGATGGCCGCGAAGATGCGATTCAGCAGGAACCCGTCGACCTCCTTTTTCAGACGTACCGGCACCTTTTTCAGGTCCTCGCACAGGGCCATCGTGAGATCGGCAGTCTCATCGGAGACATGTGGCCCCTGCACCACCTCGACCAGTTTCATGACCAGCGCGGGGTTGAAGAAGTGCATGTTGACCACCTTGTCCTCGCGCCGGGTGGCGTCGGCGATGCGCGAACTGACAATGGCCGAGCTGTTAGTGGCCAGAATGGCATGCTTCGGGGCGATGCGGTCCAGATCCGTGAAAATGCGGCGCTTCAGATCCAGCACCTCGGTGGCCGCCTCGATGACAAAATCGGCCTCCTTTGCCGCTTCTTCCAGGGTATCGACAAAGCGGATGTTGGCCCGGGCCTGGTCGGCCTGCTCCTGTGTCAGGCGCTCCTTCTTCACGCGGCCCGGCAGGTAGTCATCGACGAAGCGATCAGCTTTTTTCAGGGTTTCCTGACTGACGTCGAAGCATTTGACCGTATAACCACAGATCGCTGCCTGCAGGGCAATCTGATGCCCCATGTTGCCGGCGCCGACCACGCAGATGTTGTTGATGTCATTCAGTGTCATAGTCTGTCCTGCCTCCATGAAAAGGATGAAAAATGGGGACTGTCCCTCTTTTTGAAAACCGGGACTGTCTCTCTTTTCGGTCATTCTATCAGGGATCGGCCGGGTCTTTGCGGGCCGACTGATCCGGCCAACCCAGCGCCTCCGCCAGGCCGGAATCGCGTTGCACACGCCGAGTGCAGGCGGTCCGCAGAGCCGCCTCTCCCGCATGCAGCACCACACGACGCCGGGCACGGGTGACACCGGTGTACACCAGTTCGCGGCTCAACAGCGGATTGTGAGTGTCCGCGGGCAGTACCAGCAGCACTTCGTCGAATTCCGAGCCCTGGGATTTGTGGATGGTCATGGCCCAGGCGGTGACATGCTCCGGCAGCATGCCTACTGCCACGTCACGCAGTGAGTCATCGGCCTGCCGGAACCAGGCGCGCAGATCTCCCTCCGCGTCCGGCCAAAGCAGTCCTGTATCCCCATTGAATAACTCCAACTCACGATCGTTGGTGGTGATCAGCACGGGTCGACCCCTGTAGGCATCCCCCCCACGGATCAACGCCCTGGAAACCAGACCGGCTTCGATCCGGTGATTCAATGCCGCCACCCCCAGGTCGCTGCGTTGCTGCGCGCAGAGCACGCGTATCCGTTCGAATCCAGCCAGGGCCGCGTTGATGTCGTCGCAGCGAAGGAAGTGGGCGTAACCTTGCAATGCACGCTCGAGCAATTCGGAACGGGGCAGATGATCGACACTCTCCAGCCATTCCACCTCCCCGCCGGTTGGCGTCTCCGCGCGGCACATGTCCACGACGCCCTCGCCATCACCGGCGTTGATCAGTCTCGCCAGGCGACCGATGCCTCCCTCGCCACTGAACCGATAGCTGGTGCGCAACAGCCCTATGGCGTCGGCAATCGCGGGCGCCGAGGGATCTTGCTCCAGAGTCTCGGACGGCAGGCCGGTGGCCCGTTCCAGGGCCTGTGCCGTGGCGGGCGAATATTGTAGTGCACACCCCTGTCCGGTGATGTCGCCCAGTACATTGCCGGCATCCACGGACGCCAGCTGTTCACGGTCGCCCAGCAGGATGAGTCGGGCACTGAGCGGCAGCGCCTCCAGTATCCGCGCCATGAGCCCCAGATCGATCATCGAGGCCTCATCGATGACCAGACAATCCACCGGTAGCGGACGGCCAGGCCCGTGCCGGCTTCCTCCGCCCGGTCGCAGGCCCAATAGACGGTGAAGCGTGGAGGCAGCGTCGGGAATCCGTGCAGCGGTGTCGTCGTCCAGGGCCTGCTCCGACTTGCGCTGCCGGATGGACTCGACCATCCGGGCCGCTGCCTTGCCGGTGGGCGCGGCCAACGCGATGCGCAGCCGCGGGTTCTGTCGCAACAACAGGCCCAGCACCCGGATCACAGTGGTGGTCTTGCCCGTACCGGGACCGCCGGAAATGACGGCAAAATGCCGTGAAGCGGCCAGTACTGCGGCCAGGGTCTGCCAGTCGACGCCTTCCACCGACGACCTGACCGGCTCTTCCACCAGGGGTGCTGTACCGGCCAGCCTGGCCCGGATGGAGGTGGCAACAATCTGCTCATCACGCCACAGGCGATGCAGGTAGAGCCGATGTCCGTCCAGAATCAGGGGTCTGTAATCGCCCGGTTCGCCCACCGCGGCGGACAACGGGCGCAAGGCCTGGTGCCATGAGGACAGCGACGGCCCCAGTGGCGCGGGCGTCCGCGCCGGCTCGTGAGGATCGGGAAACAGCGGCCGCCCCTCCAGTGCCGCCAGATCCACACAGACATCTCCCTGCAGGTTGCGCTGCGCCACCAGCGCGGCGCCGAGCGCCAGCATCTCCCGCGAATCATCGCCGACATGTCGTTGTATGAAGCGGGCGAACTGCAGTGAAAACGGATCGATTCGCTCCTCCGCAAGACACTGCACCAGCCCGTCTCTGTCACTCAGCTCATCCATACTGCAATCGCCTGTCCAACCCCTCGATCAACGCACGCTTCGGCCTGCGGTGCCAGATGCCCGTGGAGGGACCATGGTCCATTCGCATGCCACGCAGAAAGAAATAGAATGCCCCGCCAAAATGGTCATCGTAGTCATAGCCAGGCAGGCGGTGACCGAGATACCGATGCAGTGCCACCGAGTACAGCAGATATTGCACGTCATAGCGGCGATCCAGCACTGCCTGCCCCAGTTTCTCCTCCCGATAGTCGTCCAGCGCACCACCGAGGAAATTGCTTTTGTGGTCGGCCAGATAGAAGCGCCCGTCATGCTCGAAAACCAGGTCGATGACACCGGTCACCAGGCCCTTGAAGTCGCTCGCCTCGATCGGCGCCAGTTGACGCCCGGCCAGCATCGTCAGATCCCGGTTCAGCGCATCCATGTCCATGGATCCGACCGTGAAATCGAAAGTCAGTTCATTGAGCCGGCGTGACGGCGGGATGTCGGCCAACCGCAGCTCGTCCACGCCCAGCGCAGCGCCCGTGACCTGTTCCATCCAGTCACAGACCGTGTGCAGGTGGCCCTCCACGTCCAGCCCATAGCGGGGCGCCAGCTTCCCATGCAATGCGCTGGTCTGTTCACGTATATCGCCCGTGAAGTCCAGCTCCTCCAGCACAGAGTGCAGGTACAGCCCGATGCGGCTGCCAGCCGGGAAATCCAGAATCGGATCCAGACCGGTGCGGGGACTGCCGTCGTGAGGCATCTGATGCACATCCCGCGTCAGGGCACTGAAGCTGGCAATGCGCCAGTCGGTATCGATGCGGCCATTGAAGCCGGCCACGGCCAGTTCGGGTAATGACTCGTCAATGTGGTTATTGACCGGCCCACCCGCGTCTTCCTTGACCGGCAACTCTTCGCAATGAATAACATCCGGAGCTTTCCGCTGAAGCGCCAGCAGTGGTGCCGTGAACGTTTCCTCATCCGCACCCGGGGCTGCCTTGAAACGCTCACGCAGCAGGCTGTCCGCCGACCTGTCGCTGTACAGCAGCCAGGCCAGTGCCGTGTGCCCGGCCGCCCCACCGCTGTTGCCCACATTCCCCCAGGTCATATAGAGCTTCGTCTCAGCACGGGTCATGGCCACGTACAACAGACGCACGTCCTCCGCGAGACGCTCCCGGTCGGCGAGCAGCAGATTGGACTCATCACTCACTGGCCGCAGGTCGGTACAGGCCCGGCCCTCCTCATCATGGAAATGCACCACCTGCTCCCTCTTCTGCTCCACGATTCTCGTAGTCGACAGAAACGGGAGAAAGACCACCGGATACTGCAGGCCCTTGCTGGCATGGATGGTGATGATATGCACCAGATCACTGTCACTTTCCAGGCGCAGCTCGCTCTCTTCCGTGTCGCTTTCCTGCAGCTGCCGCTCGTACCAGGCCAGCAGGCCCTCCATGCCCGGAGTGACCACCGACTGTTGCTGTATCAATTCCGCCAGTTGCAACACATTGGTCATGCGACGTTCCGGATCGGAGCCGGCTGCCATCCGCTCCCCTACGTCCAGCACTTGCATCAGGCGCTGGAAGGCCACCATGAAACCACTTCGCCGCCACTCCTCATGGAGTTCGCGAAGCCGGGTGGCAAAGTCAAGCCAGTCTGCTTCCTCCTCGATACAGGCGGCCAGCGTCTGATAGCCGTGCCCCAGCAGACTGCTGCCCAGCCCCTGACGCATGCGGCGACGATCATGGCAATGGACAATGCCGCGCAGCAACAGCAACAGCCCGCGAGCCTCCTCGCTGTCGAATACGCTGTGGCGACTCACGGTCACTGCCGCAATACCCTGAGCGGCTAGCTGCCGCCGCACGGTCGTCCCTTTATCGTGTGTCGGAACGAGTACCGCGATATCCCCAGCCCGCAACCCTCTGTCCCCAAGCCGGGTGTGACCATCCAGCAGGCGGGCGATTTCGGCGGCGCTGGCGCCGGCCGCCATGGATTCAGCCTGAGCCTTGCTCCATGGTTTTGCCCGGCCGTCTCTGTACTGGTCCGGATTCATCGGCATCCGCCAGAGCGTCAGGGGCACCTGTACCTGGCCATCACGCTGGAGCTTTCTGTGCGGCTTTTCAGCTGGTGCGACCGCTTCAAACTCGATGGCTTTCCGATACAGAAAGGCCTCGTCACGTGACAGGAACAGCGTATTGACCGCCTCGATCAATCCCGGGCTCGAACGCCAGTTCGTCCCCAGTGTGTAGCGCTGCCCTGCCGCCGATCGGCGCGCCTCCATATAGGTGAAAATATCACCGCCCCGGAAACTGTAGATGGCCTGCTTGGGGTCACCGATCAAGATCAGGGCCAGCAGACCCGCACGGGTCTCCACCGGCGGAGACGCCATGGCATCCGCCTCCAGCAGACGGTCCGGATAGATACATCGGAATATGTGGTACTGCAGGGCATCGGTATCCTGGAACTCGTCGATCATCGCCACGGGAAAACGGCGCCTCAGATGATCCGCCAGCGACTCCGCGCTCTCTCCCCGCAGCGCATCGGACAGACGGGTCAGCTGGTCGCTGTAGGCCATCACATGACGCTGAAGCTTGCGTCGCTCCACGGCTGCGCTGGCGTCCTGATGGGCCTCGTACAACAGCGCTACGGCCAAGTGCTCCCGCTGCTCAGCGGCGGCGTCCCATACCGCCTGACACTGTTCGAAGAACGGGTCCTCAAGCGCGGCATCCCCACCCTTCGCCGCAGCGGATGGCTTCACATTGTCCAGCAGATACCGCTGACATAGCAGCCTGAACTGTGGATGGAGTTCATCATGGACACCAGAGCGCCACCAGGCATCGAGTTCCTCCAGCACAGCCGGCAGTCGATCCGGCTTGAGGCCATTATCCCTCGTGCGCCTCAATGCCTTGGAATGCAACAGCGGCTCACAGAGCTCCCTGGCCCTTTTTGTCCACGTCCGCGCAAGTCGGTGCAGTTCGCCAAGGAGCTGCTGACGCTGTTCGAACACGTCATCCACCCGGGGAGATGGCTGGGGGAACCACTTCCTGTATTCGCTATCCCGCAGTGCTTTCTGGCGCTGCAGGAGTGAACCGAATCCACCGATCGCCTCCATCACGGCGTCAAGATCGCAGCGCTCCAGCATGGTGATGCGGCGGCGCCACCAATCCCGCAGCGCCTCCTCCCACAACGCGGAGTCATCGGCCAGCAGCGTGACCTCCATGGACTGGCCACTGTGGAAGGCATGGTCGGTCAACGCCCGCTGGCAGAATCCGTGAATGGTATGGATTGCGGCCTCGTCCATGCTGCGCACCGCCAGCGTCAACTGCCGGACCGCGCGCTCCCGTGCCTGGGCATCGACGCTGAATTGATCCAGCAGACCCTGCTCGAAAGCATCCTTCACTTCCTCCACGGCCTGTTTCGCATCGATCGACCGCAGCTGCCTCAACAGGCGATGCAGCCGCTGCCGGATCCGGCCACGCAATTCATCCGTGGCGGCGTTGGTAAAGGTGACGACCAGCAGGTCCCGCGGACTCAGCCCTTCCAGGACATAGCGCAGATAGAGATTCGCGATGGTGTGCGTCTTGCCGGTACCAGCACTCGCCTCGATCAGCTTCAGGCCGTGCAATGGCAGCCCCTGTAACGCCGAGGCGTCGAGAATCCGTGCACGCGCGCCCGTCATGGCAATTTCCCCTCTGGCATGCAGTCGGCGATCGGGCCATACAGTCGCCACGCCACCTCGGAAAATTCATCGGCTTTGTGCGGCGGGCAGGCGCCGGCATGGATCAATGCCTGCAGATAGATGTCGGTGGCATCGCTGTCCCGATACCCGTCATTGTCCGGTTTCCAGAAGGCCGCCGCTGCATCAAGACCGGCATCCGGCTGACCGCTGCTCTGCTTCTTCGCCATTGCATAGCTGCCAGACCGCGACACCGGCAACGGTCGCCGCAGACCCTCGGAATACATCCGCACCAGGTCCTCCAGCCCGGACAGCGCCCGTTCCCGGCCCATGAACGGGATCCGGCACTCCCTGTCATCGCCGGTCACCAGCAGGGACGCTTCACCTTCCTGCAACCGACCGGATGCACACAGTGCCAGGTGATCCAGCCATAGCAACAGCAACTGTTGGCCCCGGAATTTCGATGGTGTCACGCTCAGATGACCCACTGCCGGATACCAGGCGCCCACCTGACCAGTGACAGTTGTACCATCCGGCAGGACCACGGTAATGTGTGCGGTTTCAGGGGTCCTGGTGATATACTCGCTAATACTGTCGAGCACCGGCTCGATTCCTTCACGGGCATCGTCAAGCACCCAATCGGCAAGACGTCCATGGGGCAGAACGCCTTCCGCCAACAAAACATCCCGGGGCAGCGTCCGCCCTTTCAGGGCCGAGTCGATCATCCGCCGCCGCAATTGCCAGAACTGCAGCCCGCCCAGATCAAACGGCTCCAGGTCTTCACTTTCTGCCTCCTCGTCAAACCGTATCTTTAATCGATCAGTGTAGAATATGCCGACCGGGTTACGCAGAAAGCGACGCAGCGTGGACAGGTCCACCGTGCCGTGTAACTCGTCGGGCAGAGTCAGCCGCTCGGTGGGCCAGCGTGCCGTACGTATCGGCCTTGCGCCGGTGGCCGGCAGTGACCGTGCTACCGAGTACCAGAAACGGTCATGCGAGGCTGGCCCGGGTGCGTGGTAATTGTCCGGACTGAAGGGCTGCATCGGGTGCACAGTGCCCGCCACTTTCCGCGCACTTTCCTCCGACATCCGGCCGGTGACATGATCGATCAGTTCCTGTACCAGCGTGGAAGGTTGGCGCGGCTCATTGCTCTGCAGACTGCGTCCGACGTAGCTGATATAGAGCTGATCACGAGCGCTGAGCAGCGTCTCCAACATCAGATACCGATCCTCGTCACCCTTACGGGGATCACCCGCGCGCCAGTCATCCGCCATGCCGTCGAATTCAGCCGGTCGGTCCCGGCGCGGGAAAACCGCATCGTCCATACCCAGCAGACAGATGAACCGGAACGGCATGCTGCGCATCGGACGCATACCACAGAACGTGACCCCGCCACTGAAATAGCGACCCCGCTGCGTATTGCTGCCCAATTGCTGCTCCAGCCAGAGCCGGACCACGGCGCCAGACAAGGGCAGCGTACCCATCGCATCCACCAGCGAGGCCAGTGCATCGCGTACCGGCTGCAGGGAATCATCCTCGTCAGGTGTCACATGGAAAAATTGCTCCGTCAGGGCATTGATCCGTTGCTGCCACTCGACTGCCTTGCACTCCCCGCTCAACTGTCCGCGCCATTCGTGAAGCCGATCCAGCAACTGTGCAAAACGCCCGAGCGCCGACGGGCCAGCAACAACGGAAGCCGCGGCCACACCCTGCCATAGCATCGGATCGGCGCCGCTCTCGCCGCCAGCATCCCGCAAGGCCCCCAGGGCATGAGCCGCCATGAGCCGGTCCAGCGCATGCTGCCAGGTGTTCTGTGGATGAGGCGGCAAGCCCATGGACCGGCGATGCTCGGTGTCCAGCCCCCAGCGGGCCTGCGCCTGATCCAGCGCTTCAGCCAGCGCATCCACGTCATCAGCGCATAGCCCGAACCGGTGCGCCACCTCTGGTACCTCCAGCAACGACATCAGTTCCGACCAGGGCAATCGACTCTCCGGAAGCGCCAGCAATTGCAGAAACACGCGCAACAGCGGACATTCATCGGATACCGTGATGTCGGAAAGGTTCCATGGAATGAACGGTCGACTTTCATCACGCCGGAAAACCGCCTCGATGTAGGGTGCATAGCGGCTGACCTCCGGGATCATCACCAGGATGTCTTCCGGTTTCAACGAGGGGTCGCGCTGCAACGCTTCGAGCAGATGGTCATGCAACACCTGGCACTCTCTCAGGGGACTGTGACAGATGTGCACGCTCAGACTGTCGTCATGATCCAGACCACCCGGCACTGCACTGGCGTCGTAGATCCCGCGCTGCACCTGATACAGCAGACGCCCCCCGTCGGGGCGCCGGTAGTCTTCCATGGGACCGTTGTCCAGCAGATCACTGTCCAGCAGAAGATCCTGGAAGGCCTGCCCCTGCCGCCCCCATGAAACCAGCAGCTCGTCACCGGTGTCCGTGTACATTGCCCTCTCCGGATCATGCAGGCGCTGACGTGCCGCCTGTTTCTCGCTGACCAGATCGGCCCAGTACTGGTCGGTGGGGCTATGCTGGAAGAACAATACTTCAGTATGGCCGGCCAGTTCACGGAAGACATCCACCAGCAATGGTGGTAGCGACGACAACGCGAACAGGCTGAGGCGCTCTGGCAGCACTTCGCTCGCCGCCGGCAGAGCCCGCGGCAGACGGTCGATCAGAGCCACGCGATGGACACCTTCCAGACCCTCGGTCATGGCGCGCCAGAGTAACGGCTGCCAGGGATCGTCCCGACCGACACCCGAACAGCCGCCGGCGCTCCAGTCCCGGATCCAGTCGGGGCGGTAGAACTGATAGCGATCGAACACGTCAGCGATGCGCCCGGCCAGTTGCCAGCGCTTCACTCCGTCATCGTCGTCCTGCAGATAACGACGCAGCGGTGCGCACTCCGGCTGCCCGACCAGGTCGGGCAACAGAGCGAACAGGCGCCAGGTGGCCATATCACGATCCAGCGGGTCGTGATCGGGCACATCCGGCAGCACGATGCGCATCATCTCCCAGATCCAGTGGGCTGGCAGCCGGTATTCGATGTGCGCGGCGATTCCCAGGGTCCGGGCCAGCTGCAGATTCAGCCAGCGCGCCATGGCCATGCCCGGCACGATGATCTGCTCGGCCTGGAACGGGGGCGGCGGCTTCCTGTCGAGACGCAGAGCCAGGGCTTGCTGCAACAGTTCGACACGGTTGGAGCTGAATAGATGCAACGCCATGATGAAACAGGATCGGCTCCCGGAATCTCCTTTTCACGAATGAGTGCGGTGAATCGTGCAAAGTCTAGCGCGACTGCCCCGCAGTCTCCAGCACCGGAGCGACAGCCTGTGTCGCAGCACCGCCTTCAGTGTTCGGGATGACCCGGACCAGGGCGGGAATGATCGCACACACCCTGCGGAAAAATCTCCTGTAGACGCTGGCGCTGGGCGGCATCCGGCTGCCAGTCACCGTAAGTGCCATCCTGCAACGCCTGCTCCACTGGCTTCAGCGCGCATTTGAACACGTCACCGGTAATCGGCGCACCCGCCTCGATGCGGGACGTCGAGTACGTCGGGAACCGGGACGTACAGGCACCCGGCGGCCCTTCGTCCAGGATCCCGTCCCAGACCTCCTCTCCCCGGGCCAGCTCACTGCCATCCGTGTCGAAGCAGGCATCCGTGGCGGCCTCCGGCCGGGTCGCGGCCAACCCGGCGCCCGGGTTGTCACGGAGGTTCATCAGCCAGTCGTGCATTACCTCCAGCGCCTCCATGGTCTGATCGTGCGCCGGTTCCGGCCGGGCGTCGGTGAACCAGACCACGTGGTGGTCACTGTGGCCCATCCGCTCGCGAATGCGTTGGCGGATGGCAAAGGACTGATGCGTGTTGTGCATGTCCAGCTGGTGCTCCAGGTAGTGCCGCCAGTCAATCACCGGCATGGTCAGTTCACCATCGAACACCATGCCATGTTCATGCAGGTTGCGTATTGCCTCGACGTCCCCCGCGGTACGCGGGGCCGGGGTCTCGCCATCCGGTGACAGATTCATGTTGCGACGGCTCCAGGGATCGAAATTCTCCGGCGTCAACTCACCCAGAAAGGGAAAGCCTTCCTGCACCATCTCCGAAGGATGCTTCCAGCCCCCCACCATGGCATTGACATCGAGAAACTCCTCCGGGGTAATGGCACCGTCGCGCACGGACTCCAGCCCGTACTGCACCCCGACATTGTCCCAGGGCACCCGTGGCCGGCCCCGGTCATCCAGGCCGTAGATATTGCGCAGATCATCATAGTGGGTCCACTCCACCTCTTCCATCAGCCGTGGTGGTTGCATCTTCTCCTGTTCCGGCACCTGGCCGTAATGGGGATTCATGCTCAACGGAGTCAGGCCGCGCCACCCGGGCAGGCATTCGGTGGAACCCGGGGCGCTGGCATAGCCGAGCTGACGCTTGGCATCGGCCAATGGATCGGGCACCGCGTCGGTGGCATTCAATCCTACCAGCAGGCTGCGGTTTCCGGTTTCCCGCCAGCGTGGGTTGTCGCGGTCGGTGACGTCCATGTAATGCTCCAGCAGCTCACAGTCACCGACATGTATGGTCTGGGTCACCATGTCGGGATAGGCGTATTGGGGTACGCCGCCATCCAGTAGTTGCGGATGATTCCGGGCATAGACATATTGCTGGATGGCTCCGCCCGAGCCACCGACGGCCACGGTATACAGGGGCTGGCCGAAACGCTTGATGAAGTGCTCCTTCACCATCAACGCCGTCTCGCCGCCCACCTCGAGATTATAGTGTTCACCCGTGCGCGTGCCGGTGGAGTAGATCACGGCGTAGCCCCGCCCCAGCGCTTCAGCGTGTCGGGCACGGGCATTGTCCATCCGCCCCTGCGAATGACCGATGCCGACACCGCCCTGGAACTGGAACAACAGCCTGCCATTCCACAGTTCTCCACCCGGTTCCCGGGGCGACTCGCCCGGTACGGCCAGGGTGGCAAAGCTGTAGAGGAAGCGGTTCAGTGTGCCCCGTTCCCAACGGATGATGAAATCCACAACACGTCCGTCGGTAAGTTCCGTTTTGGCCAGGTCATCGGGCCGGGATCCATCCGCCGGCATGGGACGATATTCCCCATCCAGCGTCATATAGTGATACTCGACGAATGGCTCGACGCCGCAGTCCTTGCTGTAGCCCCGCAGCTCTCCCTGATCGTCCCGAACCGGGAATCCCCACTCTTCTTCGTGATCGACACGGGGCGATCGGTTCCACTGCAATTCCGAGGTACAGACGAAAGGATATTGCCGTGGCCCTGAAAATACCGGACCTGACAGCGGGTGGCTGACCACGTCGACACTGTCGAGGATGGTACCGTCCCCGTCACTCACGGTAATCTGACTGGAACCTGCATCGAGGCCGCCCAACAGCACCTCCGGACCGTCACGCCCGCTGCGCAGGCGCAGTGGTTCCACGGGGCGGTCATTCACCCTGAATTCCAGCGATGCCAGGTCCATTCCTGTGACCACCGGCACGCCCAGCAGCACGGTATCCCCGGTGACCCGTCCGGGATCACTGGACAGTACCCGAAGTTCGGCCTGCACTGGTGGCTGACAGGACAACAGCAGCAACAGCGAGACGAGCATCAACAGCCTGAGAATTCCTGGTGTCATGACGTGGTTCCTTGTATGGGCACGTTATTATTGTGTCGGGCACCCTGCGGCCCCTGACTGCACCATATCATGAACACATTCAGAATTGGAATGCAGCTTCAGCGAGGCTGACCCACCCTGTTGACATGCTGTTGTCACTTCATATTCGATTGCGACGCGCTGCCATTGCAAGTCATCGCAGCGCACCAGCGCTTCCCGGAATCTCCCGAAAACCTGCCGCCACGGCGCCTGTGGACGCTCTAAGTGAACGTTCGCTCTGTAACTTTGTTTGCATTTACGTTTTATATCGATCTACAGTTAATGAACGTGTCATACCTGTGACACGCGGTTATTGGAGCAATCCCTGCACTGACATTCGTTCATGGGTTGCAGGCAGTACCAGTACATCGGAAGCATCGGTTCGATGCAGTACCGATGCAATAACAAGAATCAGAAAACTGGTAACACCTGAACAAGGAGAGATCCATGCTACGTTTATCCGGACGCGGCAAGCTGCGCTACCTGATCCACCTTAATGCCTGCCTGGCCACTTCCATCGCCCTCCCACTGGCCGCACAGGCCCAGGACGAAACCGAGGAGATAGAGGAAGTCGTCGTCACAGGCTCATTTATCCGAAACAGTGCTTTTGCACAGAATTCACCCGTCGACACGGTCAGTCAGGCCGATCTGTTTGAATCCGGCTCACCCAGCATGTCCAACTACATCCGGGACATGACCTATACACAGAATACCGACGTGGTATCCAACGTACTGTCCAGCCAGGACGGTGCCCAGAACTCGGTGGGAGCGAGCTTCAACCTGCGCGGTCTTGGTGAGAACTCGACGCTGACACTGGTCGACGGCACGCGCACCATTTCATCCTCGGTCTCCACCTCGGTTCCCGAAATCGCCATTGACCGACTCGAGCTTGTACTCGACGGCGGCTCGGCATTGTACGGATCCGACGCGGTGGCCGGCGTGGTCAACATCATCCCCAACAAGGACTTTGAAGGCTTCCGGGCGCGCAGCTTCTACCAGCGCACACAGGATGGAGCCATGGAAGACATGAATGCGTCAGCTCTCTGGGGCAAGGCCTTCGACAACGGCATTCACTATGTGGGCGCGGCCGAGGCACGCACCAAGACGCCGCTCATGCAATACGAGCGCCAGCGCGAATGGATGATGGACGATGGTTCCTCTGTGTCCGGCAATCCTGGCGTGTTCCGACAGAATTTCGGCGCCGATCCGAATATCAACCTGTATGCGCCGCACGGCGGCACCCTGGGTGGTCCGCTGCTGCGTGACCCGGCCTGTGGCACATTCAATGAAGGCTATCCCGATCACGGTCAGGGCAAGATGCCCACGCCGTCCGGCGTGCCGGTGGGCAGTTTCTGCCGGTTTGAATATACCAGCATGTTCGCCTATTCCGCCGAGAGCACCGACTACAACCTCTACAACACACTGACCTGGGAAGCGACGGACTGGTTGCGCTTCAATGCCACCCTGAACAACGCCTACCGTGTTTCTGAACTACGGACCACCTCGACCACCGCGGTGAACGCCAACAACCGTGCTGTCCTGATCGTCAGAGACGATCACCCGGCCAACCCCTGGGGCGTCGATGTCTCCCCCTTCACCTGGCGTCCGGTCGCACATTCCTACACCCATCTGCCCGGACACCTCGACTCCGGGGACGGCGCCCGGAAATATGACGCCGAAACCGGCATCAACCGCCTTCGGGTCGGCGCAGAGTATGACATCAGTGACACGTGGACTGGGTATACCTATTACTCCAAACAGGAACTGAAAACCACGGTGGATTCACACTCGGTACACCTGGGCAAACTACAACTGGCTCTGGAAGGACGCGGTGGTCCAGATGGCGATGAATACTGGAATCCTTTCGGCAGTTCTGACCCGCGCGCACCCAGTCACCGGCCCGAACTGGGCAACAGTGAGGAACTGACCAACTGGATTTTCGACCTGGATCAGAATATGACCACGGGTCGTGATTATCTGGACATTTTCGAAACAGTGGCCACCGGCGACGTGGTCCAGCTGCCGATGGGCACGGTCCAGATGGCCATGGGCTTCCAGTGGCGTGATGTCGAGGAAAACAATTTTGCCAACCCGTTCGACTCGGCAGGCTGGGACTACAACACGGTTGTGGGCGCCCCTTTGCCCAAGGACGAGCAATTTTTCTCCGAAGCCCGAGCACTGTTCGCCGAGTTTCAGGTGCCGATCCTGGAGACACTGGACGCGCAGCTGGCCGTACGTCACGAGCGCTTCAAGGACTTTGGCCTGGAAACCACCACCCCGAAAATCGCGCTTCGCTGGGAAGCGACGCCGGAAATCGCGGTTCGCGGGTCGTGGGGAGAAAGCTTCCTGGCTCCGACACCGACACAGGCTCGTCCCTTCATTCCGGGTGAGAACTGCGGCGAGATCTTTGATGGTCAGGACCCGTTCACCGGACAGCAGCTTACTGGCGGCGCGCAGTGCAGCTCCGGCAACCCGAATCTGGATCCTGAAACCTCCGAGATCCGCAATGTCGGCTTCACCTGGGAGCCGGGTGGCCAACTGGACGGTCTCAGCGTTTCCCTGGACTACCAGGAAATCGAGTACACCGACCGGATCCGCTCGCTGACCGAAGAGGATACCGTGGCGTTTCAGTTCCAGCAATTCACGGCAGACACCGGAATCACGGAAGCCAACTACGACCCGACCCCCGGTTCGGCCACGCGAGAGCAGGCCAATGCCTGGCTGCGACAGTATTCCCAGAACCCCACTGCGCCAGTAGTGAGGGATGATGATGGCAGAGTCCAGTTCGTTTTCCGACAGGACACCAACATCTCCTCGGTGTGGGTTGACCTGTTTGACCTGAAGACACAGTACCGGCTGAACACCAACAACTGGGGCACGTTCACGACCACGCTGCAGGGCACCTACTACACAGCCTATGAGTATCAGGGGCTGTTCGGTGGCCGACAGGAAGCGCTGGGCATGCAGAACGCAGATACAGGTATTGCTCCGCCGCTGCCGCAGTACAAGCTCAATCTGCGCATGAACTGGTTCCGCGACAACCAGAGCGCGTCAGTAGCGATGAACTACTGGGATGAAATCGAGTTTGATGCCGTACCGATTGACCGATACGGTGATGGCTGGGTCGCGCCCGACACCATTGATGGCGAGGCCCGCATGGATGCGCGCTATGCCATCATTCTGGATGACTACCTGAACAGTGAGTTCACACTCAGTTTTGGTATCAACAATATCTGGAATGAGCGTCCACAGCAGCTACCGATCTCGGGTGGTTTTGAATCGCGACTGTCAACGCCGTGGGGACGACAGTTCTGGGCTTCGGTGGAATGGATGCCGGGATTCTGATTCTGGCGCACAGTGATTGAAACGGATCGGGGGACGGTCTCGTAAAATCGGGACTGTCCCCCTTTTTATATGTGGCGGAGAGGGAGGGATTCGAACCCTCGATAGGTTTTAACGCCTATACACCCTTAGCAGGGGCGCGCCTTCAGCCACTCGGCCACCTCTCCCAAAACGGGCGCCATGATAGCACAAGTCTTTGAAAATGACAGGGGTCAGGGCGAAGGATTTCACTGATCCTCGTGCGAATCAGGATCCTCGTCTCCATCACGTTCCTGCTGGATACGCTGGTAGATCTCTTCGCGGTGGACTGCCACGTCCTTGGGGGCGTTGACGCCGATACGCACCTGGTTGCCTTTCACTCCCAGCACGGTAACGGTAACGTCATCGCCCACCATCAGTGTCTCACCAATACGGCGGGTCAGAATCAACATGTCTTCATCTCCTTACAATCCTGCAATCTGTCCGGCCTGTGTCCGCCTTCGCGGTACCCCGGCTCGTAGGTCCTTGTACTTTCCCTTAAGATACGTCGCAACCCGGCAGTCCGGATCAGACCGTCGTCTCCTGCTCCAGCTCGAATGCGGCGTGTAGCGCGCGCACCGCCAGTTCGAGATACTTCTCTTCGATGACCACGGAAATCTTGATCTCCGACGTGGTGATGACCTGTATGTTGATCGACTCATCCGCCAGCGTCCGGAACATCCGACTGGCGATACCCGCGTGACTGCGCATACCCACGCCGACCAGGGAAACCTTGGCGATCCGTGTGTCCACTGACACTTCCCGTGCGTCGATCTCCTGTACGAGTAGACCGACTATATGCCGAGTTGTTTCAGCGTCCTGTCGCTTTACCGTGAAGGTGATGTCCGTGGTCCCGTCGGCCGAGACATTCTGTACAATGACGTCCACTTCAATACCGGCGTCGCTCACCGGACCTATGACACGCCATGCAATACCCGGTACGTCGGGCACACCGGACACGGTCACCTTCGCCTCGTCTCGGGTGAAGGCAATGCCGGAAATGATCGGAGCTTCCACGTCTCTATCGTCCTCCAGAGTGATCAGGGTGCCGGGGCCGTCTTCAAAGCTGGACATCACCCGCAATGGCACTCTGTATTTACCGGCAAATTCCACAGAGCGTATTTGTAGTACCTTGGCGCCCAGGCTGGCAAGTTCCAGCATCTCTTCAAATGTGATACTTCGTAACAGGCGGGCATCATCAACCACCCTCGGATCAGTAGTATATACTCCTTTTACGTCCGTAAAGATCTGACATTCATCCGCTTCCAGGGCGGCGGCCAGGGCCACCGCCGATGTATCGGAGCCTCCCCGCCCCAGCGTGGTGATGTTGCCTTTGTCATCCACTCCCTGGAATCCGGCCACAACCACCACTCGGCCCTGCTCCAGTTCACCGTGGATGCGCTCGTGATCGATCTCCCGAATGCGCGCGCGAGTATGCGACCCGTCGGTCAGGATCCTGACCTGTGCACCAGTAAATGAACGGGCTTCGCAACCGCGCTTTTTCAGT
Source organism: Gammaproteobacteria bacterium (assembly GCA_041685555.1). Lineage (GTDB taxonomy): Bacteria > Pseudomonadota > Gammaproteobacteria > Pseudomonadales > Pseudohongiellaceae > PWQG01. The sequence continues at coordinate 16,549 of JAWLFN010000004.1, read as the reverse complement.
GCCATGCTCAACAACGCAATGGTCACCTGTTCTCCGGTGGATAACAACACATCCAGTTCACGGGGATCGGGCTGTTCCTGGACGTGATGCGCCAACTCCAGCAGACGATTGGTCTCGCCACTCATGGCGGAGACCACAATGACCAGGTCATGGCCGGCATTACGGCTCTGGACAATGCGGTCGGCTACCGCCTCGATACGCTCCACTGAGCCCACCGAGGTTCCGCCGAATTTCTGTACATAAAACGCCATCGCTGTCTCACTCGGACCAATGCGGAAACCGCGGGATTAAATCGCATCGACCATCAATTTGCAACGGCTCCAGGCACATTCAAAGACGGCTCTGGAGCCACTCGTTGACGGACTCCAGGGCACCGGGCACGGCCGCGACATCATGGCCACCCGCCATGGCCATATCCGGACGTCCCCCGCCCTTGCCACCGACCCGCGCGGCCACGGCATTGACCAGGTCCCCGGCCTTGATCCGGTCGGTCAGATCCCGGGTCACGCCAGCCACCAGACTCACCTTTCCATCCTCGACGTTGGCCAGCACGATGACACCACTGCCCAGCTTGTTCTTCAGCTGATCCACGGTGTCCCGCAACGTCTTGCTATTGAACCCTTCCACCTGTCGCGTCAGCACCTTCACGCCACCGACCTCGACGGCACCCGCGGTGATATCGGTGCCCGCGGCGCTGGCCAGCTTCATCCGGGCCTGTTCCAGCTCGCGCTCCAGGCGCCGACTGCTGTCCACGATCTGTCGGGCGCGCTCCACGACATTATCGGCACCACTTTTCAACACCTGGCAGACTTCTCGCAGCGTCTGCTCCTCGCGTCGCACGTATTGCAGCGCCCCGTGTCCGGTCACCGCCTCGACGCGACGCACACCGGCCGCAACACCCGATTCACCGATCAGTTTGAACAGGCCTATGTCTCCGGTACGTTGCACATGGGTTCCACCACACAGTTCGATGGAGAACCCACCCATGGTGACAACCCGCACTTCCTCGCCGTACTTCTCTCCGAACAACGCCAGTGCACCTCGGTCCATGGCCTGATCCATGGACATGCGCTCTTTGCTGACGGCATGGTTGGCCAGTATCTCATCATTGACCAATGTCTCGATCCGCAGGGCCTGCGCTTCCGTCAGCGGGGCGCTATGAGAAAAGTCAAATCGCAGCCGATCCGCGGACACCAACGACCCCTTCTGGGTGACATGCTCCCCCAGAACATCCCGTAGCGCCGCGTGTAACAGATGAGTGGCTGAGTGATTGAGCATGATCGCGTGACGATTGCTGCGCTCAACTTCGGCCGACACGGTATCCCCCGGCCGCAGGACACCGTCCGTCATCCGCCCCTTATGCAGATGATGTTCACCCTGCCTCTGAGTATCCACCACCTCGAACAGGGCATCACCATCAGAGCCACGCAGGACACCCCGGTCGCCTACCTGACCACCGCCTTCAGCATAAAACGGGCTGCGATCGAGAATCAGCAGACCTTCCTCGCCCGAAACCAGCTCATCGACCGCCTCGCCATGGCGATACAGCGCAAGCACATCTGCCTGCCCGCTCAGTTCATCGTAGCCGGTGAACTCCGTACCCCTGTCGACATCAATGCTGAGCTTGTCCACGGCGTTGAACTGGCTCGCGGCGCGGGCCTGCTCTTTCTGTACCGACATGGCCTGCTCAAAACCCTCCATGTCCACGGTCAGATCATGCTCCCTCGCCACATCGGCCGTCAGATCCACCGGAAAGCCATAGGTGTCGTACAGTCGAAAAACGGTCTGTCCGGGTATCACTGTGCCATCCAGGTCACTTATGGCCTGCTCCAGAATGGCCATGCCATTATCCAGTGTCCTGGCAAACTGCTGCTCTTCTTCCCGCAGAACCTCTTCCACCATGGCCTGCTTGCGGGCCAGCTCGGGGTAAGCCTCTCCCATCTCCCGCACCAGCGCATCCACCAGTCGGTGGAAGAAGATTTCCTTGATGCCCAGCTGGTACCCGTGCCGCACGGCGCGGCGTATGATGCGCCGCAGAACATAGCCGCGTCCCTCGTTGGTCGGCAGCACGCCGTCAACCACCAGAAAGGCACAGGAGCGTATATGGTCGGCAATGACGCGCAGTGAAGTATTGCCGGTATCATTGATCCCGGCCAGGGAAGCCGCCGCTTTCAGCAGATTCTGGAACAGATCGATCTCATAATTGCTGTGTACGCCCTGTAGCACGGCCGCCAGGCGTTCCAGCCCCATGCCGGTATCCACCGATGGGCTGGGAAGCGGGTCCAGGCGACCGTCGCCATGACGCTCGTACTGCATGAAGACCAGGTTCCAGATCTCGATGTAACGATCGCCATCCTCACCGGAACTGCCCGGCGGCCCCCCTTCAACCTCGTCGCCATGATCGTAGAAGATCTCGGAGCACGGACCGCAGGGGCCGGTATCCCCCATCGCCCAGAAATTGTCTTTCTCTCCCAGCCGCGAAAAGCGGGCGGGATCGATTCCGATCTCGTCCAGCCAGATGGCGGCGGCCTCGTCGTCCTCATGAAATACGGTCACCCATAGCTTCTCCGCCGGCAGCCCGAGCTCTACTGTCAGAAATTCCCACGCAAAACCGATGGCCTCACGCTTGAAATAGTCGCCGAAACTGAAGTTGCCCAGCATTTCGAAGAAAGTATGATGGCGAGCCGTGTAGCCGACGTTCTCCAGATCATTGTGCTTGCCACCCGCACGCACGCAGCGCTGTGAGCTGGTCGCCCTGCGGTAATCACGCTGCTCCTGTCCCAGGAACAGTTCCTTGAACTGCACCATGCCGGCATTGGTGAACAGCAGGGTCGGATCGTTGGCTGGCACCAATGGACTGCTGGGCACGATCCGATGTTCGCGGTTTTCAAAAAACTGCAGGAATCGTTGACGTATCTCGTTGCTTTTCATGAACAATGGTGGTCTCGCTGTCGCTGCCTGACTGAACCGGAGCGCACGGGGGTGCGGACCGGGTAAAAGTCCCCGATTATACTCCTCCCGTCAGGGATTTACAGGGGACTGTCCCGGCTCCTGAGCGACATCTTCGGCGATTTCCACCTGGCCATTGATGGACAGCAGGATGACAATGGGTCTGGTGCGGGGGAAATGCGCCAGCACTATGGTGATGATGATCAGGAATGGCACACAGAGAAACATACCCGCCACACCCCAGATATACCCCCACAACGCCAGATTGAACAGGATGACCACCGGACTGAGGTTCAATGATGTGCCCATCAGTCGAGGTTCCAGGATATTGCCGATCATCACCTGCAGAGCACCGATACTGACCAGCACGACCAGGCTGAGGCCTACCCCCTCGGGGGACTGCGCCAGCGCCACGGTCGCGGGAAACAGCGTGGCAATGATGGAGCCGATGGTGGGGATGAAATTGAGTAGAAAGATCAGTACCGCCCAGACTTCGGCGAAATCGACCGCCAGTACACGCAGGATAATATAGCTCAGGGTTCCGGTCAGCACACTGGTGAACAGTTTGATGCTGATGAATTTTCGGGTTTCGCCACGGATCCGTTCGATGATTCCGCGCACTCGCTGCTCCCTAACGGGATTATCCACCAACGCTGACAGCTTCTGGTGGAAATTGCCCTGCTCGAACAGCAGGAAACCGGTATAAATCAGAATCAGCAGACCATCGGCCGCGATGCTGGTGAATGACAGGGCGATTGCGGTGAACAGGCCGGTCAGGTCAAGCTGCTCACTGATCAGCTGTGTGAAACCCTCCACGGGCATGCTTTCCGTGAAGGGCAGCGCCTCCCAGTGCGCCAGCAGATTGGCCTCGTACTGCCGGGCAGCGCCTCCGAGGTCGTCCAGACCACCACTGACGAACTGTATCAGGAAGGAGATGGCCCCCAGAAAACTCATTATTGCCGCGATGAAACACAGCGGGCGCGGCAGGTGACGACCACCAAACCGCAACCGGGCAAAACCGCTGGCCAGCACGTTGATCAGATACCAGAAGGAAATGGCAATGACCAGTGGCAGCAACAGATTCTGGCCGACCACCAGCAGATACACCGTAATCGCTATAATGGCGACCGTCATTGCGAAGTTGATCAGAGTCAGATTGCCTGTCGTCCTGCCTGTCATGGTGCGCGGAGACCCGCTTGCCGTTTCGAGACTCACTTTATAGCGCGGCGAAGGCCTCCGTTACAATGTTCGGCGTCAGAATCTGCGGAAGAATTTCCGGTTCGGCCGATGGATCACCCGGATAGAGGATGTACAGCGGTACGCTGGGGCGGTTGAACTCATCCAGCACACGGCTGATCTCCGGATCCTGATTGGTCCAGTCCCCTTTCATGTAGACGATGCCGTTGTCTTCCATCGACCGCCTGACCCGGTCGGTATTGAGCGTGGTGTTCTCATTGGCCAGGCAGGTGATACACCAGGCGGCCGTCATGTTGACGAACACCGGCGTACCGGATGCGCGTAACTCCTCGACCCTGGCCGAGGAGAAGGGCTCGAACTCGGGCGCCTCACCGCTGCCGTCACCACCGGCCGCCATGACGTCACCGCCCGACGTCTGCACAGCGGGCAGTTCGAGTACTGCCACGGCACCGATCAGGATCAGTACCGATACAGCCACACTGACACCACGGAATACCGGGCTGGAACTGGCCCGGCGACGCTGCAGCAACCATAGCGCGAAGGCCAGGAACAGGGCAGAGCCGGCGACGGTGATCATGCCGTTGACGCCCACCTGCATGCCCAACACCCACAGCAACCACAAGGCAGTGGCGTAAAGCGGAAACGCCATGAATTCCTTGAATGTTTCCATCCAGGGGCCGGGCCTGGGCATGAAACGCATCAGGGCCGGCACGAAGGTCAGAGCCAGGAACGGCAATGCCATGCCCAGACCCAGGAAGGCAAACACGATCATGGCGATCAGCCAGGACTGTGACAATGCAAAGCCGAGCGCCGCGCCCATGAAGGGTGCTGTGCAGGGACTGGCCACGACCGTCGCCAACACACCGGTGAAAAACGAGCCTCGATAACCGGATTTCGCCGTCAGTGACTGCCCCATGCCCATCAGGCCACCGCCAATCTCGAACACGCCCGAGAGACTCAGTCCCATCAGGAAAAAGAGATAGATCAGCAGCGAGACAAACCAGGGAGACTGTAGCTGGAAAGCCCAGCCCACGGCCTCTCCACCGGCCCGCAGCGCCAGCAATGCACTCGCCAGCACCATGAAGGCCAGCACGATGCCCGCCGCATAGGCAAGACCATGCATACGGCGGTCGGCGACGTCCTTGTGACTCTTGGAGACCAGACTCATCGCCTTCAGTGACAACACCGGAAATACACAGGGCATCAGATTGAGCATGGCTCCGCCCATCAGGGCAAAAAGCATGATCAGCAGCAGGTTCTGATCGGCGCCGGTTCCGGGTGGTCCGGCATTCGCTCCCGGCCCGGAATCCGACGCCGAGGCCATGGCCGCCAGGGTATCCGGGGTAGCCTCACTGGCCTGGACTTCGAAGCCGCGCACATCACCATCACTGTACTCGACCTTCAACAGTCCCGATAACGGATCCAGATCCTCCAGGATACGACGATGCTGGTTGTGAGTGATCTGGGCGCCGTCCGGCATTATCGAGACATCACGCAGGGGGCCGGGCTTGATGGAGCGGCGCTCTTCCGGGAAAAACCAGACGTCCTCGATATCGGACAATGTGCCATCATCGGCCGTGAATGAGAAACTGATGCGATCGCCGGCGCGAGCGAACAGCGCATCCACCTCGTGCTCTTCTTCAGGCCAGGCGGCACGGGTGGCCGCAAATTCATCCGCCCACTCGGTATTGGGCCGCAGACGGTCGCCGACCGGCACTTCCAGGCCGACTTCCGCATCGCCAATCAGACAGATCAGATCACAGACCTGCCACTCGACATGGGCACTGACCGGAAAAGTCTCCGCGGCGTAAGAGGAAGGCACCTCGACAGGTACCATCAACAGCACCTGTTCCTTGTAGGAGTAGGTAATCAGATCGGTGCCGGGAAACGGCAGCCACTGGGGGACGGGCCAATGGATCTCACCGGCACTGGCACCTTCTGGCAGCGTCCATTCATGCACAAAGGTGGCATCGCCGCTGTCTCCGGTCCACTTGGAGTAGGTATGCCAGCCTTCCGTGGGATCCAGCCGGATCGCCACCCAGAGCGTCTCACCAGGAACGGCATTGGCCGTCTCCGAGATCAGCTCCACGTCCATTTCCTCACCGTGGAACACTTCGGCTTGCGCATTACCTGCCATCAGCAGGACCGCCGCGGACAACATCAGCCAGTTCTTCAGTGCTCGCATGAAACCACTCCCGCTATCTGATGTCTGTACAAGATCATGCCGTTTCAACCATCGTCCGGATTGTAACCGGAGGCACCGCTACGTGGCACCCCGGTTTGTGATAAAAAGTAACAGATCAGGCACTTCCCGCCTCTTCATTGATATTACTCAATGGTATGAGGGCATCCACCAGCAACTGCAAGCGTGCCCGGCCCCGGAAATGATTGACGTCCAGACGGTACACCAGCTGAGCGGCAGCCACCGTTTCGTCGGGCCAGGTCTCCAGATCCGCATTGAACGCGATGGCATCCAGTAACTGGCCGGAGTCGGGAGCCGACACCTGCAACTTCAGGTGTTTTTCACCGACCACCCGTTGCTGATGCACTTCGAACCGGCCATCGAACACCGGTTCGGGAAAGGATTGCCCCCAGGGCGCCGCCTCCCGCAACAATGCCGCCGTTTCCAGGGACAGTTCATGCTGCTCCAGCGCACCATCGCTGAACCAACAGCGCTGTCCCGCCGCCTCTCCCAGCCAGTCGGCCGCACTCCGGGCAAAGGCTTCCGAAAACGCCTGATATTGTGACTCCGGCAGCGAGAGGCCGGCCGCCATCGCATGCCCGCCGAAGCGGTTGATCAGGCCGGGATTTGCCGTGGCGATGGACTCCAGCGCATCCCGGATGTGAAAGCCCTTCACCGATCGCGCGGAGCCTTTCAACAGGCGCACACCGGAGGTATCGACCCCCTCTTCCGCGAACACGATCACCGGGCGATGAAAGCGATCCTTGATCCGCGACGCCAGTATGCCGACCACCCCCTGATGCCAGCCGGGGTCATACAGGCACAACCCGGCCGGCAACTCTTCCTCCGGTCCACTCTGCAGTCTGGCCAGCACGTCATCCGCCTGCTCCTTCATCCGTGACTCGATCTTGCGGCGCTGCTGGTTGATATCATCCAGCATGCTGGCAGACTGTCTGGCCACATCAGGATCATCGGTCAGCAGGCATTCGATGCCGCGGCTCATGTCCTCCAGTCGCCCGGCGGCATTCAGTCGGGGCCCCACGGCAAACCCGAGGTCCGAAGCCACCAGATTGGCAGGCTCCTTTCCAGCCACCTCCAGCAGGGCGAGGATGCCGGCACAACAACGGCCGGCCCGGATCCGGCGCAGGCCTTCATGCACCAGTGTGCGATTGATGGCGTCCAACGGCACCACGTCCGCCACCGTGCCCAACGCCACCAGGTCCAGCAGGTCCGCCAGTCGAGGCTGGGGTCGTTGATCGAACTCCCCCCGCTGCCGCAATGCCGCCCGCACCGCAAGCGTCAGATAGAATGCCACGCCGACCCCGGCCAGGGATTCGCCGGGGAAGGCACAATCCGGGAGGTTGGGGTTGATGATCGCGTCGGCGGCCGGAAGCACAGGTCCGGGCAGGTGGTGATCGGTGATAACCACCGGAACCCCCCGCTCATGCGACGCCTGCACGCCATCGACGCTGGAAATGCCGTTGTCGACTGTGATGATCAGATCAGGCTGGCGCCGCAGCGCCAGCTCCACGATCTCCGGCGTCAGCCCGTAACCGTACTCGAAACGGTTCGGCACCAGATAGTCGACATGCGTGAAACCCAGCTGAGGCAAGGCCCGCATCAGCAGCGCGCAACTGGTGGCACCATCCGCATCGAAATCCCCGACGATCAACAGCCTGCCCCGGCGGTGGGACAGCAGCAACTCCACGGCCCTTTCCATGCCGGCAAAAAGGTCGGGCGAAGGCAACGCCGGGAGGCCGGGAATCACTTCCTCCGGAGAACGGATCCCCCGCACCCGGAAGATCCTTCGCAACAGGGGTGGCATCAATGCGTCGTCCAGTGCGGCATCGGCGGACTCCCGCGTTTGGCGACGCCGGATATCCAGGGTCACAGCGTATCGCGCATATATCGGGTCACGGTATCGATGTCATTGTCCAGCACTTCGTAGCGCTCGGGACGATCCATCAGGTCACTCATGTGTGGCGGCAGAGCCGGACTGTCCAGTCCGGCCCGGCTGACGGCATCGGCGAATTTGACCGGATGGGCCGTGGACAATGTGACCATGGGCACGCTGCGGTCTTCGTTACAGGCCTCGGCCGACTGGATACCCACGGCGGTATGGGGATCGACCAGAAACTCCGTCTGTTCGAAGACACGCCGGATCACCTCGCAGGTGGTGTCGTCATCGACACTGTGGCTGCTGAACAGCCGCCGGGCCGCCTGCCACTCTGACTCGTCCAGATGCAGCGGCCGCGTGCCCAGGCCAGTCACGAATTCGCGAGTACGGCCGGCATCACGACCAAACAGATCAAACAGATAGCGCTCGAAGTTACTGGAGACCATGATGTCCATGCTGGGCGACAGGGAATGCTGCAGTTCGTTCAGGGCATACTCATTCCGGCTGATCAGGCGATGCAGAATGTCATTGCGATTGGTGGCGATGACCAGCTGCCTTACCGGCAGCCCCATCTGACGCGCCAGGTAACCGGCATAGATATCACCGAAGTTGCCGGTCGGCACGGTGAACGAAACCGGGCGTGCCGGCGCGCCAACACTGAGCCCGGCATGAAAATAGTAGACAATCTGGGCCATGATACGGGCCCAGTTGATGGAGTTGACCGCCACCAGCTGGCGCCCTTCCGGCAGGAAGGACTGGTCACTGAAGGCCGTTTTGACCAGGCGCTGACAATCATCGAAATTGCCGCGGACCGCGATATTATGGACATTGTCGCCTTCCACCGTGGTCATCTGTCGGCGCTGCACCTCGGACACACGCTGATACGGATGCAGGATGACCAGGTCCAGGTGCCGACAGTGCTTGCAGCCTTCCAGTGCCGCCGAGCCGGTGTCTCCGGACGTGGCGCCCATCACCACCATCTTCTGATCACGACGCTCCAGCACATGCTCCAGCAGGTTCCCCAACAACTGCAGCGCAAAGTCCTTGAAGGCCAGCGTCGGACCACAGTACAGCTCCATGACCCAATGGTTGTGATCGATCAGGCGCAGGGGCGCGACGGCCGGGTGGGCAAAGGTTGAATAACTGCGGGCGATGATGTCCCGCAGATCATCGTCCTCGATCTCGCCGTTGATGAAAGGGCGGATGACCTCGAAGGCCAGCGCCGGGTAATCCAGTCCCGCCCACTGCTCGATCTGCTCGGTCGATACCGAGGGTAGCGTTTGCGGCACATACAGCCCGCCGTCCGGCGCCAGGCCGGTCAGCAACGCTTCTTCAAAACCGACCGCGGGCGACTGCCCCCGCGTACTGATATAGTTCATGAGCGGCTGTCACTCCTCGGCATCGAAATGCTCGACACGGATACGCATCACCTTGCCGGCCACCTGATCCAGCTGCTCGATCACACCGATGGCGATATCCATCTGTGCCTCGCGGATGCTACCGGTCAGCAGGACCACGGGAACCGTGACCACACCGCCATTGTCTTCATCATGCTGTGGCTCTTTCTGGATCACGGCCTCGATATTGATGCCATAGTGCTCAAGTACCTGGGTGATGCTGGCCATGACACCCGGCTTGTCGTGCGCCGGTATCCGCAGGTAGTAGGCCGACTCGATGTCCTGGATCTCGCGGACCGGCAGATCATCCCGCAGCCCGTCGAAGGCCAGTGGCGGCAGCCCGGTGCCGTCCGCCGCCGAGAATCCGCCGCGCGTGATATCGATGATATCGGCCACCACGGAAGAGGCCGTGGCCTCGGCCCCCGCGCCAGCGCCGTAGTACAACGTCGAACCGGCAGAGTCTCCCTTCACCCAGATGGCATTCATGACGCCATTGACGTTGGCCAGCAGAGTCTGTTTCGAAATCAGGGTGGGATGAACCCGCAGCTCGATACCGTCATCGTCGGACCGGGCGATACCCAGGTGCTTGACGGTGTAGCCCAGTTCATCCGCGTAGGACAGGTCCTCGGGCGTGATGTGGCTGATGCCCTCGGTGTAGACCCGATCAAACTGCAGCTCGACGCCAAAGGCATTGGAGGCAAGGATGGCCAGTTTGTGAGCGGCATCGATACCTTCCACATCGAACGTGGGATCGGCCTCGGCATAACCCAGATCCTGAGCTTCCTTCAGTACATCACTGAATACTCGCTGCTTTTCACCCATTTCAGTAAGGATGTAGTTGCCGGTCCCGTTGATGATGCCGGCCACCCAGTCGATGGAATTCGCGGCCAGGCCTTCGCGCAGGGCCTTGATGACCGGAATGCCACCGGCGACCGCTGCCTCATAGGCCACTGTCACCCCCTTGCGCCGTGCCGCGGCAAAAATGGTATTGCCATGGATGGCGATCAGCGCCTTGTTGGCCGTCACCACGTGCTTGCCGTTCTCGATCGCCAGCAGGACCAGTTCCAGCGCCGGATCGAAGCCACCGATCAGTTCAACCAGGACGTCGACATCGGGGTCCCGGGCCACATCGAATACATCGGTGCTGAATTCCACGCCCTTCAGGTCGTGGTCCTTGGGGCGCCGCCGGGTCGCCACCCTAACCACATTCAGCTCACGCCCCACCCGGCGAGTGATCTCTGCGCGCTTTTCCTGCAACAGTCGCAGCGTGCCGCCACCCACCGTGCCCAGTCCACAAATACCCAGGCGCAACTGCCCCTGTTCTGCCTTGTCACTCAAAATGCCACCTCACTGTCGCGGCCGGCATGGACCCACGACCCATGCCGGTACTGTCGAAACTCTGTGGATTCTCGAAATCGGGAGCGGCGCGCCGTCGGCGCGTAGCGTTCACTGATCAAAGACCAGCGCGGTCAGACGGTCCACATCCAGATAACCCGGCACCACCGTGCCGTCCGGCATCACGATCGCCGGGGTGCCGGAGATCCCGAGCTGATTACCCAGTTCGTAATGCTTCATGACGGGGTTGTCACAGTCGCGCTCGGGCACGTTCTGCCCGTGCTTGGCCTGGGTCAATGCGCGCTGGCGGTCATCGGAGCACCATACCGATAACATTTTCCCATAGGAACCGGCCGAGGTGCCGCCACGGGGGTAGGCCAGATAGCGCACCCTGATGCCATTATCGAGAATGTCTTCGATGTCGCCATGCAGGCGCCGGCAATAGGTGCAGTCCACATCGGTGAACACGGATATGGTGGCCTGCACATCATCCGGGGCGAATTCAATGACCTCCGAATCGGGAATGGCGGCAACGCGCTCGGCGTTGCGCTCGTTACGGGTCTCGGCCGACAGGTTGACGAAACCGTCATTATCGGTCATCAGCATGTCGCCGGTGATCATATAGCGCCCCTCGGGGTCGGTGAACAACACTTCTCCCGAATTGAGGGTCACCTCCATCAATCCATCCATCGGCGCCGGACGGATCTGCTCGACACTGAGCTGCCCCTCGGTGGCACCGCCCAACGATTGGTCCAGAGTATCCCGCAGGGCATCATGTCCGGGACTCTCCACTGCTGATGACTGCGCCAGCAACGGACTGGACAGTCCGAGCACGCACACACTGACTAGGCTTCGCGACATCGCTTTCATTGGCCCTTCCTGTAACTGTCTGTGAACGCCGGTACTTTACCAAAAAAAAGGGGGTAGCACAGTACCCCCTTTCCCGACTGCCGCTCGACCGGCAGCACCGCTTCTGTCAGCGCCCGACGTGTCAGCCGGCACGCTTCTCCAGCTTTTCCGCGATGCGGGCGGACCGGCCTGAACGCTCGCGCAGATAGTACAGCTTGGACTGGCGCACATCGCCGCGACGCTTCACGGCAATGCTGTCGACCAGCGGGCTGTAGGTCTGGAATGTGCGCTCCACGCCGATACCATGCGACACCTTGCGCACGGTGAACGCCGAATTCAGTCCGCGGTTGCGTATGCCGATCACCACACCCTCGAAAGCCTGCAGACGCTCGCGATCGCCCTCGCGGATATTGACCTGCACGACCACGGTGTCACCGGGACCGAACTCCGGAATCTCCTTGCCCATCTGAGCGTTCTCAATCTGCTCGATAATCTTGCTTTTGCTCATCGCCGTATGCTCCCGCATGTTCGCTGATAAATTCGTTCAATAATTCCTGCTCTTCCTCTGTCAGCTCTCTCGCCGACAGCAGTTCCGGCCGCCGTTGCCAGGTCCTGCCCAGACTCTGCTTCAACTGCCACCGGCGTATCTGTTCATGATCACCGCCGAGCAGCACATCCGGCACACCCTGCCCATCGATCACCCGGGGACGCGTGTACTGTGGACAATGCAGCAGACCGGTCGCGAACGAGTCCTGCGTGACACTGTCTTCATGGCCCAGCACGCCGGGCTGTTGTCGCATCACGGCATCCAGCAGCACCATGGCCGCGAGCTCTCCGCCGCTGAGCACATAGTCACCGATGGACCACTCCTCGTCGACATCCGCGCTCAACACGCGTTCGTCCATTCCCTGATAGCGACCGCAAAGCAGGATCAGACTGTCACGACGCGCCAGTTCACCAACGCCTTCATGATCCAGCGTGCGCCCCTGGGGGGACAGATAGATCACCGGTGTCTCCGCCGCCATCCGCTCCCGCGCATGGCGAATGGCCGCACGCAGTGGATCGGTCTTCATCAGCATCCCGGCTCCGCCCCCGAAGGGCCGGTCATCCACCGTGCGATGCCGGTCGGTGGTGAAATCCCTTGGATTCCAGCATTCCACACTGACCTGTCCGCCGCGGCAGGCCCGACCGGTGACCCCGTATTCGGTCAATGCCGAAAACATGTCCGGAAACAGCGTGATGATGCCCGCCTGCTTCACCAGTCACGCTCCCAGTCCACCTCAATGCGCCCCGCGTCCTGATCCACCCGATCCACCATGGTGCCCGGCAACCAGGGAATCAGGCGTTCCTGATCATCAATACTGTCTTCAGCGGGCGCGACCACCAGCACATCATTGGCTCCTGTCTCCAGCAGGTGACTGACCTGCCCCAGACATTCGCCCTGCCGGTTGATCACCTGCAACCCCTGCAACTGGGCCCAGTAGTACTCGTCCTCCGCCAGCTCCGGCAGCCGCTCCGCATCCACCTGCAGCTCCAGGCCGGTCAGCTCGCGGGACCGCTCTGGCGTGTCATAACCCCGCACATGAGCGATCAACGTCCTGCCATGTGGCCGGATCTCGTCGACCTCCACACTGGCCGGACAACCACGGGGCCCGGCACAATGGAACTCGCCCCGATACTCACGGATATTCAGCATCGGCTGCGTGAAGGAATGCAGTTTCACCCAGCCATGGATACCGTGCGGCGCGCCGATCCGTCCCAGCGTGATACGGCCGTTTTCAGGCTTCTGTGCTGGCACCTGCCGCCGCTTCACGGATCAGCCTGGCCACGCGCTCGCTGGGCTGTGCGCCGAGGGATGTCCAGTGCTCGACACGCTGCAGATCCAGACGCAGTCGCTCTTCCTGGCCCCGGGCAACCGGATTGAAGAAGCCCAGGCGCTCGATGTAACGGCTGTCGCGGCCATTACGCGAGTCCGTCACCGTAATATGATAGAAAGGTCGTTTCTTGGCGCCACCGCGAGACAGTCGGATTGTGACCATAAGCTATTGATTCCTGATAAAAATTCGTTCTGAATTCGACCCGGTCCGGATGAACGGACACACAGACCCGGAAAAAGGCGCGTATTGTACGGTATATGCCGCGCCGATGGAAGGCACTCTCTCTACAGTGGCCCCGCGGTAACCGCCATAGCGGTCCGCGGGTATTGACGCGTGCTCATCCGCGCTTCAATACCCGCATGACCCGCTATCTCATACCAGGCGGCATTCCGCCGCCACCCGGGCCACCCATGCCACCCGGACCACCCATACCGCCCAGGCCGCGCATCATCTTTTTCATGCCGCCACCCTTCATTTTCTTCATCATCTTCTGCATCTGCTTGTGTTGTTTGAGCAGGCGATTGAGATCCTGTATCTGCGTGCCGGAACCCTGCGTGATACGGCGCTTGCGCGAGCCGTTCAGGACATCCGGGTTGCTGCGCTCGCGGGGCGTCATCGAATTGATGATGGCCTCCATCTTCACGAACATGCCCTCATTGGGCATCTGCGCCCCCGCCGGCATCGCGCCCATGCCGGGCAGCTTGTCCATGATGCTGCTCATGCCGCCCATGCTCTTCATCTGCTGCAGCTGCTCGCGGAAATCCTCCAGGTCGAAACCCTTGCCCTTGCTGAGCTTGCCGGCCAGTTTCTTCGCCTTGTCCTTGTCGACCTTGCGCTCGGCATCCTCGATCAGGGACAGCATGTCACCCATACCGAGGATCCGCGAGGCGATGCGGTCGGGGTAGAACGGCTCAAGGGCGTCAGTCTTCTCGCCCATGCCCAGGAACTTGATCGGCTTGCCGGTGATGTGGCGAACCGACAGTGCCGCGCCGCCACGGGAATCACCGTCGGCCTTGGTGAGAATGACACCGGTCAACGGCAGTGCCTCGGCGAAGGCCCGGGCGGTCGTCGCCGCGTCCTGACCGGTCATGGCATCGACCACAAACAGGGTTTCGACCGGATCGAGCGCCTTGTGCAGGTCACTGACCTCCTGCATCATCGGCTCGTCAATGGCGAGGCGGCCGGCGGTATCGACCAGTAACACATCGACGAATCGCTTCTTGGCTTCCTTCAATGCATCCTGTGCAATGGCGACCGGCGACTGCTGCGTCGTGCTGGGGAAAAAGCTGACCTCCACCTCCTCGGCCAGTCGCTGCAGCTGATCGATGGCCGCGGGCCGGTACACATCGGTACTGACCACCATCACCGACTTCTTCTGCGCCTTCAGGTACCGCGCCAGCTTGCCCACGCTGGTGGTCTTGCCCGCACCCTGAAGACCGGCCATCAGCACCACGGCAGGCGGCACGACCTTGAGATTCAGTTCCTCGTTGGCCACCCCCATGACGTTCTCGAGCTCGGCCTGGACAATCTTGATGAAGGCCTGGCCGGGTGACAGGCTCTTCGAGACCTCCTGCCCCACCGCGCGTTGCTTGACCCGCTCAATGAAATCCTTGACCACGGGCAACGCCACATCGGCTTCCAGCAACGCGCGGCGCACTTCACGCAGCGCTTCCTCGATGTTGTTTTCGGTCAGTGTCGCCTTGCCACTGATCTTGCGCAGGGCTCCGGAGAGCCGGTCGGTCAGACTGTCGAACATGGTGAGTGCCCTTGCTACCGGTGGAACAGAGTGCTGTCAGGGTCGGCTACTATACACCATGCGCGCCCGCGGCCAAAAAAAGCTTCAACGCCCGGGGCAGTTATGCGACACTTTGCGCTCATTTTCGACTCGGCTCACTGCATGGATATGTCGACACTGGCAGGGTTGTCCGCCATCGCGCTGTATCTGATTACGCTGGTATTCCTGTACCAGGATCTGCACAGCAGGGACAGGGCGAAACGCGCGGACAGAAGAGTGCTGGGAACCGGCCTGGCGGCTGGACTTCTGCACCTGCTCAGCGCCTGGAGCCTGATTGTCTCGGACGGGCAGTACTATTTCGGCATTCCCGAGGTGAGCACATTGATCTTCGCGGCGATCGCACTGCTGCTCCAGCTCAGCAGCCTGCGCCGTCCGCTGCACAACCTGATGGTCGGCCTGTTCCCTTTGTCCATCGCCGCCATCGTGCTGTCACTGATACTGGGCACCCGGGCGCAACCGATGGTACTGGACACCGGAATCGCCAGCCATATCCTGATGTCCATACTGGCCTACAGTTTCTTCACCATGGCCGTTCTGCAGGCGGGACTCGTGGCCTTGCTGAATTACCAGTTACGTCATCACCATGTGGCTTCGGTCATCCACCGCTTTCCACCGCTGCAGGATATGGAAAGCTTCCTCTTCGACCTGCTGTGGGCTGGACAGATCCTGCTGACCCTGGGCATCATCACCGGATTCGTCTTCGTTGACGATATGGGTGCCCGCGGCATTCCGCATAAGACCTTCTTCTCGATCCTGGCCTGGATCGTGTTCGGGATCCTGCTCATGGGACGACACTGGCTGGGATGGCGCGGACGGATGGCCACTCGCGGCACCGTGATCGGATTCCTGCTGCTGATCCTGGGCTTTTACGGATCCAAGTTCGTCATCGAATACATCCTGTCCTGAGGCCCCATATCCATGGATGCCGGATCCCCTTCCGTTCCCTTTCTGATCGGCAGCATGTTCGTGCTGATCCTGATCTCGGCCTATTTTTCCAGTTCCGAGACCAGCATGATGAGCATCAACCGCTACCGCATGAAACACATGGCGGGCAAGAAACATGCGGGCGCC
>JAWLFN010000297.1:0-2865 GCA_041685555.1 Gammaproteobacteria bacterium | reverse complement strand
ACAGCTTTGGCCGCAGCAGTAATATCGATCGTGAAGACGGGGTATACGGAGCGCAGGATGGCTATACCCGGTTGGGCCTGAAATCCACCTATCACTTCGACAATGGTCTGGCGTTGGGGCTGGGCGTGGACAATATCAGTAACGAGATTGCCTACGTGGCGCATCCCTGGCCCGGCCGCACTGTCTATGCGAATCTTTCCTATGACTTCTAGAATGAGCAGAAAAAAGGATACCGTCATGATGACGATCACGGGGACCGGGCGCCACCGTTCCGGCCTGCTGCGGCGCATGGCGGGGGGCGCTCTGATTGTGTGGGCATTGCAGGTCTTCACCGCGGCCATCGGGGCTCAGGCAGTGGCGAGTCCCTGCGAGGAAGCCCGGCAGCAGGGAGTGGGAAGCGTCAGTATTCATTGCGGCGGCGCTCCCAGCGCGACGATCGACGCAGACGGACGCCTCTGGGCCGCGTTTGTCCAGGACCAGCACGTGTACGTCACCCATTCCGACGATCTGGGCGAGTCCTGGTCCGGACCCGTGGCCGTGAATCAGGAGCCTGAGGACGCTGAGCATAACGGTGAAAACCGGCCGAAGATTCTGATAGTGGATACGGACGCACCAGACGACGCCGGTGTGGTTCTGGTTTCCTGGACCACGAGAACCTCCAGCCGTTTTACCGGGGAAATACGCTTCAGCCGTTCCACGGATGGAGGCCGCCACTTCGAAGCACCGCGCACGATCAATGATGACGGTCTGTTCACCGGTCACCGCTTCGACAGTCTGTTTCTGACCGAGTCCGGCAGGCTCTACCTCACCTGGATCGACAAGCGCGATCTGGAAGCCAGCAGGACGGCAGGAGAGCCATATGCTGGCGCTGCCATTTACTATGCCACCTCAGACGATTCCGGTGCCAGTTTCAGTCCCAACTACCGCGTATCCCACAACAGTTGCGAATGTTGCCGCATCGCCATCGCGCCACACGGTGATGATCGGGTCGCCATACTGTGGCGGCAGATTTATGATGTCAGTGTCCGCGACCATGCCATTGCCGTGCTGGGACCCGAAGGCGAGGTGCGGAATGTGCATCGCGCCACCGTGGATGACTGGCAGATCAACGCCTGTCCTCATCACGGTCCAGCCATGGTCAAAGCGGAAGCCGAGAACAAGTATCACGTGAGCTGGTTCAGCGCAGGCAGTATTCACACCGGTATTCACTACGGCCTGGCCGATGTGGAAGGCGAGACAGGCCGCATACGCAAGATTGACGATACACCCGGCGCAGGCCACCCTTATCTGGCCCGCCACGAAGGCACCCTGTACCTCGTGTGGAAGGGCTTCAACGGCACGGCCACGCAGCTCAGGCTCATCACGTCGATGGACGAGGGAGTTAGCTGGAGCGAACCGGTCACTCTGCACGAAACAGGCGAGGCCAGCGATCACCCGTTGCTGGTCACCTCCGGGGACGGCGTCTATCTGGCCTGGTCCACTGACGAATTCGGCTACCTGTTCGAGGCATTACATGACTAGTACTGATCTGACATTGAAGGCACTGGCCATGACGGTCGTGTTGCATATGGCCGCTCCCACGGCCCTGGCCCAGCAGAATGGGGACAGGCTTCAGCCTTTCGAGGCAGACACTTTCCAGGCTTTGAAAGACCGCTTTGAGGGCGAGCCATTCCTGGTGAGCCTGTGGTCCATCTCCTGTGCGCCCTGCCTGGTCGAGTTGGACATGCTCGGTCATCTGCTGGAAGAGCAGCCGGATTTTCCACTGGTGCTCATCTCCACTGACCCCATCGGGCAACAGCGTGAGGAGGCGGCCTACCTGCTGGAAGACTATGGGCTGGATCACATCGCTTCCTGGATGTTCGCCGACACCTTCGCGGAGAGACTGCGCTTCAGCATTGATCCTGGCTGGTATGGAGAACTGCCGCGCACATACCTGTACGACGGCAGTGGTAGTTTTCATGTACACAGCGGTATTCTGCCTCGTGAGATGGTCGACGAGCACTTCCGGGCGGAGGCTGGTGCCGGGATCCCTGCCGAAGGGCGCTGAAGCGGCCCGGCCATGGAAGGTAGCGGGCTGGTGTTCGAGGCGGCACACCAAAGATAACCTTCGTCGACATAGCCGGGCTCGACGATCACTACCTTGAGGTCGTCGGGGCCGACATGGACGCCGGCCCTTCACCATGTTGGCGTGCCTCCCTTTCCGCTTTGTCTGCCTGACTGACGCGGCGCATTGTCACTGCGCCGGTCGAACCCCCGCCCCGCTGGTTCGCAGTGGCACGCTCAAATCCCAGATTCCCCATCTATTTCAGTACATTTTCTGCTGAACGGTACGCTGCCGCCCGGGAACGAAATGAAGGCCGCAGAACCCGGGTCGATACATTCATTGAGCAGTACTTCGCTGCCCGGGAAGTGGTCAACAGGCCGAAGGAGCGATTCGGCCAGGATATTGTCGTGGACGTGCGATTCAACGAGTATGACGGACCAAAGCGGACATCATCGACCCTGTCCGATTTCATCCGTAACGCATCTTCGTGGGACAACAAGCGTGTCTATGGTGATGTGCTGAAGAAAGCTGCCCGGTCGCAGGCGGAGTAGTGAACAAGTCCGGCTGACTGGCTACGCGCCCCGAATCAACACAAGAAGCCCTATCAGTTGCCTGTCAGCTGGGGGGGTTCTTTGGGTATTGCCCCCATGCCGACAGCATCTTTGGGACAGGTCGCGTTCTTTGGGACAGTTGAAGCAATGGGGTTGGCTGAAAGCCAGAAGAATGGCGCACCCGGGAGGATTATGAGCTGCTGCGCAGCTCACCCTTCGGGCTCGCAAGTGCTGCGCACTTGTCTCGTGCCGGCTCCCTGACGGTCGCCG
>JAWLFN010000296.1:0-2876 GCA_041685555.1 Gammaproteobacteria bacterium | reverse complement strand
TCCTCTGTTTCAGCGTCCGGTCAGCTTCAGCTCCAGACTGTTCCACCATTTGAGCCAGCGGCTGCCCTGCAGCGGATGATAGACCCATGGCCGGGGCAGCCCGCCCTGCTCCAGTTCCAGCCAGTCCTCGGCCCACGGAAAGCGCTGTGCCGGATCGCGCTGCAGAAAGCGGGCAACCTGCTCCTCGGTCATCAGGCGCAACGGATGAAAACCACAGTGGTTGAGCCGCTCTCCCCATCGCAATGCCCGCGTGCGTCGTTTACCACGCCAGGCCGTGGCCGCCGGCAGCCAGGCGGCGAAAGGATGCTTCCAGTGCGCCATGGGCAGAAAAACCTGCCGTGCCTGCTGTTCGTTGGCCGCCTCGCGCGGCAGAAACCGCCACTGCACCGAGCGCAAAGCCGACACGCTGGCGATGAAGATGTCTGAATAATGCGACCCGGCGCTGCTTTGCTCGCGCCCGGAGAAATACATCCCGGTCTCCGGGTCGTGATGGAAGCGGGAGCGCTCACGTTCGGCGCCCTTCATAAAGGCATGATGCAGAAACCGTCGTCCCTGGTCGCGATCCAGAAAGGCCGACATGTCCCGGATTTCAGCGTCCGGCAAGGGTCGCACCAGCTGCATGTCATCCTGCAGCGTGCACATCAGCACATCGTCAGCCAGTCCCTCCAGGGCCGCCTGCAGGTTGGCATACAGGCCGCCATGCTTACTGTGACTGCCCGGCACCATGGGTTGTGGCGTCAATACCACGTGGCGCCGCGCCAGGTCATCCAGCACCTGCCGGGTGCCGGGATCATCGCTGTCGTCATCGAATATCAGCACACGGCACTGTGGCGCACACAGCTCCAGCGTACGGACACAGTGCGCCAGAAACCGTCCGCGATTAAAACTGAACACCACAAAATGCAGGGGCGCGCTCATGAGCCTTCCTTGATACGGTGACCGAAGCGACGCACCAGGCTGCGCAATCGGGTGCTGGTGCGGCCGCCAGTATAGCGCCCCTTGGTCTCATGGCGGATGCGGTAGACGCCGGGAATGTCCAGCGGCGTACCACGGGTGCCCAGCAGCCATCGGAACGCCCGGTCCTCCCGTGCCTTGCACCAGGTTTCCGAAGGCTGCTGGTAGGTTTTCAGTCGGCTGCAATAACCCACCGCCCGCGCCACGTCCCCATGGGTGATCTGCAGCGGCCCGGTGGCCCGATCGCGAGGCAGTTCGGTGAAACGTGCATCATCCACCTCCGCCAGACGACACAGGGACACGCCGGGATTGAGCAACGGATCCTGATCCGCCAGCAGTGGCGTGACCCGTTCGATCCGCGGGTAGACCAATGCATCGGTGCGGCCCTGCAGTTCACGGACCAGGCCATCCAGGCAACCGTCCCGGAACATCAGATCGCAGTCGGTGAACCAGATCCAGTCCGCCTGCGTCTGCAGCGCGGCCTCGTTGCGCCCGATGCCACGCCGGAACAGGGACTGGCGCGGCAGCGCCCGCCACTGCCAGGTGACATTCGGCACCTGCATGGCCCCGAAATACGCCAGCAGCGCGGCCGTATCCCGATCCTCTTCACAGTAGTAGACGGTCATGGTCACGCGCGCGTCGGTGGGAGGAAACTGCACCAGGGAGCTGAGCTGATACACCAGAAAATGGGCGTACTGCCAGCAATGGCTGACCAGCTCCAGGTCCAGCGAGCCGGATTTCGCCCGGCGATCCCCGGCCGGTGGCAGCGGTGGACGGAACCAGCGCGCCGGCGCCCAGCCGCTGGCCGCCAGACGCAGCAGCAGTCCGGCCAGGGAATCATGCCCGCGCGTCGCCGGTCGATTTCTGTTCATGCAGTACGCGTCCCGTCCCTCGGTAATTGTTCCGCGCATCATAGCGAAGTACAATCGTCACAACCAGCATCGCCGCCATCCGCATCCGGTCGCGGCCGACAGAAGACCCGACGCCCGTGCCATTCAGGACACACGACAGCAACCATACCCGTATCCTCTACGACCATGAATGGTTGCAGAGTCCGGAGCCGCTGTTCCAGGCCGACAACCAGCACAACCGCACTCAGAGCGGGCCGATAGAGCGCGGCACCGCCCTGTTCTTCGATTTCCACGGCGCGCCGCTGGTCCTCAAACACTACCACCGTGGCGGACTGATGGGACGTCTGGTTCGGGACACCTATACCCTGCTGCCCGGCGGCTGCCCCCGCATGCTGGCCGAATTCCAGTTGCTGGACCGGCTCAACCAGCGCGGCCTGCCCGTGCCCGTGCCGGTGGCGGCCCGCTGCCAGCGTACCGGCTGGCTGACCTATCGCGGCGACCTGATCACCCGTCGCATACCCGGTGCCCACACGCTGTACCAGCAGTTGTGTCATGGACCGCTGGACGCCGCCCAATGGCAGGGTATCGGCCGCACCGTGGCCCGCTTCCATGCCGCCGGTGTCGATCATGCCGACCTCAATGCCACCAACATCATGCTGGACCAGCACAACTGCCCCTGGCTGATCGATTTCGACAAGAGCCGCCTGCGCGGGGACGGCCGCTGGAAGGCAGCCAACCTGCGTCGCCTGAAGCGTTCCCTGGAGAAGCTGCAACGACAGACACCGGACATGCACTATACCAATGCTGACTGGAGCGCCCTGCTGCGGGGCTACCACGGATGATCATGGACGGGCTGCTGCGCTGGATAGAAACCCACGAGGTCCTGCTGGCCTGGCTGGGCGTGATCTCGGCCGTGGTTTTTGTCGTTTCGCTGGCGGCCGTGCCCTGGTTCGTGGCGCGCATTCCCACCGAATATTTTTACAGCGGTCGGCGCTCCGTTCTACCCTGGGCCCGGCATCACCCGGCGCTGCGCTGGCCTCTGCTGGTACTGAAGAATGTAGTGGGGATCGT
>JAWLFN010000066.1:0-11918 GCA_041685555.1 Gammaproteobacteria bacterium | reverse complement strand
ACGCCGTTGAACCTGGTCACGCAGCTGGAGCAGGCCGGTGTGCCGGTGATCGGCACACCCGCCGATGCCATTGACCGGGCCGAGGACCGGGAGCGTTTTCAGCAGCTCATCGGCAAGCTGAATCTGAAGCAGCCGCCCAACCGCATCGTGCGCAGCATCCAGGAAAGCCTGGACGAGGCCGAACGCATCACCTATCCGCTGGTGGTGAGGCCCTCCTATGTGCTGGGTGGGCGCGCCATGGAAATCGTCTATAACGAGGAAGAGCTCAGCCGCTACATGCACAACTCGGTGAAAGTGGGCAACGAGGCACCGGTATTGCTGGATTCGTTCCTGAATGCGGCCATCGAGATTGATGTGGACCTGGTCAGTGACGGAAAGGACGTCGTGGTGGGTGCCATCATGCAGCATATCGAACAGGCCGGGGTGCACTCTGGTGACTCGGCCTGTTCCCTGCCGCCCTATAACCTCCCGGCCGAGGTGCAGGACGAGATCCGTGCGCAGGTCATCGCCCTGGCGAGGGAGCTGGGCGTGGTCGGCCTGATGAACACGCAGCTGGCGTACCAGGATGGTGTGGTCTACATCATCGAGGTCAACCCGCGCGCCTCGCGCACCGTGCCGTTTGTCTCAAAATGTATCGGCGTGTCGCTGGCCAAGGTCGCCGCGCGCTGCATGGCGGGCACTTCGTTGCGGGAGCAGGGCTTCACGCGGGAAGTGGTTCCGGAGACCTACGCGGTGAAGGAAGCGGTGTTTCCGTTCAACAAGTTCCCCGGCGTTGATCCGATCCTCGGGCCCGAAATGAAGTCCACCGGCGAGGTCATGGGCGTAGGGATCACCTTTGCCGAGGCCTTTGCCAAATCGCAACTGGGTGCCGGCGAGCACATCGCCCGCTCCGGTACGGTTTTCATCAGCGTCCGGGACGTGGACAAGGCCGATGCCCACGATGTGGCCCGCAGCTTCCACGAACTCGGCTTCCGCCTGGTGGCCACCGAAGGAACAGCGCGTGTCATCGAGCAGGCCGGTCTGCCGGTAAAGCGTGTCAACAAGGTAAAGGAAGGACGGCCGCATATCGTGGACATGATCAAGAACGAGCAGATCGACCTGATTGTCAACACGACCGAAGGCAAACAGGCGATCGCCGATTCGTCCACGATCCGACGCACGGCATTGCGCCATGACGTGTTCTGTACCACGACAATTGCCAGTGCGCGGGCGGTTTGTGAAGCGTTGCGTTTTGGTGATAATCTGTCGGTATACACGATTCAAGCGCTGCACGCCCGGCTTCAACCCAGCGCCTGAGGCCGTCAGAACCACTGATTGAACCCGATGTCCCGCAGGGGCCCATGACGGCCCCTGCGGGTTTTCTATGTTAACGGACAGAATGACTGGACTGGTGACACCATGAGCAACACAACACCCATGACAGTGGCCGGCGCCGAGCGCCTTCGCGAGGAGTTGCGCGAGCTCAAGCAGGTCAAGCGACCCAGCATCATTGAAGCCATCGCCGAGGCTCGCGAACACGGAGATCTGAAAGAGAATGCCGAGTATCACGCCGCTCGGGAGCAACAGAGTTTCTGCGAAGGGCGCATCGCCGAGATCGAGGGCAAGCTGGCGGAAGCGCAGATCATCGATATCACGAAAATACCCAATGAGGAGCGGGTGATCTTTGGTGTCACGGTCACACTGATCAATGTGGAGACCGAGGAAGAGGTCCGTTACCAGATCGTTGGGGATGACGAGGCCGACGTCAAGGCTGGCAAGATTTCCATTTCCTCGCCGATCGCCCGGGCCATGATGGGCAAAGAGGTCGGAGACGAGGTGGTGGTGAAAGCCCCGGGTGGTGAGACCACCTACGAAATCGACGCCGTGGAGCATATCGGGGACTGACCGGGTCACTGGTTCATGGCGGGTCGGGGCGGTGCTATCCGGGCTTTTTATGGCGCAGGATATTGGACAGTTTCGGGTCCGGCTCGGGATTACTTCGGTACAGTACGGCGACATGCCCGACGCGTTGCACCAGCGTGGCGTTCTCCTGCTCGCAGATGGCATTGATCAGTCGCTGTCGCTCGGCCCGATCCCCGACCAGTACGCGGACTTTGATCAGTTCGTGGTCGTGCAGCGCCCGGCCGATTTCCTGGCGGACATTGTCACTGAGGCCCTTCTCGGCCACGGTGACCAGCGGGTGCAGTGAATGGGCGATGGTACGCAGGGTTTTGGTATCCGGTGTGGTGCTCAACGCAGTAATCCTGATTGGATGAGTGACTGGAGGGCGCCATTGTAGCGCCCGGCCGTCATGATGCAAGCAACAGCCGGTGTGTCGGCGGGAGAAAGGCCATTCATGGCAAAGTCAGGCAGCAGCCGCCAGTGGTTGAAGGAGCATCACGATGATGTCTGGGTCCGCGAGGCCAGGGCCCGCGGCTATCGCTCTCGTGCCAGCTTCAAATTGCTGGAAATACAGCAAAAGGATCAGTTGATCCGTCCGGGGATGCGGGTGGTGGATCTGGGGGCCGCGCCGGGCGGCTGGTCGCAGGTGGTTGCCGAGATCCTGGATGGGGATGGCATTGTACTGGCTTCCGACATCCTGCCCATGGACGATATCGCCGGTGTGGAGTTCATCCAGGGTGACTTCACCGACAATGCCGTATTCGAGCAGTTGCTGGCAGTCTTGGACAATGGCAAGGCGGATCTTGTAATATCGGACATGGCTCCCAACATGAGCGGTATGCGGGACATTGATCAGCCACGGGCGATGCTGCTGGCTGAACTGGCACTGGACATGGCCGAATCAGTGCTGACCTGCAATGGATCCCTGCTTGTGAAGGTCTTTCATGGAGAAGGGCTTCAGGAATTACAGGCACTGCTGCGGCAGCGCTTCGATGCAGTGAAGACACGCAAGCCCCGCGCGTCCCGGGCGCGATCCAGCGAAATCTATCTGCTGGCAAGGGGGTTCCGGGGAAATCCGTGACCGCCACCAAAAACAATCCGGGAAGAATCTTTGAGGGATGTGGACACAGGATCGGTCAGTCCCGACCGATCGACTGCGCGCCTGACGGATGTCCGCGGGCGCAGTGATGAACGAAGATCGGCCAAGGCCGGTCAACAGGCAATGATTAGGGGGTTTACCCTTGAACGATATGGCAAAGAATCTGCTCTTATGGGTTGTTATCGCAGCTGTGTTGCTGACGGTTTTCAACAACATCAACCAGGAAACCACCACATCCCAGGTCTCCTACTCCGAATTCATCACCGAGGTGCGGAGCGGCGAGGTGCGATCGGTCAACATCGCCGGCACCAATGTGACCGGTCTGCGCGGAGACAACACGCGATTCACCACCACCATTCCCCAGGTGGGCGACCCGCACCTGATGGATGATCTGTTCGAAAACGATGTCGAGATCGTGGCTTCCGAGCCGGAACGGCAGAGTATCTGGACGCAGTTGCTGGTGGCCAGCTTCCCGATCCTGATCATCATCGCCCTGTTCCTGTTTTTCATGCGGCAGATGCAGGGGGGCGCCGGAGGCGGCAAGGGTGGTCCCATGGCTTTCGGCAAAAGCAAGGCCAAGCTGATGAGCGAGGACCAGATCAAGGTCACCTTCTCCGACGTGGCCGGCTGTGACGAGGCGAAGGAGGACGTCAAGGAGCTGGTCGACTTCCTGCGTGAGCCGGACAAGTTCCAGCGACTGGGCGGGCAGATTCCGCGCGGCATCCTGATGGTCGGTCAGCCCGGTACCGGTAAGACACTGTTGGCCAAGGCCATTGCCGGCGAGGCGAAGGTGCCTTTCTTTTCGATCTCCGGTTCCGATTTTGTCGAGATGTTCGTCGGTGTCGGCGCTTCCCGCGTACGGGACATGTTCGAACAGGCGAAAAAACAGTCGCCCTGTATCATTTTCATCGACGAGATCGATGCCGTCGGTCGTCACCGTGGCGCTGGCCTGGGCGGTGGTCACGACGAGCGCGAACAGACCCTGAACCAGTTGCTGGTGGAAATGGACGGTTTCGAGGCCAATGACGGCGTGATCGTCATCGCGGCCACCAACCGTCCAGACGTGCTGGACCCGGCACTATTGCGTCCGGGACGCTTCGACCGCCAGGTGGTGGTCGGGCTGCCCGATATCCGTGGTCGCGAGCAGATTCTGAAGGTGCACATGCGCAAGGTGCCGGTGGCCGATGATGTGGATCCATCCATCATAGCCCGGGGTACGCCAGGCTTCTCCGGCGCCGATCTGGCCAATCT
Source organism: Gammaproteobacteria bacterium (assembly GCA_041685555.1). Lineage (GTDB taxonomy): Bacteria > Pseudomonadota > Gammaproteobacteria > Pseudomonadales > Pseudohongiellaceae > PWQG01. The sequence continues at coordinate 7,687 of JAWLFN010000066.1, read as the reverse complement.
GGTCAACGAGGCTTCCCTGTTTGCGGCCCGCGGTAACCGACGGCTGGTGGGCATGGATGAGTTCGAGAAAGCCAAGGACAAGATCATGATGGGCGCCGAGCGCAAATCCATGGTCATGTCCGACAAGGAGAAGCGCAACACCGCTTATCATGAATCCGGCCATGCCATCGTCGGATTGTTGATGCCCGAGCATGATCCGGTATACAAGGTCAGCATCATCCCGCGCGGTCGGGCGCTGGGTGTGACCATGTTCCTGCCCGAGGAAGATCGGTACAGCCTCAGCAAGCGCGGCATCCTGAGTCAGATCTGCAGCCTCTATGGCGGGCGGATTGCCGAGGAAATGACATTGGGCAGCGAGGGAGTCACCACCGGAGCCTCCAATGATATCCAGCGGGCCACCGAGGTGGCGCGCAACATGGTCACCAAGTGGGGCCTGTCAGACAAGCTCGGGCCCCTCAGCTACGATGAGGATGATGGCGAGGTTTTCCTGGGTCGCGCGGCGGCCCAGGGCGGCGGTGCCAAGCATTCCGGTGAAACCGCCCGGCTGATCGATGACGAGGTCAAGAGCATCATCGATGACTGTTACAACAGGGCGAAGCAGATCCTGGAGGACAACCGGGACAAGCTGGAGCTGATGAAGGATGCGTTGATGGAGTACGAGACCATCGATACCGCCCAGATCCGTGACATCATGGAAGGGAAGAAGCCGCGTCCCCCGGCGGGCTGGTCCGACGATGGCGACAGTTCCGGATCGGCACCGGCCACGTCTTCCGCGGACAACGAAACGCCGGCTGACTCGGGCACTGATGATGCGGACGATCGCAAGGACAAGCCGATCGGTGGGCCGGCAGGTGAGCACTGAGGAGTGGACAGGGCACCCATCGCCAGGGAACCCCCTGGTGATGGGTATCCTCAATATCACGCCCGACTCCTTTTCCGACGGCGGCCAACTGGCCGCCGCTTCTGTATCCGGACGTTTTTCCGTCTCGCTGGACCGTAGTCTGCGTCAGGCCGAGGCGCATCTCGGGGCCGGCGCGGCGTTGCTGGACGTGGGCGGCGAGTCAACACGCCCCGGCGCAGAACCGGTGTCCGTGCAGGAGGAGCTCGACCGTGTTGTCCCCGTGGTGGAGGCCATTCGCGAGCGCCTGGGTGCGCGGGTTTCCGTCGATACCAGCCGGCCTGAGGTCATTCGTGAAGCAGCCCGGGCCGGAGCCTCCATGGTCAACGATGTAAGGGCACTGCAGCGTGAGGGGGCCTTGCGGGCGGCGGCCGATACCGGTCTGGCCGTGTGCCTGATGCACATGAAGGGGACTCCGCGGGACATGCAGAAAGATCCGCGGTATCAACAGCGGGATGTGGTCGATGAAGTGCTCGAGTTCCTGCTATCGCAAGCCGATCAGGCCATAGGGGCCGGGATCGCGGCGGAAGGCATCTGCATCGATCCGGGCTTCGGCTTCGGCAAGACACCTCATCACAACTACCGCCTGCTGAATCATCTTGAGCGTTTCGTGGCCAGTCCCTATCCCGTGCTCGTGGGCATGTCCCGCAAATCCATGATCGGTCATGCCATTGACAGGCCGATCGATGAGCGACTGGCGGGCAGTGTGGCGGCGGCAGTGGTCGCGGTCATGAAAGGGGCAGCCTACGTACGCTGCCATGACGTTGCGGCTACAGTGGATGCGCTGCGTGTCTGCCGCGCCGTCGTATCAGAAGGGAATCCGGAGGAGCAGGATCATGAGTGAGCCGGTCAGCAGGCAGTATTTCGGCACCGACGGCATTCGCGGAAGGGTGGGTGAGTATCCGATCACGCCGGACTTCATGCTCAAGCTGGGCTGGGCGGCCGGCAAGGTGTTTGCGGCCGGTGATGGCAGGAACGGCAGGTCGCGCAGCCGGATCCTGATCGGCAAGGATACGCGGATTTCCGGCTATATGTTCGAGGCGGCGCTGGAGGCGGGGCTCAGTTCCGCCGGCGTCGATATCAGTATGCTGGGGCCGATGCCGACACCGGCCATTGCCTATCTCACGCGTACCTTTCAGGCCAGTGCCGGCATTGTCATCAGCGCCTCGCATAATGCCTTCCAGGACAATGGCATCAAGTTCTTCGCCGCCGATGGCACCAAGCTGCCGGATGAGGTGGAGCTGGCGATCGAGCACTGGCTCGATGAGCCCATCTCCACCGTCAGTTCCGAGGCCATCGGCAAGGTGACGAGGGTCAGTGATGCCGGCGGGCGCTACATTGAATACTGCAAGAGCACCATGCCGGACAACCATACCCTGCATGGTCTGAATCTGGTGGTCGATTGCGCCAATGGATCGACCTATGCGGTGGCTGCCAGTGTATTCTCCGAGTTGGGCGCCAGTGTCAGTACCGTCGGTGTGTCGCCGGACGGCTTGAATATCAATGAGAACTGCGGCTCCACTTCTCCAGACCAGCTCGTCGAGGCGGTGTTGTCCCGCAAGGCGGACCTCGGCGTGGCCTTCGATGGTGATGGAGATCGGGTGATCATGGTGGACCGGCATGGCCGGATCGTCGACGGAGATCAGATGATTTACATCATCGCTGCCGACCGGCACCGCCGTAATCAGTCGTTCGGTGGCGTGGTGGGTACCAGGATGAGTAATCTTGGGCTGGAACGCAGCCTGGCCGTGTTGGGGATCCCGTTCTGTCGAACCGATGTCGGTGACCGTCATGTTATGACCGAACTCAAGCAGCGCGGCTGGTTGCTGGGCGGAGAGTCTTCCGGCCATATCGTGAATCTTGACGTGTCGACCACCGGAGACGGCATCGTGTCGGCGCTACAGACATTGGGTGCCGTTGTTGGTAGTGGCCGATCGCTCGACGAACTGTGCAGCGACATGCCGAAGATGCCACAATACATGGTAAACGTTCGAGTGGCCTCGCGAGATCAGGCCCTGCGGGATGATCGCGTCCGCCAGGCCGTGCGTGACACAGAAGACCAGCTTGGTGATGCCGGGCGCGTCCTGCTGAGGGCTTCCGGTACAGAGCCACTGATCCGGGTAATGCTTGAAGGAGAAGACGAGGGGCGTATACGGACCCTGACGGTAGAGTTGGCCGACTGTGTCGCCCGTTGCGCCGGAACCGACACATGACGCCCCGCCACTATTGCATGCACGGGGCAAAGTCGTTATATTGGCGCCCCGCTTTCCGATGTGCTTGTCAATGCCGGAGGAACTACGCATGCGTCGGGCTCTGGTAGCCGGCAATTGGAAAATGCATGGTTCTGTCGAACAGACGGATACCCTGTTGACGCAGCTGAGCGCCTCTCTTGGAGGTGGCGTCGATGGTGTCGACGTGGTCGTCTGTCCCCCGGCACTGTATCTGGACCGTGCCAGCGGGCTTCTGCGGGACAGTGCCATTGGTCTGGGTGCGCAGAACGCATGGTATGAGGCCAGCGGTGCTTTCACCGGCGAGATTTCTCCGGCGATGCTGGCCGAGTTCGGTGTCCGCTACGTACTGGTGGGGCATTCCGAGCGTCGACAGTGGTGTGGCGAGGACGATGCACTGACTGCCCGCAAGTTCGTGGCCGCGCGACGGGCAGGGCTTACGCCAGTCCTGTGCGTGGGAGAGCAACTGGCCGAACGGGAAGCTGGGGCTGCTGAAGCGGTCGTGAGTCGACAGGTACGGGCGGTTGTTGATGCGGCTGGCGTGAAGGCGTTGGCCGAGGCAGTCATTGCCTACGAGCCGGTCTGGGCCATAGGTAGTGGGCGCACTGCCACTCCAGAGCAGGTCCAGACCATGCATGCAGGCATCCGTGCCCGTCTTGCGCAGCTGGATCAGGCGGTCGCCGATACCGTGCGAATTGTGTACGGAGGTAGCGTCAAGCCCGAAAATGCGGCTGAGTTGTTTGCCGCGGATGATATTGACGGCGGACTGATCGGAGGCGCATCCCTGGATGCGGTCTCATTTGAACGAATTTGCAACAGTGTGAGCTGAGTTTATGGAAACCCTGGTAATGGCAGTACATGTGGTCACCGCGATCGCGATCGTCGTGCTGGTGCTGCTGCAGCAAGGCAAGGGCGCGGATGCCGGCGCCGCTTTCGGTAGCGGGGCGTCGCAGACCATGTTCGGAAGTGCCGGAACCGGTAATTTTCTGACCCGCGCAACCACGATCGCCGCCGTGGTCTTTTTCGCCACCAGTCTGACACTGGCGATTTTCGCGCGGCAGGCCACCATGGGGGGCGTCGACAGCATGAACCTGATCGAGGATGAAAGTCTGCTGTCCGAGCCGCCCGCGGACTCGGATATTCCACAAGTGGAATCATCTTCGCGGGATGCATCGGGTGACGTCCCGCGGGTGGATGCAGCGCCGGACGCATCCGATGATGTGCCGTCAGCGCCGGACAGTGACGAGTAACGAATGGAATACGCCGAAGTGGTGGAATTGGTAGACACGCTATCTTGAGGGGGTAGTGACCTAACGGTCGTGCCGGTTCAAGTCCGGCCTTCGGCACCAATAAGCAGAAGTCGGGATGGAAGCGCTTGACGCGGGGGGGCTTACCCCCTATAATTCTGTCCCTCGAGATTGACGCCAGAAAGAAAGTCTTCAGCGAAGAGTTTCTACAGTCTCGGGATCCACCGGATGCGGTGGATCTGATGCAACAGGGAAGTGCTACAGGGAATGTAGACAGGTTTTGTTGCGGGGTGGAGCAGTCTGGCAGCTCGTCGGGCTCATAACCCGAAGGTCGTAGGTTCAAATCCTGCCCCCGCTACCAATTTCAGGGTTGCATCAGTATTGCTGATGCGGCTGACGCGGCTTCGGACCAGGGTGCACGGTACCCCGGTCGAAAGCGGCGGAAAAGGCCCACTTGTGGGCCTTTTTATTAGGACTTGAAGTATTCAGGAATGGGCCGCTGGCCCATTTTTTATTTGTGCCGGAAGAAAACGGATTGACCGTGGCCAGTGCAGCAGAACGGGTAAACGAATTGATCGGCCCCACCGTGGACGCGTTGGGCGTGACGCTGTGGGGAGTGGAGTACCTCTCCCGGGGGCGGCGCAGTCTGCTGCGGATCTATATCGACCGCGAGGTCGGCGGTGTGGATCTGGACGATTGCGAACGGGTCAGTCGTCAGGTCAGTGCCCTGCTGGATGTAGAGGACCCGATTTCCGGCGAATACACCCTGGAAGTGTCATCACCGGGCCTGGACCGGCCGCTGTTCGATGCGTCGCAGTTTGCGCGGTACATCGGGCAGGAAGTGAGAATGGTGCTGCGCATGCCGATAGAAGGGCGCAGAAAACTGAAGGGAATCATTGAAGGTGTGGAGAACGAGACGGTGACAGTCGTCTGTGAGGGCGAAACGCTGACCATACCGTTGACACAGGTTGACCGGGCCAGGCTGTCCTGCTGACAGCGGCCCGGTATGGACTGATCGATCCGATATTGAGGATGGCCGACATGATGAGCAAAGAAATCCTGATGGTTGCGGACGCTGTCTCGAACGAGAAGGGCGTGTCACGTGACGTGATCTTCGAGGCGATCGAATCGGCGCTGGCGATGGCAACCCGCAAACGTTTCGACGACGAAGGTGTCCGGTGTCGCGTGGAAGTCGACCGCAAGACCGGAGAGTATGCCTCATTCCGTGTCTGGACTGTAGTCGAAGACGATGAAGTGGAAAATCCTTCCGCTGAAGTTGCGCTCACCGAGGCTCGCGAAAAGGACCCGACGCTGGAAGTCGGAAGTGTCATCGAGGAGCCCATCGAGAACGTGGAGTTCGGTCGTATTGCTGCCCAGACCGCCAAGCAGGTGATCGTGCAGCGTGTTCGCGATGCCGAGCGTGACCTGGTCGTGAAGGAATACGAGAATCGGGTCGGCGAGTTGGTTTCCGGCACCGTGAAGAAAGTGACCCGGGACAGCATCCTGGTAGACCTGGGAGGTAATGCCGAGGCAGTGTTGCCGCGCGATCAGATGATTCCGCGGGAAAGTTTCCGCATGGGGGATCGTCTGCGGGCCCTGCTGACCGATGTGCGTGCCGAGGCCCGGGGGCCGCAGTTGTTCCTGAGTCGCACGGATTCGCGGATGCTGATCGAGCTGTTCAAGATCGAGGTGCCGGAGATTTCCGAGGAAGTCATCGAGATCCGCGCCGCCGCGCGTGATCCCGGGTCACGCGCCAAGATCGTGGTCAGCACGAATGATGGTCGTATCGATCCGGTCGGAGCCTGTGTGGGCATGCGCGGTTCCCGGGTCCAGGTCGTCTCCAATGAGCTGGCCAACGAGCGCATCGATATCATTCTCTGGGACGACAATCCGGCCCAGTTGGTCATCAATGCCATGGCCCCGGCGGAAGTGGCTTCCATCATCATGGACGAGGACAGTCATACCATGGATGTGGCGGTGGAGGAGGACAATCTGGCTCAGGCGATCGGGCGCAATGGGCAGAACGTTCGCCTGTCCAGTGAGCTGACCGGCTGGACCATCAATGTGATGAGCGTCGAGGAGTCGGTCGAGAAGCAGCAGCAGGAAGCCGAGAGCTTCATGCATTCCTTCATGGACAAGTTGGGTGTCGATGAAGATGTGGCCGAGATTCTGGTGGCCGAAGGCTTCACCTCTCTGGAGGAAGTGGCCTATGTGCCGCTCGATGAGATCGTTGCCATTGAAGGGTTCGATGAAGAGATCGCCGAGGAGCTGCGCAACCGCGCCAAGGATGCGCTGTTGACCCAGGCGATCGCATCCGAAGAGGGTATCAGCAGCGCCAATATTTCGGATGACCTGCTGAATATGGAAGGCATGGACGAGACACTGGCGCTGCAACTGGCGAAGAAGGAAATCCTGACCATGGATGACCTGGCCGAGCAATCCATCGATGACCTGATGGACATCGACGATATGGATGAAGAGCGCGCCGGAAAACTGATCATGACGGCCAGGGCACCCTGGTTCGAGGAGAATGCCGGCTAGAGAAAAGCAGCAAGGGAGTGCGGAACCGGACAGCAGTCAGAATCAGTAGCGGCAGCAAGAACAGACAGGAGTATCGCAGATGGCGGATGTAACAGTAGGTGAACTTGCCAAGGTGGTAGGGGTTTCAGTCGACCGGCTTCTTTCCCAGGTGAAAGAGGCGGGGCTGCCTCATACCAGCCCTGACGATCCCATCTCCAACGAGGACAAGAATACCTTGTTGCTGTTTCTGCGTCGCGGGCACAGCAGCGATAAGGATGAGTCAGGCCCGAAGAAAATCACATTGAAGCGCAAGACCATGGGGACGTTGAAAAGCACTTCCGGACACGGTCGTGGCAAGACGGTCAACGTGGAGGTGCGGAAAAAGCGTACCTATGTGAAGCGCAGCAGTCTGCAGCAGGAGCGCGAGGCCGAGGAAGCGGCGGCCCGCGAGGCAGAAGAAGCGGCGGCACGAGAGGCGGCGGAGAAAGCCGCCGCGGAAGAGGCGGCTGCCAAGGCTGCCGAGACCCCGGAAGCTGCCCCGGACGCGGGCGGTGATCAGAAAGCCACTGACGAAAATGCCGAAGCTCCGACGGCTCAGGATGCACCGGCCGATGCCAGTTCGGAGGCTGCCGGCACCGAAGCGCCGGCCACGCCCGAACCGGTTACCCCCGCAGTTGAGCCGGCGCCCGACAAGAGCGGACGGAAGGGCAAGCCCGGCACCCGCGACAAGGAAAGTGCCCGCGACAGAAAATTCGACGATGACGACAAGAAGCCGCGCAAGAAGGACAAGGGCA
>JAWLFN010000065.1:0-11963 GCA_041685555.1 Gammaproteobacteria bacterium | reverse complement strand
CGCATTCTTCGAGCATCCTCGTCCATGACGGCCAGGGATGCACCTACATGTGGAGCCAGGTCAGTTTTGTTGATGATCAGAAGGTCGGAGCGGGTGATACCGGGACCCCCTTTGCGGGGAATCTTGTCGCCGGCCGATACATCGATCACGTAAAGGGTCAAATCAGAAAGCTCGGGACTGAAAGTGGCGCTCAGATTATCTCCCCCACTCTCCACGAAGACCACGTCCAATTCCGGAAAGCGAGCCTGCAACTGCCCTATGGCTGCCAGGTTCATCGAGGCATCCTCTCGGATTGCGGTATGCGGGCAGCCGCCGGTCTCCACGCCGATGATGCGCTGCGCATCAAGAGCTTCATGCCGGGACAGGAATCGGGCGTCCTCCTGGGTGTAGATATCATTGGTGACCACGGCAATGTCATAATGTTCGCGCATGGTCTCGCACAGCGCTTTAAGCAGGGCAGTCTTGCCGGATCCAACGGGGCCGCCCACGCCGACGCGAAGGGTTGGTACTGAATGGTCTGATTGCATGGTTCCTCCTCAGGAACGGAATAGTCTGGTGTACTGTGTCTCATGACACATGCTTGCTATTGACAGGGCTGGAAGGCCAGCGCCCAGTTCCTCGTCCCGGCACGAAGCCGCGTTGGCGATGACGGCCGGTATGTGCTCCTGAAGGGTGGCCAGAAGCTGCTGGGCACGGGTCTGGCCCAACGGAACCAGCTTGGTGGCCGCCATGACCTGACCCTCCACCCATGACCAGATGTAGCCGGACGTACTCAGCTGGATATCGATTTTCCAGTGATGTACCGCCTGGGCGTAAGCGGTTATGAAGCTGCATGGCAGAATTTCAGCCACCAGCGGCACGTCGAGCTCCGGCAAGAGGCGCAGCAAGGCGGCGCCTGTCTCTGTATCGTTCAGCCGCAGTTCACGGGTCTCGCGGCAGGCCAGGCTGATATCGTTCCAATGCCGGAGTGCCATCTCGTCGTCAGCGGACAGGGCCCGCGCCATTCGCATAAGCAGAGCGATATCGATGCGTGCCAGTGAATGCAACATCTGCAGCTCAAGCCATTCCTCCACGTCGGCGGCGTCACGTAGCCAGCGGCTCTCAATGGCGAACTCCAGTCCCTGGGAGAAGGCATAAGCGCCCACCGGCAGATTGGCACTGGTCAGTTGCAGCAGGCGCGGAAGACGCCATTCAGTGGGCGTGTTCATGCGCATAGGCTCCGTCTTCCGGCATGAAGATGTCGCGTTCGTGAATGAGCGTAAGCCCCAAGCCGTCGAGCATCTCCTCGAGAACGTGATCCGGTGTGATACGCAACCAGCGTTGTCCCACCTGGACCTTTACATGGCGGTTGCCGAGGTGGTAGCAGGCGCGGGCTATCGTCTGCCAGTACTGGCTTGCGGCTGTGACGACATCCTCCAGTGCGCCTTCAACCAGAACATCCCGGCCGCAGCGGCTGCGCAGCCGTTCTCCCACGCTCAAGGGTTGCCCCCGAGAAACGAGGACATGCACTTCCTCTCCCGTCGTCGAGGTGGTCCGCAGTCGGCATCGGCTGCGCTCCTCATGGCTGAGAACGATACTCATGGCGGGAACGGAATCGTGGTCGTCGACGAAACGTTCAGTTAGCTCGATCATGGTCTTTTCCTGATTCAGAACAAGTGGTATAACTGGCCAAGTGGTACCTCAGCCGCCGGTTCGCAGCTGAGAAGATCGCCGTTGACGCGGACCTCGTAGGTCTGCGGATCCACGTGGATATCCGGCAGAAGGTCGTTGAGTATCATGTCCTTTTTGCTCAATCGGCGCGTATTGCGACAGGCCGACAGGCGGCGCTGCAGTCCAAGCTGATCTCCGAGGCCCGATTGCAGCGCGATATGGCTGGTGAATGTGACTGACAACTCGGCGGCGGCTCGACCGTAAGAGCCGAACATCGGGCGGTAGTGCACGGGTTGTGGTGTGGGAATCGAGGCATTGGGATCGCCCATTGGAGCGGCCGCGATCATACCGCTCTTGATCACCAGAGCCGGCTTGACGCCGAAAAAGGCGGGTTTCCATAGCACCAGATCAGCCATCTTACCTGCTTCGATGGAGCCGACTTCATGAGCAATACCATGAGTGATCGCGGGATTGATCGTATACTTGGCGATATAACGACGTACACGGAAGTTGTCGGCATCATCATTGTCCTCTGGCAGCGGCCCACGCTGCATTCTCATTTTGTGTGCGGTCTGCCACGTGCGACTGATGACCTCGCCGATCCGGCCCATGGCCTGGGAATCCGAGCCCATCATGCTGAATGCGCCGCAGTCGTGCAGGATGTCTTCGGCCGCGATCGTCTCCTTGCGGATGCGTGAGTCAGCGAAGGCCACGTCTTCGGGGATCGCCGGGTCCAGATGATGGCAGATCATCAGCATGTCCAGATGCTCATCCACGGTATTGACTGTGTAGGGCCTGGTAGGATTGGTGGAAGACGGCAGCACATTGGGCAGGGCACAGGCGCGGATGATATCCGGCGCATGGCCGCCGCCGGCTCCCTCGGTATGATAGGTGTGGATCACGCGGTCCTTCAGTGCCTCGAACGTGCTTTCCACGAATCCCGATTCGTTGAGCGTGTCGGTGTGGATGGCCACCTGCACATCGTGGCGATCGGCAACCTGCAGGCAGTTATCGATGGCCGCCGGAGTGGTGCCCCAGTCCTCATGCAGTTTCAGACCACAGGCACCGGCCTCAAGCTGTTCTTCCAGCGCCCGCGGCAGGCTGGCATTGCCCTTGCCCAGAAAACCGAAGTTCATCGCCATACCGTCAGTCGCTTGCAGCATACGCGCCATGTTCCAGCGTCCCGGTGTGCAGGTCGTGGCGTTGGTGCCGGTGGCCGGCCCGGTGCCGCCCCCCAGCATGGTGGTGATCCCGGACATCTGCGCTTCTTCTACCAGCTGCGGGCAGATGAAATGCACGTGTGCATCGATGCCGCCGGCGGTCAGAATCGCGCCCTCGCCGGCGATCACTTCGGTGCAGGGCCCGATGATGATGTCCACGTCGTCCTGAATGTCCGGGTTACCTGCATTGCCGACGGTGGCTATATGGCCATTCTTAATGCCGACGTCGGCCTTGATGATGCCGTGGTAGTCGATGATCACTGCGTTGGTGATCACCAGATCGACCGTTTCAGCGTCACCGCGTTGACTCTGCCCCATGCCATCGCGGATGACCTTGCCACCACCAAACTTGACTTCGTCGCCGTATCGGCAGAGATCCTGTTCGATCCGGACCCATAGCCCGGTGTCGCCCAGGCGCATGCGGTCACCCGTTGTCGGGCCGAACATCTTGGCGTAACTGTCGCGGCTGATCCGGCTCATGACGTCTCCTCCGTATCCAGCGGTCCCATGATCTGTCCGCGGAAGCCATAGATCCGTCGCCCGCCGGCGTAGGCGACCAGTTCCACGTCGCGTCCCTGTCCGGGCTCGAAACGGACGGCCGTGCCGGGCGCCATGTTCAGGTGGAAGCCACGGGCCGCTTCACGATCGAAGACGAGCGCGGGGTTGGCTTCCATGAAGTGATAGTGTGAGCCGACCTGAACCGGGCGATCGCCCGTGTTCTCCACTCGCAACTTACGGGTTTCTCGGTCCTCGTTGAGGAGGATGTCGCCACTGGCCGTGTCGATTTCGCCGGGTATCATGCTGTCTCCTAATTGATCGGCTCGTGAATGGTCACCAGCTTCGTGCCATCGGGAAAAGTGGCCTCGACCTGTACTTTGTCCACCAGTTCCGGCACCCCGTCCATGACCTGTTCGGCACTGAGTATTTCCTTGCCCTGGCTCATCAGGTCGGCCACGGTGCGGCCATCGCGTGCCCCTTCCATGATTTCCATGGTGATCAGAGCCACGGCCTCGGGATAATTGAGCTTCAGTCCGCGTGCCAGACGTCTCTCCGCCAGCAGGGCGGCGGAGAAAACCAGCAGCTTGTCTTTCTCTTTGGGTAATAGTTCCATTGGCACATCCTCAAGCCTGGTGGTCTTTAATATAGCGTCATGTAGCCCATATAGCAGGTAGGCAGGTGGACCGGTTCAGCATGAAGGGCCTTATGTGGTTCCACTGCTGAGTGAAAAGTAGCCTCGCCTGCTGGGGGCACGTTCCGAGGTAGCGCGAAACCAGGAATTTTCCCACATGACTGATGCCCCAGAGACAGGGCCTGTCATCATCCTCCGCTATTCCGCGAAGACGGTCGATAAGGTCCGCGGTGTCCCGTGTGTCGGGTACGGGGCCGACGATCAGGATGCCATTGGTGGAAAAATCGCGTAGGCCGACGCTGGCCGCGTACAGTTGTCGGGAGCGTTCGTCCAGGGAGAAGTTCTCGATGAACTGAGGTACGCCAGCGAGCGATAAGTACAGACGTTGATGCAACGAGCCCAGGTCGAAGAGGCTGCCACTGGCCGGTTGGCCGAGCGTCATGATTTCCCAGCCCTGGAACAGGCTCCCCTCTGAAAGCGCGACACGCGTCTCAAGCTGTGTGTGCGCGCCCCGGAAGACGATCGTTTCCTGTGGGAACCACTCACAGGAAGCGCCTTTACCGACATGTATCGTGTTTGTCTGGCTTTGTGGACTGCGATCCTTCCGTGCACGGTATACGCGGCTGGCGCCAGGTGTGGTCAACAGCGCACCCGCCTCCGGTTCGATGGTTACGTCAATCCGCAGATCATCTCCTGAAACCAGTCCGGCTGGAGGGTGTAAAAGGTAAATATGGGCTGTTCCCGGCCCTTCCGGGTAAAAAGGTCGCTGTACGTACAACGGGCCTTGATGCCTGTTACGGACGAGACGGCTTGTCCCGTTTCGGCGACGGAGAACGAGGTCCAGTCGTGCGTGCCAGAACGGTGCATCGTGGCTCGTGTTCCCTCGCGTTGCCAACGGCATCATTGCTTCGGAAGCGTGTTGTCTCATATGTTCGTGGTATCCAGGACGGTTCAGACAGCCAGATGCTGCTGGATCAGATTGTTGTCCAGGTTTTTCATGTCGTCTTCAGCGACCACCTGGCCTTTTTCCATCAGACAGAATCGGTGCCCCACGCGGCGGGCGAAAGCCACCTTCTGTTCTACCAGCACAACGGTCATCCCGTCCTCGATAAGCCGGTTGATCACCTCTCCGATCAGGTTGACGATGTTGGGCTGGATGCCCTCGTTGGGTTCGTCCAGTATCAAGACTTTCGGATCGATCACCAGTGCGCGGGCGATGGCCAGCTGCTGTTGCTGCCCGCCCGACAGGTCGCCGCCTCGGCGCTGCAGCATGTCCGCCAGTACCGGAAACAGTTCGTAGATTCGATCGGGTATGTCGCGGACACGATCCTTGCGGCTGGGCAATCCACAGCGCAGATTCTCTTCAACGGTCAACAAAGGGAAAATGTCCCGACCCTGGGGCACGTACCCGATGCCGGCATGCGCGCGGTAGTGGCAGGGGCGGTTCTCCAGGTGTTCATCGCCCAGCAGGATTTCGCCACTTCGTATGGGCAATAGCCCCATCAGGCATTTGAGCAGCGTGGTCTTTCCCATGCCGTTGCGCCCCATGATGCAGGTACATGAGCCAGCCGGCACTTCGAGGTTCACATCCCAGAGTATCTGTGTACTTCCGTAGAGCTGATTCAGGCCGCGCACGGTAATCATGCCGATTCCCCCAGGTAGACTTCGATGACGGCCGGATCGTTCTGGACCTGTTCCATGGACCCTTCCGAGAGGACGCTACCCTGGTGCAATACCGTGACCGGGCAACCCAGGCTATGCACGAATTCCATGTCGTGCTCGACGACTACCACCGTATGCTCGCCAGCCAGTGATGTCAGCAGTTGCGCGGTATGCTCGGTTTCCTGTCCGGTCATCCCCGCGACAGGTTCGTCGACCAGCAAAAGGCGTGGCTGGGATGCCAGCAGCATTCCAATCTCCAGCCATTGCTTCTGGCCGTGGGACAGGGTGCCGGCAGCTACATGCCGCAGGTCCCGCAGGCCTATGGTCTCCAGTGTGTCGTCGATGCGATCACGTTCCTCGGGACTCAGGCGCGCAAAGAGCGTGGGCCAGATCTGTTTGTTGGTCTTGAGGGATAGCTCCAGGTTGTCGGCCACGGTCTGGGCTTCGAAGACTGTCGGTTTCTGGAATTTTCGGCCAATTCCCATTTGCGCGATCTCGGGCTCGCTGTGGCTGAGCAGATCGATGGTCTGACCGAACCATACGGTGCCACTGTCACAAGGTGTTTTTCCCGTGATCACATCCATCAATGTCGTTTTTCCGGCGCCATTGGCCCCGATCAGGCAACGCAGTTCGCCGTCGTTGATATAGAGATTGAGGTCGTCCAGTGCCCTGAATCCATCAAAACTGACGGTCAGGCCCTCGACGTAGAGAATGACGCTGTGCGATGTATCCGGCTTCATGCCGTTCCCTCCTGTCCACGGGCGTTGTCGCGGAGCGCTTTCCTGGTCTGAAGTTTCTGTCGCGCCATCCCTGCAAGGCCACCCGGCAGGTAGATCGTGACCAGCACGAACAGGGCGCCCAGCATGAAGGTCCAGCTCTCCGGCATGAGGCTGGTAAATCGGGTCTGGGCGTAGTTGACCAACACCGCGCCAATTACAGCGCCATAGAGGGTGCCCCGGCCGCCCACCGCGACCCAGACTACGATTTCGATCGAATTGAGCGGCGAGAACTCGCTGGGATTGATGATGCCCACTTGTGGCACATACAGCGCCCCGGCCAGGCCGGCCAGCATCGCCGAGTACACGAAGAGCCAAAGCTTGTAGTCCTGCGTCCGGTAGCCAAGGAAGCGGGTTCGCGGCTCGCTGTCGCGTACCGCGGTCACGACCTTACCCAGCCGGGAGTTGACAATGAAACTGCTCAGACAGTAGGCGATGCCCAACACCAGCGCGCTGGCAATGAACAGACCTCGTCGCGTGGTTTCGGCCTGGACATCAAATCCGAGGATGGTATCGAAGTCGGTCAGGCCGTTGTTGCCGCCGAACCCCATTTCATTGCGGAAAAAAGCCAGCATCAGGGCATAGGTCATTGCCTGGGTGATGATCGAAAAGTACACGCCACTAACGCGGGAACGGAACGCAAGCCAACCGAAGACAAAGGCAAGCAGGCCGGGCGCCACGAATATCATGAGCATGGCAAAGGAAAAGTGGTCCATCCCGAACCAGTACCAGGGCAGCTCTTCCCAGCCCAGGAACCCCATGAAATCGGGCAGTTCATCGCTGCCGCCGGTCTGGCGCATGAGGTACATGCCCATGGCATAGCCGCCCAGTGCAAAAAAGGCGCCATGACCCAGGCTGAGGATGCCGCAATACCCCCAGATCACATCGACTGACAGCGCCAGCAGTGCGAAGCACAGGTACTTCCCGAGAAGATTGATGGTGTAGTTGTCAACATGCAGCGCGGTGTCGCTCGGTAGCGCGAGGTTCGCCAGCAAGGCCAGTACGACCGCTGCCGCCAGTATGCCGGTGAAGCGCGCGCTGTTGCCGGGCAGTCGGTATTGCCCCCATTGGTCCAGTAACGCTTTCATTCAGCTGCCCTCCCGCGTTGCGGGAACAGACCCTTTGGCCTGAACTGGATGAACACAATGATGAACAGCAGGAACAGGATGTTGGCCAGTACCGCGCCCATGCTCGGTTCGATGAACATGCGGGCCGTACCCAGTGAAAACGCGCCCACCACGGTGCCGAGCAGATTGCCGGCGCCACCGAAGACGACGACCATGAATGAGTCGACGATATAGGCCTGTCCCAGATTGGGCCCCACGTTGGTGAGTTGACTGAGTGCTACACCGCCGATTCCTGCAATTCCCGAACCCAGACCAAAGGTCATGGCGTCCACCCATTCCGTGCGTATGCCCATTGCCTTGGCCATGTTGCGGTTCTGCGATACGGCTCGTACATTGAGTCCCAGAGAGGTCTTCTTGAGAATGAACATCAGCAGCGCAAGGATGATTAACGCAAAGAAGAAGATGAAGAGACGATTGTTGGTCAGTGATAGAACCGGGTTGATCTCGATCGAGCCACTCATCCATTCAGGGCTGACCACACGTTGATTGAGTGGCGAAAAAACCACCCGCACGGTCTGCTGAAGTATCAGGCTGATACCGAATGTTGCCAGCAGAGTCTCCAGTGGACGCCCGTTGAGATGGCGGATGACCAGTCGCTGGATCAGAATGCCCACGCTGGCCGCGACAAGAAAGGCCGCGGGAATCGCCAGCCATAACGAGTGGGCGATCAATCCCGGCATGGCCTGCTGTATGACGTAGGTTGTATAGGCGCCCAGCATCAGCATTTCACCGTGCGCCATGTTGATCACGCCCATGACGCCGAACGTCACTGACAACCCTACCGCGGCCAGGAACAGAACAGAGCCCAGACTGAGGCCGAAAAGCAGCTGCTCGATAAAACGGTAGAAGCGGCTTCTTCTCTCGATATTCTCCACGGCCTCGGCAGCAGCCCCCGCCACCGCAGTGTCGGTTTCGCCGGCCGACCCGTCCGGTGTGTAGCGCTCCAGCAGGTTCAGAACGGGCCGCTCCAGACGTTGTTCCAGAAGAGCGATCGCATCGAGCCGCTCCTGGCGGTCATCCGCCAGGGTCAGCCGGTGCATGGCGAGTCCAGTGTTTATGATTTTCAGCACAGACTCCTGGGTTTCCGACTCACGAGCCTCGCGAAGCAGGTTGACGCTGCGGCCATTGATATCATCCAGCATCGAGCGTGCTGCCTCGCGACGCTGCGACACGTCGCCCTCCATAAGCTCGACGCGGGCGATGGATTCAGTCAGACGCATACGCAGCAGATTGTTGACGCGGATGTCCACCACTTGGTCCTCTACTACGGACTCGAGGCTTTCCCCCGTCAACGCATCGGTCGCCGTCATGGCATCTTCGCCGTCTTCGACGAGACGGACCATCCGCCCGGACGCTTCGTCAAAATAGAGGTCTCCCTGCAACATGGTCTGGAAAAGAGGTAGCATGTCGCGCCCCCCTGACGTTTCCAGCTGTTCAAGTATCGATACCTTTTCCATCAGGTTGGCCTGCGCCAGGTCCTGCAGCAGGGAGTCGATGGAGGGATCTCCGGATTCTGCCGCATCCGTGACACTCATCCAGAGTAATGCAAGAAAAAGGCTCAGCCGGCTGAATGTTCTGCTCACGGTGGTTCTCCGCTTGGGAAATTGGAGCGGGCCCCTCATCAGGGCCCGCCAGTCTCGCCTGAAAGACAGGTGCGGGTCAGTAATCCTGACTTTCGCAGGTCTCGGTTTCGGTGTTGTATTTGCCGCATTCGATCGGGGGCGTCCAGTCAGAAATGAAATCACGTGAGCCGGGCAGGAAGTCCGACCAGGCATCACCGGGTATCAGATCACGGGTTTCCCAGACAACTTCAAACTGACCGTCATCCTGTATCTCGCCGATCAGAACCGGCTTGGAGAGGTGGTGGTTCTCGTTCATCACCGCCATGCCACCGCTCAGGTTGGGAACCTCGATGCCGATCATGGCGTCTTCCACGGCCGCCACATCGGTCGTACCGGCTTGCTCTACCGCTTTCACCCACATATTGAATCCGATATAGGTTGCCTCCATGGGGTCATTGGTTACCCGCTCATCATTACCGATGAACTCATGCCAGTGTTCGATGAATTGTGCATTGGCCTCGGTCTCCACGCTCTGAAAATAGTTCCAGGCTGCCATGTGTCCAACCAGCGGCCCCGTGTCGACGCCAGAAAGCTCCTGTTCACCCACCGAGAAGGCGACCACGGGGATATCGAGCGGTGATATGCCCTGATTTGACAGCTCTCTATAGAACGGGACATTGGCATCTCCATTGATCGTCGAGATGACTGCGGTGCGGCGGCCGGCACTGCCGAAGCGTCTGATTTCAGAGACGATGCTCTGCCAGTCCGAGTGACCGAATGGCGTGTAGTTGATCATGATGTCTTCGTCAGCCACATCCAGCATCTTCAGATAGGACTCAAGAATCCGGTTGGTGGTGCGAGGGTATACATAGTCAGTGCCTGCAAGAACCCAGCGCTCGATGCCGTAGGCTTCCATCAGGTAATCCATCACCGGTATCGCCTGTTGATTGGGTGCGGCGCCGGTATAGAACACATTTTCCGAGGATTCTTCTCCTTCATACTGGACGGGGTAGTACAACAGCCCGTCCAGTTCCTCGATCACCGGTAACACTGACTTGCGTGAAACGGAGGTCCAGGCGCCGAAAATCACGTCAACCTCTTCCTGAACCAGCAGCTCTCTTGCGCGTTCCGCGAATAGCGGCCAGTCCGAGGCGGGGTCGACCACCACTGGCTCGATCTGACGCCCCAGCAGTCCGCCGTTCTGGTTTTGCTCTTCGATCATCATTAATACGGTATCTTTCAACGTGGTTTCGCTGATGGCCATGGTGCCCGACAGCGAGTGCAGGACGCCCACCTTGATAGGGTCCTGATCCTGAGCAACGAGGGATGAACTTGCCAGGCCAAGTCCCAGCGCCAATCCAGCTATTGTGTTACCGGCCTTCATAAGGAACTCCTTAATTCTGAGTGTCATTTGAGGTCATAGAGTCTGATCAATTTGGCAGCACTGTGAATGAAACCGGTGCATTGCGTCGTTGTGCGTATTATTGAAACTCGGGCGTGGCTTAACAATGCGACCATTGACGGTAGGCTCTACGTCATAATGCGCATGGTGCGGATGAAAGGTGCGATGTAAGAATTACCTCCAGTAAACGCAGGTCGGTAACCACTGTCCGTAACACGGGTGATCAAAGGGTTGGCGAGCTTGCGCACGGTCAAGGCAATTGAGGTGGCTTCCACCCACACCACTGGAGTAGACAGGATGAGCAAGCGTCGTCAAAATTTTGTACTAAAGCGCAATCTGGGCTGTGCCATAGCATCCATCTGTGCGGGTGTCACTATATCTCATCAGAGTTTTTCGCAGGAGGCGGAGGATGGCGCCATACAGGAAATCATCACAACAGGTAGCCGGATACAGGGCGCCACCAACGTCACGGCGCCACAGCCTGTATCGGTTGTCGATACCGAGCAGTTGGCGAACACTTCGGTAACCGATATCAGCGATATCCTGAATGATAATCCGGCGATGCTTGCGTCGGAGACCAGTTCCAGCACCAGCGACACCGGTAACATCGGCAGTGCGGACAACGTCGGTGGCAGTGCACTCAATCTTCGCGGTCTCGGATCGCAGCGCACACTCGTGGTGGTCAATGGTCGCCGCCACGTGTCCGGCATTGAAGGCACCTCTTCGGTTGACGTATCGACCATCCCGCAAGCGATGATAGAACGTGTGGAGGTGCTGACAGGTGGTGCTTCAGCTGTCTATGGCGCTGACGCGGTGACCGGCGTGGTCAACTTTGTGCTGAAGGACAATTACGAGGGCATTGAAATCGATGCCCGTCCCGGCATATCGGACCAGGGCGATGCCGAGTCCTTCTCGGCCAGTGTGGTGATGGGCCAGAACTTCAACCAGCAGCGCGGTAACGTGACGTTCGCGCTGCAACATCAACAGATGGGCGGGCTCCGTAAGGGGGATCGAGCATTCACCGCCAATGACGGTACTTTCGACGATGATGTGAATCCCGCTTTCCGTTTTCAGCAGGGCGATATTGATGCCTCCGCCACACCCAACCTGAGTCGATATTACAACTTCGACAACACGGGGCTGTTCCCCTGGGGCCTGGGGATTCCGGATCCGGAATCTTTTGCGAGCAACTACGAGGCCGAGTTCGGTGAGTCGCCGCAGTTGAGCCAGCAGGAACAGGCGCTGTTTGATCGCGCTGCCAACGCCACGCCACGTGCGCTCGCAGCAGGACGGACTTTTAATATCACCTCACCCTATGGGGTAGTTTCGATTGGCGATTTCGGCTCGGGCAAAACGCCGCTGGGTTCGGAACCGGATCTCGACGGTAACGGCACACCGGATTGTCTGCAGAGTTTTACCGGCTACAACTCCAGCC
>JAWLFN010000064.1:0-12011 GCA_041685555.1 Gammaproteobacteria bacterium | reverse complement strand
GGCAGCCAGAGTCTTTCCGCGGAGAGGATCGGGGAGGGAGATTCGGCTGCCCTGACAAGGCCCAGAAAGGGGGCCACGCACAGCAGGCAGACGGACAAAGGGCAGGAACGGAAAAGCTTTGGTTTCATGTATCAGTAGATCGACGGAGTGCACCATAACTTGAGTGCTTTCTGCTGTTCCGGCACATCTGGTAGAATCGGCGGTCTTCTTTGGAGTACCGATGTGATGACGAAAACGGCGCGACCCCGACAGATCAATCTGCTTGACACCACCTTGCGGGATGGTGAACAGACCCAGGGTGTTTCCTTCACCGCCAAGGAAAAATTACATATTGCGCGCGCGC
Source organism: Gammaproteobacteria bacterium (assembly GCA_041685555.1). GTDB lineage: Bacteria > Pseudomonadota > Gammaproteobacteria > Pseudomonadales > Pseudohongiellaceae > PWQG01. Next base: position 11,668 of record JAWLFN010000064.1, on the reverse strand, counting down.
TGCTGCAGTCCCTGCGGATTGACAGGATCGAGGTGGCTTCGGCACGGGTCTCTGATGGTGAGCTGCGGTCCGTTGCCGACATTGTGGCCTGGGCGGACCAGGAGGGACTGGCGGATCGGATTGAAGTGCTGGGCTTCGCTGATCATACTCGCAGCGTTGACTGGGTATGTCAGGCTGGCGGCCGGGTCATCAATCTGCTGGCCAAGGGTAGCGAGAAGCATTGTCGCGAACAGCTGGGCCGCACGCTGGACGGTCACGTGGAGGATATTCTGGCCACGGTGCGTTACGCCCGGCAACAGGGGTTGCGGGTCAACCTGTACCTGGAAGACTGGTCGAACGGATACGCGGACAGTCCGGAGTATGTGTACGGGCTGGTGGAACGTCTCGCGGGCTCGGACATCGAGCACTACATGCTGCCGGACACGCTGGGCGTGATGACACCGGACGAAGTCTATGCGGCGCTGACCGACATGACTGGCCGGTTCCCGGACCGGCGCTTCGATTTCCATCCCCACAATGACTATGGGCTGGCCACGGCCAATGTGATGGCCGCCGTGCGGGCCGGTATCGACACCGTGCATTGCACCGTGAACTGTCTCGGCGAGCGGGCCGGCAATGCCTCGCTGGCGGAGGTCGCGGTGGTGCTGCGTGACAAGATGGGTATGCAGTTGTCCATCGACGAGACCCGGATCACGATGCTCAGCCGCATGGTGGAGAATTTTTCCGGCAAATGGCTGGCGGGCAATGCACCGGTGGTCGGCGAGGATGTGTTCACGCAGACGGCCGGCATCCATGCGGACGGGGATCAGAAGGGCGGACTGTATATCACTGAACTCAGGCCGGAGCGTTTCGCGCGACGGCGCAGTTACGCGCTGGGCAAGATGAGCGGCAAGGCCTCGCTGGCGCACAATCTGGAGGAACTGGGACTGGAGCTGTCCCCGGAAGATCAGCAGAAAGTATTGCAGGAAGTGGTCAAACTCGGTGATTCCAAGGCCGTGATCACGGCGGATGATCTGCCGTTCATCATCGCGGACGTGCTGGAGCGGCGAGAGTATCGTCATGTCGAGTTGCTGAACTGTTACATCAGCAGTGGCCTGGACGTGGACAGCACGGCCAGTATCCGGGTGGCGATTGATGGTGAAGAGTATCACGCATCGGGTTCCGGCAATGGTGGCTTTGCCGCGTTCATAGACGCCATCAGTCGCATTCTCGAAAACAGGCAATTTGTCATGCCACCGCTGGAGGATTTCGAGATTCATATCCCCCGTGGCGGCAACACCAATGCGCTGACCGAATGCATCATCACCTGGTCTCTGGATGAACGTGAACTCAAGACCCGCGGGGTGCATGCCAACCAGGTGCTGGCGGCCGTCAAGGCCACGCTGCGCATGATCAACATGGTCATGCATGCCCGTCAGGATGTGGTTGCCCCGGAGTCATCCGCCCCGGTCAGTGTCGGTACTCCTGTCCCGGAATGACATGGGCTTCCAGTTCGATCGATTCCAGCCGGTTGCCGACCAGGGTCAGGCTGCCGCGGCTGCGTTCCTGCCCGGTGGCGGAAAACTCGAAATCATAGACGCGCCGCCACTGGAACAGCCCGGAATGGCCCCATGCCGGCCGAATGCGATGCAGGGCGACACTCTGGTCCAGCAACTGCAATTCCAGCTCCTGGCAGCGGCGGGCGGCGTGATGGAGAGCCAGCGCCTTGGCGTGACGGGATTGCCACCAGTGATTGACGGACAGGGCAATCAGAATCATCCAGAACAGACTGGAAAAGGTGTACATGGCGCTCCTTCAGTCCAGTGCCGCGCGCAGATATTGCGCCAGCGCCCGGCGGTGATAGGGTTTATACAGTACCGGGTAGCGACCGTGACTGTCGCGGCCCTGTTCATCGTCCACACCGTTCTTCTGCTCCGTGTAGCCGGAAGTCAGCACAATGGGCAGATTCGGGCGCAATCGGACCGCGCTATCCGCCAGCTTCACTCCACCGCGCCCGGGCATCACGATGTCGGAGAAAAGCAGGTCGATGCCTGTATCACTTTTCAGCAGGTCGATGGCGCTATCGGCGTTGTCGGCATCGATGACATGATACCCCAATGAGAGCAGCAGGTGAGTCACGGACTGCCGCACCAGTGGATTGTCTTCCACCAGCAGGATGGTCTCGCCGTGGCCGGTCGGGATACGCTCGTCCGGATCAGGCGCCGGAGCCCGCGCCGGGGCGTCCGCTGTGCCCGCGGCAGCGACCGGCAGATACAGTCTGAATGTGCACCCTCTACCCGGCTCTGACGCCAGGGTGATATGCCCCCCGGACTGATGCAGGAACCCGTGAACCATGGCAAGTCCGAGCCCGGATCCCTTGCCCTCCATCTTGGTGCTGAAAAAGGGCTCGAAAATATGCTGTCTTGCCTCTGCCGCAATGCCCGAGCCGGTATCGCTTACATTCAGGCACAGGTAGTGTCCCGCGCTGACCGGCATGTCATCCTCGACGATGTTCTCGCCCAGTTGCCGTTCGCTCAGGGACAGAGTCAGGTGGCCTCCGTCAGGCATAGCATCCCGTGCATTCACACCCAGGTTCAGAATGGCATTCTCCAGCAGGGCGGGGTCTATGAACGCATCCGGCAGCGGCGTCGCTGAATGGATCTCCAGGGCGATGGGAATGTTGCTGCCCAGCGCGTGGCGCAGCAACGGCAGCATTTCCTGTAACAAGACACTGAGGTCGACGGCCCGGGGTGCCAGTGACTGTTTGCGGGCAAAGGCCAGTAACCGTCGTGTGAGGTCGGATCCCCGTTCGGCCGCGGTGGAGATGATGCGAGCCAGTTCCTGCAGCTCCGGCTCGTGCTGCAGTTGTTCGGTGAGTGTGTCGGCGTTCCCAAGGACCACGGTGAGGAGATTGTTGAAATCATGTGCCACGCCACCAGTGAGTTGACCGACTGCCTCAAGTCGCTGCGAACGACGTATCTGTTCCTCCAGGGCGACCCGTTCGGATACATCGGTCATGCCACCGATCATCCGGACGGCGCGACCCCGCTCGTCACGGATGACATATCCGCGATCTTCGACATGAGACCAGGTGCCGTCCGAACGTTGCATCCGATACTCGGCGGACCAGCTTTCGTCCATGCCATGGAGTACAAGTTCCAGGCAGCGGGCGATCTCCCCGCGATCCTCGGGGTGGACCAGGAGGAGCCAGGCATCCTCGTTCGGGCGCAGCCGGCCATGCTCGTAGCCGAACAGGTTGGCGAAACCCATGCCCCACCAACGTGTGTCGGACATGATATCCCAGTCCCAGATGGCATCATTGGTGGCGCGGGCCAGCAGACGGAAGCGTTCCTCGCTGCGGCGCAGGCGTTCCTCTAGTTCCTCGTGTCGCTCGATATCCTCGCGCAATTGCCGGTTGGCCTTTTCCAGCTCGTGTGTCTTTTCTTCCAGCTTGCGTACCAGGGCTATGCTGTATTGCCTGAACAACCCCGCGTTCGCGGTGGCCGGGATGCCCGTCTCGGTCTGTGGCCGGGCCACTCCCGCGCACGACTCGACGTCCTCCAGCGCTTTCAGAAACGCATCGGGCTCTGCCGGTTTCAGGATAAAGGCATCGGCACCCAGATCCAGTACGAGTTTTTCGTCTTCCGCCTCTGTGTGGGTGGCGGTATAGACAACAAAGGGAATGTGGCCGAGGCGAGTATCCTGTTTCCAGTGCCGTAGCAATGTATGGCCGTCCATGACCGGCATCAGCAGGTCGGACACCACCACATCAGGCGCTGCCCGTCGTGCCATTTCCAGCGCCTGTTGCCCGTGCCGCGCAGCGACGACATGGTAACCGCTGCCACCCAGCAACATCTGCAGGTAGTAGCGATTCTCTTCGTTGTCATCCACGATCAACACGGTGGGCATCATCACTCTCCTGATCCGGGATCACTGGCGGTTGCCATATACAGCTCGACCTGCCGCACGAATGTCTCTGGATCGTTGGGTTTCTCGATGTGGCCGTCACATCCTGCCGCCAGTGCTTTTTCCGGTCACCCGGCATGGCATAGGAGGTTACAGCCACGATTGGTGTAAATGGCGTCCATGGCCGATCCGATCATGGCGGAGAGCTGAGAGCGGCTGCTGCGCAGGTGGCGCAACGCCATGTAGGCGTGATCGATTGCCGAGAAAGCCCACCACATCAGCCAGAGCAGCAGGGCGGACGTGTTGGCCAGGAACAGCAATCCCTTGATGACGCTCCAGCGAGTAAAGGTCTCCGCGTTTTGTTCCCGGATTACAGTGTAACGGGATATGGCATCGCATGCAGGGCGGAATCTCTTGTCTCTCCCGGGTACGCTGTTTATCCTGTATTTTCATCATCTCAATCTCACAGGAGAGAGTTCATGCGCATCAGTATCATGACCGCACTGACCTGCGTGCTGGCCCTGCCGGCCGTGGCCCAGGAAACCGATAATCCGTTTCCCGAGCCGATCAATGCCGAAGATGACGTCATCGTCGTTGATGTGGAGAACCATGCCGAGTTACCGGATGTTCATGGAATGCCTGCACAGATGCGTACCCTGCGCCACGAGCCGGGCACGGACCGGCTGTTCGTCAGCAACCAGGTAGGCCCGGTCTATGCCGTAACGGATACGGGAGAGGTCGTGGAGTATCTTGATGTGGACGCTTCTGAATGGGATGTGGACGTCAACCGCTCGTGGCGGGAAGTCGGGGTCCAGGCCTTCGCCTTTCACCCGCGGTTCGGCGAGCCAGGGGCTGAAGGAGAGGGCCGGTTCTACACCTGGGTGGATACCAACAACACCGATCCGAGACCGGATGCCACCACGGCTGGCGAGGTTGCGCACCACACCGTATTGCTGGAATGGCGGGCCGAGGACCCGACGGCCACACGCTATGACGGAGGGGCTCCCCGCGAAATCGCCCGATTCTCGCAGCCATTTGCCAACCACAATGGCGGCGATCTGGCCTTCAATCCTCTGGCCACGCCGGGCGATGACGACTACGGGATGCTCTACATCGGTGTCGGCGATGGGGGCTCGGGCGGTGATCCGCTGGATGTCGGGCAGGACATGGCTTCGGCTCACGGCAAGATCCTGCGCATCGACCCACTGGGTAGTGACGGTCTGACCGGCGAATACGGTGTACCCTCCGATAATCCGTTCGTAGGACAGTCCGGTGCGGTATCCGAGATCTTCGCCGTCGGACTGCGTAATCCCCAGCAATTTGCCTGGGACAGTGCCACCGGCGAGATGCTGGTATCCGACATCGGTCAGAACACGGTGGAAGAGGTCAGCGTGGTCAGCGCCGGGGACAATCTGGGCTGGAACACCTGGGAAGGCAGTTTTCGTTACGTGGGCCGCACCGGGGTTGATGGCGACAGCTACCAGAATGACGCGGATATGGTCTACCCGATGGTCGAGTACGATCAGGTGGACCCGCTGCTCGGGGATGGCGCCGCGGTGACTGGTCTGGTGGTGGCGCGAGACGTCAATGTGGAAGCGTTGGAAGGACGTGTCCTGTTCGGCGATCTGCCGCGCGGCGAGATTTTCCACGTCAGTGCGGATGACAAGCCACAGGGCGGTCAGGAAGCGATCCGGCGGGTATTGCTGGATGCCGGAAATGGCCCGGAACGTCTGCTGGACGTGGTCAATGCGGCGCGCGAGGCTCGGGGTCTCGATCCCGCCAGCCGTGTCGACCTGCGGATCCACGAGAGTGATGGCGATATCTTCCTGCTCAACAAATACGACGGCGTATTGCGCCGACTGGTGCCGTAATCCCCGACTCGGCAAGGGGCCTGTGGAGAATGGTGTGCCCGGCGCCCGATTACAGGCCCCGTTGCCATTCCTCCCGCAGCGGGATCACGCCTGGCTGGTGGATGGCGGTCCGCACTGTCTCCAGCAGCCGGTCACGATCCTTGCCCAGCGTGCCTTTCAGCACCAGATGGTTGGAGGCGTGATCGCTGCGGAAAATGGTGTGTTCCAGTTGCAGTCCGTCCAGAAACCGTTCCATTTCCCGAAACAGTTCGGGGCGGCTGAGCTTGCGCCAGCGGCCATTGAAGTTGCGCTCGAAGGTCTCGGAGCCAAATGGGAACTCGACCACCAGTGTGGATAGATACTCAGGTTGGGCCTCGTTCATCAGGCGGGCGCTTTGACGGGCGTGCTGCTCGCTCAGTTCCGGTCCACCCAGGCCATTGAGAACCATGACGGAGGCTTTCATGCCGGCATCCCGGATCTTGCGAAGTGCTTGCAGGGAACTGTCGTAGGTCTCGCCCTTGTCGATCAGCCGTAGCAGTTCATCGTCTCCGGTCTCGCAGCCCACGTACATCAGGGAGAGACCTTTCTCGCGCAGTTCGCGCAGGTCTTCGACTGTCTTGTTGCGCAGGTTGCGCGGCAGGCAGTAGGCACTGACCCGGGGCCGGTGGGGCAGCCAGCGGTTGAGTACGTCCATGATGGCGTGCAGGCGGCGCGCGGACAGAGTCATGGCATCGCCGTCGGCGAGGAACACCCGGTACACCGGCAGGCCGCGCTCGACCACCGATCGTAATTCCGTTTCGATGTCATCGATGGATCTGGGCTGAAACCGCTTGCGGGGATCGGTATACATGTTGCAGAACGTGCAACGGTTCCATGAACAGCCGTTGGTGACCTGCAGTATGAGAGATTTCCACTCGCTGGGTGGACGGAAGACAGGTTCTATATAGTCCAGAGGATACATTGGTCGTTAGTATAACAGGGCCGGGCCCGGCTGGCAGGTCCGGGGCCGGAGGCGTACAATGCCGCCTTTTCTGCGCACCGGCCCCTTTTGCATGGATATTGTATTCGGCAGCCTCATTGTTTTCATCGGCGCATTCGTGCAGACCGCGGTTGGCTTCGGTCTCGCGGTCATTGCCGCTCCCGTGCTGTATTTCATCAACCCTGATTTCGTTCCGGCACCGGTCACTGTCGCCGCATTGACCCTGTCCGTGGCCAATGCGGTGGCGTACCGGGAGGGGATTTCCATCTCCGGGTTGAAGGCGGCCGTGGTGGGCCGTGTGCCCGGATCACTGGCCGGCGCTGGCTTGTTGCTCTGGATGGACCAGAACCTGCTGGCCTTGTGGATCGGTATTTCGGTGCTGTTCGCCGTGGCGGTCAGCCTGACGCCACTGCGCTGGCATCCGACGCCGGGGCGCATGGTGACCGCGGGATTCCTGTCCGGTTTCATGGGTACCAGTACCTCGATCGGCGGACCACCCATGGCACTGCTGTGGCAGCATCAGGACCTGCGGCTGATCCGCGCCAACCTGGCCGCTTTCTTCGTGGTGAGTTGCCTGATCTCCCTGATCATTCTGGCGCCGGTGGGGCACTTCGGTCCCCGACACCTGTGGCTGTCATTGCCATTGCTGCCGGTGACGCTGCTGGGGTTCTGGGTGGCGCGGCGGACCATGCACCGACTGCCCCACCGGACCATCCGTGGAGCCTCGCTGGTATTGTGTGCCGTGTCCGGACTGGGTGCGGTAGTGGCCGCCCTGGGCCCGGGGCTGTTCTGACAGGGGATACTGGGGTACACTCCGCCTGATATCCAATGATTGATGTATCCTGTAGGAGGAAGCTGTATGAAGTTGAATACATGGAAAAATCTGGCGGCCGGTATTGCTCTGGGTCTGGCGACTCCGCTGGCTTTCGCACAGAATGCGGTGTCCAGTGTGGCCAGTATCGTTGCTGATCTGGAACATTTCCCCTCCGATGGTCAGAAGAGCATCCTGGCGGCGATAGCATCCAATGGTGGCAATCCGCCCGGGCTGCAGACGGTGGCACAGGCAGTACATGATATGGAGCACAGCGTATCGGACGAGCACCGTGCCGAGCTGGAAGAGATTGCCAATGATGAGTCGGTGGGCGAAGAAGTGCGCGAACTGGCCTCCATTGTTGCCCGCATGGACCACAGCGTCGCCGAGGAAGATCTCGAGGCGGTGGAAGAGATCGCCTATGACCGTTCCATCGATCAGTCTGCCAACCAGGGACAGTGATGTCTGCAGATGGATACCGACTGTGACAAGGATGCTGCCTTGAACGGATGGCCGCACGAGACATCCCGTTCGGCTTTCCGTGATGCCTGGGCGCTGGAAGGGGAAGCCCTCTGGCGCCGGGTATATGACGTGCATCGCGATCACATGCAGATCAAGAATGCCCGTGCCGCGTTGCGCAACCTGGAAAAAATATTCCAGTGCACATTCCGTCTGGCCAACACCAAGGGATTCCAGGCCATGAGCCTGCGTGATCTGAGCCGGGAGACTGGTATCAGCATGGGTGGTCTGTATGCCTATATCGGCAGCAAGCACGAGCTTGCCTCGGCGATTGAGGCGGTGCTTCGGCATACCATCAATGACTTCATGGCGGACCTGGAAGGCCATAATCTTGACCCCTGTTCCCGACTGCGGGCCATCATCCACGGTGACCTCTACATGAATGACATCATGCATTCGTGGTATTACTTCTGTTATCTGGAAGCCAAGGGACTTACCAGAGAGCAGCGGGATGCGGCGATGCAGATAGAGCTGCAGTTCGACGAAGTCCTCAAGGCCCTGTTTCTGGAAGGCCGGGAGACCGGTGTTTTCCGGTTTACGGACAGTGCCGATCTGCTGGCGGCGCAGACCACGGCACTTTTGCAGCAATGGTATCTGAAGCGCTGGAAATTCCAGCTGCGTGGCGTGGCCATCGAGTCCTATGCGCAGTTCGTTCTACGCACGGTGCTGGGCAGCCTGGGTTACAGGGAGCCCGGCGATGCGGAGGGCGAGCAAGCGCAGCCGGCCGCCATCACGCATTCTCTGGCCTGATCCCGGTTTTATCCGAATAGAACTCGCGAATGGCGCGCATGTCCTTCTCCTGATTTCCCGTCGGCTCAAAGAAGTCGGCCAGACCGGCCTCGCGCCGTGCAGCATCCAGATAGCCCATCATGATCGGAACACCGGCATTGTTGGCAATGTAGTAGAAACCGGTTTTCCACTGTTCGACTTTCCTGCGTGTGCCTTCCGGGGGTACGAGAATCACCAGCTCGTCCTGCTGACGATACAGCTCCACAATCTGGTCCACGGTATTGTGACTGCGACTCCGGTCGATCGGAATGCCGCCGAGCCAGCGCATCAGGTTGGCGAAAGGAAAAGGGAACAGGCTTTTCTTGCCCATCCAGTACAGCCGCAGTCGTAGTTTCAGCACCACCATCAGCATGATGGGAAAATCCCAGTTGCTGGTATGCGGTGCCCCGATCAGAACGAACTTCCGGCATGCCGGTGGTTCGCCGATGGATCGCCAGCGAATCAGTTTCAGCAGGCCGATTGCCAGCAGACGCAGCAGGGGGGTCAACACGGGTGTGTTGAATATGGTGTGCGTCATGATCCGGGTCTGTTGTGCCTTCACTGTCCCGGCCACTCACTGAAATGGTCCTTCGTGGCAATATCGGGCACCGGGCGCCGGGGGCCATCACTGTAACCAAGGTAAAGAAATCCGATGATGCGTTCGTCGGCCTCGAGTCCGAGTCCGCTGCGTACCGTTGCCGCATCAGTCATACTGCCGGTGCGCCAGATGGCACCGAGATTCACGGCATAGGCAGCGTTCAACATGTTCTGTACGGCGGCTCCCGTCGACAGTTCCTGTTCGAATACCGGCACTTTGGGATGCGGTTTCGGACTGCAGATGGCCACCACGATAACCGGCGCCCGGAGCGCCTTCCCGGCAGTTTTTTCCAGCAGGGCCGGACTGGCGTCGGGCTGTTCGCCACGGACCGCTTCCGCGAACAGTCCGCCAAGCCGACGCCGGGCGTCTCCGCGAATCACCATAAAGCGCCACGGACGCAGCATGGCATGGTCGGCGGCGCGCATAGCCGCGCGCCAGACCTGATCCAGAGTCTCCTGGTCCGGCTCCTCCTGCGTCATCCTCGATGTGGAGACCCGGTTGTGCAGTACTTTCAGTGCCTCCTTCACAGCGTCGACCAGAGGCGTCGCGCGTCCGCCTCCGGATCACCACCTCCAGATGGCGGGATGATGTTCCGGATCCATCGCAGTGCGTGCACGATATCGTTCATGTTCCCAGCCTCGCATTATGGTTGCGCTTGTCACAAGAAGCATAAATCAATTGCCGGCGGCTGAAAACCATGCCGAGTCGGCCTGTGGCCGTCTGTCCGGTCGCGTGATATCGTGCCACCACGTGGGGCTGGCTTTGTGGTATTATTTCCCACGCCACTTCAGACAGGCAATGCCAACAGGAAGGAAGCATGAGTTCTATCGCCGACGTCATCGCAGTAAGCTCAGAGAAACCGGTATATCCGCAGCAGAAATCACGTTGGTTCGGGCTGGCGCCGGGCCGCCGGCTTCGGGTCGTTTTGAGTTTCTATTCCCCGGATGGCAACGAGGTTGCCATGCCCCTGGCCAGTATCTCGGCCTATCTCAAGCGCGATTTCCCATGGGTGGATGTCATCCTGGAGCCGATCCTGATATTACGGGACGAGGAAGCGTACTCGCCGGAGAACTATGCGCGCAGCATAGTGGCGCTGGAACCGGACGTGATCGCCTTCTCTGTCATGAGTCCGCACTGGTTTCCGATGGAGCCGTATTTCGAGGAACTCAAACGGCTGATGCCGGGGCTGCCGATCTGTATCGGTGGTTACCAGGCGATGCTGTCCCAGGACCAGACCATCGAGAATCCCAACGTGGATTTCATCTGCACCGGAGATGGTGAATACGCCATGGGCAATCTGGTCCAGTTTCTGCGTGGATCCAAGGATGGGCCGGTCGACGGTATGTGGGAGAAGCTGGAGGATGGCGAGGTATTCCGTACTGAAGCCCATCAGACCGGCGACCTCAATGCCCTGCCGTTTCCCGACTATGACATTTTTGCCAAGGAGGATGGGTTCCGCAACGTCAACACTTCCATCTTTGGACCGAAAGAGAAGGTAGTGTTGCCGGTGATGACGGGCAGGGGATGTCCCTATCGCTGTACCTATTGCTGTAATACACCACTGCTTGAGGGCTGGAAGAACAAGAAGGAGTTTCTGCGCAAATACGACCCGCAGGACATGGTTGACGAGCTCATCCGCCTGCGTGATCGGTATGGCGTCGGGTACTTCGAGTTCTGGGATGAGTTGTTTCTCTCGAATCTCAAGTTCGTGCGCGCCTTTTTCGAGATCTATAAGGAGCAGATAGGCCTGCCGTTCTCGATCAACTCGCGGGTGGAAGTGATGGGCGACAAGTTCTGCCGGGAAGCTGCTGAGGCTGGTTGCCACACCATCTGGTTCGGCATCGAGAGTGGTGATGAGGAATACCGTGGCAGCATGCTGGGTCGCAAGATGACCAATCAGCAGGTCATCGACGCGGCCGAAAACTGCAAGCGTCATGGTATCAACCGACTCACTTTCAATATCGTCGGCATGCCGCTGGAGACGGCCGACAACATGCGCAAGACCCTGGAACTCAACCGGCTTATCGCGCCGGAATTCTTTTTCTTCTTCCCGTATATTCCGCTGCGTGGCACGCCACTGTATGAAGTTGCCGAGCGGGAAGGCCTGCTGATCAAGGACAAGAAGAACCTGCATTACCTCTCCGCGGCCAATGATCAGCGCTTTGTGATGAACATGCGGGAGCAGCCTGAACTGATGACGCAGGACGAATACGCGTCGATCTGTGAAGAGATGCTGGCCTTCCAGCAGTCCAACAACC
>JAWLFN010000295.1:0-2928 GCA_041685555.1 Gammaproteobacteria bacterium | reverse complement strand
AGGTGGTCGCACCTGGGCGAGTGGAATAGAGACAGAAGGGGCAACGCCCTTTCCGGGGCATGAGGAGGGAGGAACGTACCAGGATGCGACGGGGTGAGCAGGAGACTGGTCTGGCCGGCCGGGTGAGCCCCTGGGCGTTTCCGGTCATCTATCTCGGTTGGGCGTACCTGTTCTGGGCTCCCCTGTTCGCCTCGGAGAATTCGGTCTGGTCGTTTCCGAATGTGCTGCTCTTTCTGGCCGGAGGCGCGAGCCCGCTGATCGCCGGCGTCACGCTGGCGACCCTGTCGGGCGGAAAGGCCCGGCTTCGCGATCTGGGCTGGCGGCTGATCGATGTGCGCCGCATAGGGCCGGTGTGGCTGGCCATCGTGCTGCTGTTCTGGCCGGTCTTCGATCTGCTGATGGCCGGGGCCGCATGGGTGCTGGGTTTCAGCAACCGGCCGTTCGCGGTAGAGTGGGGCATCCTTTTCGAGCCGCAGCGCCTCGCGTTCCTGTTGCTGCTGTCCTTCGTTTTTCCCGCCGTGGAGGAAGTAGGGCTGAGGGAGTACTGGGTCGATGTGCTGCGGCAGCGTTTCAGTCCCGTGGCCACTGGTCTCATCAACGGCTGTGCATGGGCCGCCTGGCACGCGCCATTCGTCTGGTTCCCCGGCTACTATGCCAATACCACGTTCAACCCGGAGCTGTGGTGGTGGCTGCCCTCCATTGTCATCCATGCATTGCTGCTGGTTTGGGTGTATATCGAGACGAAGCGGAGCATTCTGGCGGTGGTGCTGTTTCATGCCATGATGAATCTGACCGGTGAGTTCCTCGGTCTGGCGCCGGAGATGTTTCCCTTCATGTTGCTGGGCAATCTGTTGGTGGCCGCAGTGCTCGTCGTGACGTGGCGGCGCGGCTCGTCCCGGGGAGAGGGTAATGAAATGGACTGAACGCACCAGGTTGATAGCCACACTGGTTGCGATCTCACTGCCGGGTATTGTCCTCGTGGCATTGCAGGTGCCCGGTATGGTCGCGAACCTGGACGCGGAACTGCCCCCACCGGCGGTGCTCGTGCTGGTCACCGCCCTCCAGACGCTGGTGCTGGTTACCGCGCTGGCGGCCCTGGGAGCCTGGCTGGCACCAAAGGTGGGCCTCGCGGCACCGGTCCTGTCCGGCTCGGCGAGCGGCCGCAGCGCATTGTCCGTGCTTACATCGCAGGCCCGGGTCGCGGTACCCGCGGGGATCGGCATCGGTGTCCTGATTGTGGCGGTCGAGGTCATGGTATTCCGCCCTTGGCTGCCCGATGAACTCTATCTGCTCGGCACGCCCCTGACATTCGGTTACCTGCTGGCCGGATTGCTGTACGGCGGTATCGTGGAAGAAGTGCTGCTGCGCTGGGGCGCCATGAGTCTGTTTGCCTGGCTGGTTTTCCGGGCACTGGGACGGCAGCACCTGTCCATCGCGCTGCTGCTGGGCAACGCCCTGGCCGCGATCCTGTTCGGCGTGGGCCACCTGCCCGCCGTGAATGCGCTGGCAGGCGAGCTCACCACGCCGGTCATCGTCCGTACGCTGGTGCTCAATGCCGTTCCCGGTTTCGTTTTCGGTCTGTTTTTCCAGCACCGGGGGCTGGAAGCGGCCATGCTGGCCCATATGGGCGCGCACCTGGGCATGGCGGCGCCCCGGCTCATTTTCGGAGCCTGAGTGAAAAGCAGGGCCTGTCAGGCCCGGGAGTGTATGCATTGCAGAGCGAAACGCATTCGAGGCGCCCGCACGAAATCCCTTCGTCGACGCTGCTGATTTTCCTGGGCCTCACCTTCGTCATCACCTGGGGGCTGGTCGGGGTCTACATCCTGCTTCCGGAATGGGCGGCGGCCACCTTCGGCGAAATCAGCGGGTCACATCCGTTCTTTTTCCTCGCCACATGGTCGCCGGCGATCGCAGCGTTCGTGATCGTACTGGTTCATTCCGGCCTGTCGGGTCTCCGCGCGTTTCTGTCCCGCGTTCTGTTGTGGCGGTGTCCGGTCGGCTGGATGGCGTTCATCCTGTTTGTCCTGCCGCTGGTGTTCGTGGCGGGATCGCTGATCAAGGGCGGTCCGGTGCTGGCGCCACTGCCGCCGGAGGGAGCGGGTCCGGTCGTGGCCGTCCTGTTCCTGATGCTCTTCCTCGGCCCGGTCGAGGAGTTCGGCTGGCGCGGCGTGATGCAGCCCCTGCTGCAGCGACACATGGCGCCCATCTGGGCCGGGCTCATTATCGGTGCGACCTGGGGCGTCTGGCACCTGCCGGCGTTCTTCCTGTCGACCACCGTATTCGCCGACTGGAGCTTCCTGCCCTTCTTCATCGGAAACGTGATGCTCGCGGTGCTGGCCACGCCCATTTTCAACAGCACGCGGGGCAGCCTGCTCTGGCCGATGCTGTTCCACTGGCAACTGAACAACCCGTTCTGGCCGGATGCCCAGCCCTGGGACACGGTCCTCCTGGTCTTCGTCACGATCATCGTAGTGCTGTGGAATCGTGACACGATGTTTGCACGGGACGGCGCAGTCACAACGGTCGTCCCGGTCGCGAACGGCCGTCTGCACAAGGAAGCGGAGTAGACCCATGCAACGGTTTCTTTTCATGGTCAGCATCATCGTCACCATGCTTACTGCGGGCTCCGCAGCGGGTGCACAGGAGGCCGGCGATCTCTCCGGCAGGCTGAGCGCAACACTCGACAGCCTGCGCATGCGCCATGGCCTCCCGGGAGCCACCGCCACCATCGTGCTGCCCGACGGAACCATGGCAGAGGCGGCGCTGGTGGATGTTGTCATCGACAGGCGCTGATACCAAACAGGAATACCTACACCGGTTGTCCCTTCCTCGGTATCATGAGCAACACAGTCCCCTGACACGGAACCGCCGATGATCCGCCTGGCCATCCTCGACTGCGACATCCTCTACCCCGAGCTACAACCGGAA
>JAWLFN010000294.1:0-2937 GCA_041685555.1 Gammaproteobacteria bacterium | reverse complement strand
CGCGGATTGATGCACTCAATAGCCCCGAATTTCAGGGCGGCCACTGTGCCTGCGCCCATTTTCATCTGTCCGTGTGTGAGCGTGGGACCGTCCTCGACCACCAGCACCCGCTTGCCGCGGATCCTGTCGGGATGATCCACCGAGATCGGGGAAGCTGCATCCACCACACGGGCTCCCGGATTCACCTTGAGGATATTGTGCCTGAGCTGATGGAGCTGCTCCGGGTCTGATGTGTCGATCTTGTTGATCACGACGATATCGGCCATGCGAAGCGCCGTCTCGCCGGGGTAATAGCTCAGTTCGTGTCCGGCCCGATGCGGATCGGTCACGGTGATCATGAGATCGGGCTGGTAGAACGGGAAGTCGTTGTTGCCACCGTCCCAGATAATCACGTCCGCCTCCTTCTCCGCCTCGCGCAGGATGGCCTCGTAATCCACCCCGGCATAGATCACGTTTCCACGCACGACATGCGGCTCATACTCTTCCATCTCCTCGATAGTGCAATGGTGCTTGTTCAGATCCTCGACGGTGGCAAAGCGTTGCACTTTCTGCTCGTTCAGGTTCCCATACGGCATGGGATGGCGGATGGCGACGACCTTGAGTCCCATATCCATCAGGAGTTCGATAATCCGGCGCGAGGTCTGGCTCTTGCCGCATCCGGTGCGCACCGCCCCGACGGCGATGACCGGCTTGCTGCTGGCGATCATGGACTGGCGCGGCCCGATCAGCAGGAAATCGGCGCCGGCGGTGTTTACGAGCGACGCGACATGCATCACCTCCTGGTAGGATATGTCGCTGTAGGAAAACGCGCAGATATCGACATGCCGGTCACGGATGAGCGCGGGCAGATCGGATTGGGCGTGGATGGGGATGCCCTCGGGGTACAGCGGGCCGGCCAGTTCGGCCGGATAGCGCCGCCCGTCGATATCCGGGATCTGTGCGGCGGTAAAGGCGACGACATTGAATTCCTCGCGGTCGCGGTAGCAGGTGTTGAAGTTGTGGAAGTCACGGCCGGCTGCGCCGATGATGATGACGTTTTTTCTGCTGGATTTCATGCTTGCTCCTTTTAATAGTAAGATGAATATGACGGATGATCCGGGCTCCGGTGTCCCGCGTTCCGATACCCCGCATTTCTTCAGGATGGCCACAAGGAAAATCCCTCGGAACAATCTCGAGGGTGTTCGCAGGGTAGTCCGTGAGGAAACCGAATCCGGATAAATAATGGTATGGAATATCTGAAACTGCCGGTCGCAAGTTACATGATACCGGCACGTGAGGCAAGAAAAAGCGCTTACAGTATGTAATCCAGCTTTAAAGGATGTTTCATCTTGCACCGGGGTGTCGTATGTTACGCCATAGATTTGCGTTTGCCGGTCGCCCCTGGGCGGTCACGTATGGCCGGATGTCTGCGGACAGCAAGATAATGCCGGTCGCCAGCGGGCGTCATGTATGGCAGGCCGTCTGCGGACAGTTGCTTATGGCGCGACGTCTGCGGACAGCCACGTGTTACCCGTCGTCCTCGGGCGGTCATGTTCAGGCCCGCGGACGGACGTGGGTATGTCTGAAATTATTTGTTTCCCTCACACCAAGCGAGAACCCTATGAAACCTCCGAAACGTCGCTCCTGGGCGGAGCCCTACAAGATCAAGATGGTGGAACCCGTAAAGATGACTACGCGGGAAGACCGTGAGAATGCCATTCAGGAAGCCGGCTACAACACCTTCTTACTGCGTTCCGATGATGTCTACATTGACCTGCTCACCGACAGCGGCACCTCGGCCATGAGCGACCGCCAGTGGGCCGGCATGATGCTCGGCGATGAAGCCTATGCCGGAAGCCGCAACTACTACAACCTGGAAGAGGCCGTCCGCACCTATTACGGCTACAAGTACCTGGTGCCCACTCACCAGGGCCGCGCCGCAGAGCACCTGATATCAAAGATTATGATCAAGCAGGGTGATGTGGTCCCCGGCAACATGTATTTCACCACCACACGCCTGCACCAGGAGCTGGCGGGCGGAACATTTGCAGACGTCATCATCGACGAGGCCCACAATCCCGAAAATGAGCACCCGTTCAAGGGCAACGTCGACCTACAAAAGCTGGAGGATCTGATCAAAAAACACGGTGCCGATCGCATACCGTACGTGAGCATCGCCACCTCGGTCAACATGGCGGGCGGACAGCCCATATCCATGGAAAACCTGCGCCAGGTTCGCGAGCTGACGCAAAAACACGACATCCCCATCATCCACGATATGACCCGCGTCGCCGAGAATGCCTACTTCATCAAGATGAAAGAGCCCGGTTTCAGTGAGACCCCGATAGCCGATATCGTACGGCAGCTTTGCGACCTCACCGACGGGGCAACGATGAGCGCCAAGAAGGACGCACTCGTCAACATCGGCGGCTTCCTTGCCATCAATGATCAGGAGATATTCGAGGAAGCGCGCAACCTGGTCGTGGTGTACGAAGGCTTGCATACCTACGGCGGACTGGCCGGACGCGACATGGAGGCCATGTCCCTCGGCATCGCCGAATCGGTACAGGAAGACCACATCCGCGCCCGGGTGGGACAGGTTCAGTACCTGGGCGACAAGCTGATCAACTGGGAGATCCCGGTGGTGCGGCCTGTCGGCAGCCACGGCGTGTTCCTGGATGCCCGCAAGATCCTCCCGCACATATCACAGGATGCGTTCCCGGCCCAGACGCTGGCCGCGGCCCTGTACCTCGACTCGGGAGTCCGCTCCATGGAACGCGGTGTGGTTTCGGCCGGACGCAATCCCGAGACGGGCGATCACAACTACCCCAAACTGGAGCTGGTGCGGCTGACCATCCCCCGGAGGGTATACACCCAGGCCCATATGGACGTCGTTGCCGAATCCGTGGCCGAAGTCTATGAAAACCGTAAAAAGATCAACGGTCTGAAGATGGTCTA
>JAWLFN010000063.1:0-12177 GCA_041685555.1 Gammaproteobacteria bacterium | reverse complement strand
CTGGCCGATGACGAAGACGGCGAGCTGGAGCATTTCGTGAACGCGCTGACGACCAATCTGACCTCGTTCTTCCGGGAGCCAAAGCACTTCGAGTACCTGGAGCACACGCTGCTCCCGGCCTGGCGCAGAGGCGCGGACTCGAAATCGCTCCGGATCTGGTCGGCCGGATGCTCCACCGGAGAGGAACCCTACTCTCTGGCCATGACCGTCGATGCCACAATGCCGGATCACCGGGATGTGCGGATCCTGGCCACTGACCTCGACTCCAGTGTCATCGCCCGGGCCCGGACCGGAATCTATGACATCGAACGCGTACAAGCGCTGGCCTCGCCAGCGCTGAAGCAATGGTTTCAGCGCGGTACCGGAGAGCGCAACCACCAGGTCAGGGTCCGGCCCGGGATCCGCGAACGGGTCACTTTCCGCCAGCTCAACCTGATGGAACCGTGGCCCATGCGAAAACCGTTCGACATCATATTCTGCCGCAATGTCGTGATCTATTTCGACCGTGACACCCAGCGCCGACTGTTCGATCGATTTGCACAACAGCTGAAGCCGGGAGGGCACCTGTTCGTGGGACACTCGGAAACGCTGCACAAAGTCTCCGACCGTTTCCGTCTTCTTGGCAACACCATCTATCAACGTGTGAAGTGAGACGCTGTCAATGTCAACCACCCCGGATTCAGTCCCCGCAGCCGTGCCCAGAGCCCTTCCCGGCTATGGCCACATAAACCGTTACTGGGATCGGCAGAATGACACATTCGCCGCCAAGATACTGCCGGGAGAATATTACGTGACCCTGACCGGAGAAATGATCACCACCGTGCTCGGTTCCTGCATCTCGGCGTGCATACGGGACCGCAAGCTGGGTATCGGGGGCATGAATCATTTCATGCTGCCGGCAGACGGATCGGCTCCACTGCCCCGGAACAACTCCACGGCCGCCCGCTACGGCAACTACGCCATGGAAACGCTGATCAATGACATACTGAAAAACGGCGGCCGCCGGAGCAATCTCGAAGTGAAGATCTTTGGCGGCGGCCAGGTGCTGGCACAGATGACGCGTATCGGCGAGGCCAATATCCGTTTTGTGCATGACTATCTCCGGATGGAACACCTGACGCTGGAAGCCGAGGATGTGGGCGGTCAGTGCCCGCGGAAAGTGCTCTACTATCCTGATACCGGACGGGCCCGGGTCAGAAAGCTCAGGGCCCTGAAGAACGAGACCATTCTGCAACGCGAAGAACGCTACCTGAATACACTGGAAAACGAACCGATCTCCGGTAACGTGGAGCTGTTCTGAGGACATGCCGTGAAACAGAAAATACGTGTACTGGTCATCGATGACTCCGCGCTGATCCGGCGCCTGCTCTCCGAGATCATCAACAGCGCCCCGGACATGGAGGTTGTTGCCACCGCACCGGACCCGTATGTGGCGCGGGAAAAAATCAAGACACTGAATCCGGATGTATTGACGCTGGACGTTGAAATGCCGCGCATGGATGGCATCACCTTCCTGCAGAACCTGATGCGTCTGCGGCCCATGCCGGTGATCATGGTTTCATCCCTCACGGAAAAAGGAGCGGATGTCACCTTTGATGCGCTGGCCCTGGGCGCCATCGATTTCGTCACCAAGCCAAAGCTGGACATCTCCCATAAACTGGTCGATTACACACAAGAACTCATCGACAAGATCCGGACCGCGGCCATCGCTCGCATTCCGTCCGCATCATCCCGCGCTGCAGTAGTGCCGGCTGCGTCCCGTGGCGCGACATTCCGCACCACGGACCAGCTGATCGCCATTGGCGCTTCGACCGGTGGTACCGAAGCCATTCGCGAGGTCCTGCTGGGCCTGCCCCCGGACACACCGGGCGTGGTGATCACTCAGCACATCCCGATCGGGTTCAGCTCCGCCTTTGCCGATCGCATGAACCGCCAGACCCGTCTGACCGTAAAGGAAGCCTCGGATGGGGACGTCGTGCTCCCCGGCAACGTCCATATCGCTCCCGGCGATCGCCACCTGAAAGTCATCCGCGATGGAGCCCGCTACGTCTGCCAACTGGACGACGGCCCGGCCGTCAATCGGCACAAGCCCAGCGTTGATGTCCTGTTCCGCTCGGTGCTGCAGGCCGCCGGCTGCAATGCCACGGCCGCCCTGCTCACCGGCATGGGTGCCGACGGCAGCGATGGACTGCTGGCCATGCGCCAGGACGGCCTGCACACCATTGCCCAGGATGAGCAGACCAGCGTGGTCTGGGGTATGCCGGGAGATGCGGTACGTCGCGGAGCCGCGGCACAGGTACTGCCCCTGTCCGATATCGCCGAAGCCCTCGTTACCGCATTGACGTCGCCAGACCGCGGATCCTCAAAAACAGAGAGGCATACAGCATGAGCAGAGTTTCCCCCGCCCTGGCATCTACAACAATGCCACAGGCATTGGCATCGGGCAGTGTGCTGCTCGTCGGCCTGCTGTCATTCTGGCACCTGTGGCAGGGAGAGTGGTGGATGGCCGGACTGACGGGAGCGGCCGCCGGGGCCTTTCTGCCGCTGCTCGGAGAGCGACTTCGCGGCCGCCAGGATACCCCGTCTCCCGAACAGGAAACCGGTCCGGTCGACCCGTATCGCCACGTGATCAACCGCTGCGGTGCATTGCTGGGCAGCCAGCTATCGGAGGTGGATGAGGACGTGAGCCGGGTCCACACGCTGCTCCACAGTGCGGTGTCGGAACTGTCCAGCACGTTCCGGACGCTGGAGGGTCTGTCACGCCAGCAGACCGAGCTGTTGCATTGCAATACAACGATCATCACGCAAGACGATGGAGAAGCACAGCATATCGGTCAGTTCATGCGCGAATTTGCACGGCAGGCGGACGAGAGTCTGCAGCATTTCGTGGATACCCTGGTAGAGATCAGCCGCCTCAGTGTCCAGTCGGCCCATCACATGGAGGACATGCTGGAACAGCTGGATGGTATCTTCAGCCTGCTGGAAAACTCTTCCTCGCTGGCGGATCAGACCGACCTGCTCGCGCTCAATGCCAGCATTGAAGCGGCGCGCGCCGGTGACGCCGGGCGGGGATTCTCGGTAGTCGCCGATGAAGTCCGGGCCCTCTCGCGTCGCTCTTCCCAGTTCAATGACGCCATCCGTCAGAAGGTGTACGAGACTCGCCAGGCCATCAGCCGCGTGCAGGACACCGTCAACCGGACCGCCTCGACGGACATGAGCGCCACCATCAAACAGAAGGACACCATAAAACAGCTGTTTGATTCGGCGGAAACGCTGAGCGACCGGATACAACAGACCGTGGATACGCTGGGTCACCTGGGCCCCGACATCGAACAGGCGGTCGGCAACGCCGTGCGCGCCTTGCAATTCGAGGATCTGTCCCGACAGACGCTGGACAGTGCCCGGTCACGCATCACACAGAGTCGTCATCTAAGCGACGAATTGTCTCGTATCAGCCATCCGGATTCTCTCGAGCACGCGGTCCAGAAAGCCGCCAGACTCCACGAGGAGAACCAACATCGTGCCGTTACACAGAGCTCCATGGACCAGGGCTCGGTGCAATTGTTCTAAACCACATTCTACCGGATCGGACTACAACCATGATCATCCAGCATCACTTAGACAGAGAACGCAATCAGCTCACCATTCAGGTGCCTGAACGTTTTGATTTCCAGGCCAACCGGGCATTCCGGGAAGCCTATCGTGAACAGGTTCTGCCATCAGGTCGCTACATCGTGGATCTGGGGCAGGCCCGTTACATGGACAGTGCCGCACTGGGCATGTTGCTACTGCTCCGCGAACACGCCACGGCCCAGGATGCCGCCGTAGCCATACACGGCGCCAATGCGGATCTGAAGAGAATCCTCACCATCGCGCGATTTGAACAGCTGTTTGAAATTTTTTAACGAACCATCATGAACACCATTTCCGCAAGCCCGGCCCAAGAGAACACGCAAAACCGCGGTCACGCGCTGGTCGTCGACGACAAACCGGCCAACTGCAAAATGCTGGCCGCGATGTTGAAAAAACTCGGTTTCGAGGTCGACATTGCCGTCAACGGCCAGGATGCGCTGGCGCTGTTTGACCGCCATGCCTTTGATATCGTCTTCATGGACATCATGATGCCGGAGATGAATGGCTACCAGATAACCCACCAGCTCAAGAAGCGTTGCGGCTCGCGCTTCGTTCCGGTCATTTTCCTGACCGCGTTGCGCAACGACGATGCCCTGGCCCGGTGTATCGACGCGGGTGGCGATGACTTCATGAGCAAGCCCTTCAGCTTTGTCATTCTGGAGGCTCGCATACGTGCCATGGAACGGATCAGGCAGATGTACGATGAGCTTTCCGGCAAGAACCGGACCATCGAGAATCTGCTCAACGTGACCCGTGATGGCGAGCGTCTGGCGGACCGGATTTTCACCCGCCTGGTACAGGAGCACAGCACACCCATTGACGCACTGCGCATTCTCCAGCGACCGGCCGAGGCTTTCTGCGGCGATCTGGTACTGACCGCGCGCCTGCCGGATGGCAATGTGCGGATTCTGGTTGCCGACTTCACGGGTCATGGCATGACGGCGGCTGTCGGGGCACTACCGGTCGCCACCCTGTTCCGCTCGATGTGCGAGCAGGGTCTCAGCGATGCCGCATTGCTGGCGGCCATCAATGACCGTTTATACGAACTCCTTCCAGTCGATCTGTTCATGGCAGCCTGTCTGGTGACGGTAGATGTGAAAAACAACTTCTTCACGTTCTGGAACGGTGGTCTTCCGGATGCTCTACTACTGGATCACGGGGTCACCACTGCGCTGGAGTCGCGTCACCTGCCGCTGGGCATCCAGGCCGAGCTGAATGCACGTCCGGAGCAATACCAGTTCGAACTGACCGACCGATTGCTGATCCGCAGCGATGGGCTGCACGAGGCCACTAACCAGAATGGGCGGATGTTGAGCGAGGCAAGCCTGGTGGACACGATCTCCAGTTTCGAGTCCGGAGAATCCCCGCTGGACGGCATCACTACGCTGTTGGACCGTCACCTTGACGGCCACCAGCCCGAGGACGACATCACACTTGTGGACATCCCACTGGGCCGGCTGGCCGAGATCATCGAGGAGCGTCCAGTGACCCGGAAAGCCGTCAATCACTGGCAGTGGAGCGCCGAGTGGTGTGGAGAACAGCTCGCCGTAGTACCCCGGTTCTCCGAGCTGCTGAGCGGACTGTCCCCGGGGAGCCAGCTAGCATCGCATATCACGACTCTCGAAACGATCCTCACCGAACTCTACAACAATGCCCTCGATCACGGGGTACTGGTACTCGACTCCAGCATCAAGGATGAGCCGACCGGTTTCTGCCAGTATTACGAGGAACGTGAGGCACTGCTCGAGCAGGCCGCCATGCTGCCGGGCTGGATCCGGCTGAACCTGCAATGCTATTACACCGAGGATGGCGGCGAGCTGACCATTCTGGTCCAGGACAGTGGCATCGGTTTCATTGCCAGGGACTGGAAACCGCCCGAGGACCGATCCCGGCGCTGGGGCCGAGGCATTGCCCTGATCACCGAACTGGCCGATTCCGTCACCTATTCCGAATGCGGAACCGAAGTAAAAGTACTGTATCGATTCTAGAAAATCGGGACCGGGAAGAGGGAAAAGAGGGACTGTCCCTCTTTTCCTACGCAACGCGAGATGGCCAGCCGCTGCCTGATGGCATTGAGCACCTATCAGGCCGTCGAGCGTGGCAGCCCGGAAGTATCAGTTGGCGCGATCGCGGCAGCACTGGACCTGCTGGAGATGACCGACGGACTGCAGGAGCTGGCTGCGCCACACCTCGACCCCGTTGGTGTGGCCGTACGGGCGGGGAAGAGGCGCTACTGATGACAAGACACAACCCCGTGACCACTGCATACGTGTTCGCCGCGTCCCCGGCCAGCAAACCCACGCTGGCCGGGGAGTTCCAGCACGGGCGGCGCCAGACCGCGGCCGAAGAAATCATCCAACAGGTTTCACAACCCTTGCTCTCATGGCGGGAGCACTACCTCTCTTGTGGCGTCAATGAACAGGACGTTCAACTGATCGCCAAGCGGATCGAGGCTTAGAAAAGCGGGGAAAAAGGGTAAAAGCGGCCCCGCTTTTTCTCCCGCTTTTTAACGCGTCGCGCTATGATCCTCGAAACCATCCGCATTCGGCATCACCACCTCCGGCAGGCTGTCGGCATCGATAACGTCCTCCCGCTCCACAATGCCATTCATGTGCAGCAGATACGCCGTGACCTGGTAGACCGCCTCGTCGCTCAGCGACTTGGGATTGTCGGCCGGCATGGCGCGGCGCACGTAATCGAAAATCGTCACCGCATGCGGCCAGTAACTGCCCACCGTTTTCAGCGGCGGCCCCTCGGATTGCATATCGCCGCCGACCAGGCGGGTGGCGCCGGTCACGCCTTCGCCCTCCGGTCCATGGCAGACCATGCAGTTGGCCTCGTAGACCGCCTGCCCTTCGGCCGCGGTCCCACTGCCGGCGGGCAGATTCTCTCCCGAACCACCGACAATCAGATCGAACTCCGCCAGCGCCGCCTCCGAGACCGCCCGGCCCAGCCCGGCGCCACCCGATGAGGGGGACTGCAGACCACCGGAACCGGAGGACTGCGCCAGCACGGAAAATGACAGCGCGGCCGCCGATGCCAGAAAGAATCCCTTATACAAACGCATTACGCACCTCCCCGTCCGCCGCCACGGCCCAGCTCTGCATACAGTTGTTGTGATAGAACGCGACCGTGCCCTGCCGTTCCAGCACCTCCGCCCGTGAAGGTTGCACCTGCCCCTTCTCGTCGGTGGCACGACTGAGCAACATCGCCTCGCCGCCCTGCCAGTTCCAGGGGATGCGGAATCGCGTCAGCGCCTTGTCACCGTGCTGCGCTTCCAGCGCCGCTGCCGCCCAGCTGCGCCCGCCATCGGCCGAGACCTCGACCCGACGGATACGTCCGCCGCCCGACCAGGCCAGCCCCGTCACCTGATAGATGCCCTGCCGTGACAGGTGCATCTGTCCGGACGGCGAGGTGATCACCGACTTCACGCCCATCGGAAAGGTGAACTGCCGACTGCTCCGGTCCGGCATCGTGTCCGTGTACTTGGAGGTTTCATCGCGGAACTGTCCCGGCCCACTGGCCAGCTTGAGCTGCGTGAGCCACTTGACGCTGACGTTGCCTTCCCAGCCCGGCACGAACAGACGTACCGGGTAGCCCTGTTCCGGTCGCAGCGGCTCGCCGTTCTGGTACAGCGCCACCAGCACATCATCCAGCGCCTTGTCCACGGGAATCGATCGCCCCATGCTGGCACCGTCCGCGCCCACCGCCAGCAGCCAGCCGGCCCCGTCGGCCACACCGGCCTCGTCCAGCAACGTGGACAGCGGTATACCGGTCCACTCAGCGCAGGACACCAGGCCATGAATGCTGCCGGCCGTACCGTCCACCGGCTGCGAACCCAGCAGCGCACCACTGTTGCCCGAGCACTCCAGGAACTGGATACGGCTGACCATCGGGTAGCGCAGCAGCTCCTCGTAATCGAACACCAGCGGCTGACGCACCAGCCCGTGAATGGCCAGTCGATGTCCGGCCGGATCGATCTCCGGCACACCGGCATGGTGGCGCTCGAAGTGCAGGCTGTTGGGCGTGATCGTGCCCTGCAGCTGATGCAGCGGCGTGCGCGAGGCACCGCCACCGGGATACACCGGTCCGGCCGGTGAAAACAGGCGCTGGATGCGCTCGGCATGCGGTGAAGGCTGGCCGTAGCCACTCTGGCCGGGGCCGGGACGGCGCGACCATTCGGGAATCTGCAGGCGCAGGGCCTGGTCCTGGGCGGCCACACCGGTGGCCAGCAGGGAGCCGGCACCGGCCAGGCCCATCTTCAGCAGATGACGGCGGTGCAGCAGGCCGTTACCGGCGGCCGATTGCAACGGATCAGTCATGGTAGTGGTCCTCTTGAATAGGGAATCGTCCTGTCGGAGCATACCGCAGTCGCGCCCCTTCGCCTACTGCGGCGGAGCGTCGCGGGACGCCTCTGTATCACCCGTATCGAGCGGATGGCGATTCAGCGCCACCAGGCCCAGCAGCACCGCAAACCACAGCGTCGCCAGACGGATGAACACCGTGGCCGCAATCGCATCCGGCAGAGTCATGCCGGCCAGTGCCAGCAGGGAGAGCATCACCGCTTCCGCGCTGCCCAGTCCGCCGGGCAGAAAACTGACCGCACCGGCCAACATGGAAACGGCGTAGACGAACACGGCGAAGGCCAGGCCGACGTCGGCGCCCAGCCAGTCCAGCACCCAGTAGAACGCCAGCGCCTCGGCGCCCCAGGCCACGATGCTGATCAGCGTGGCGCCGAGCAACAGCCCGGGGCGATGACAACGCCGCGCCGACAACAGCGTGGTGCCGACATGCGCCAGCAGGCCCCGCAGGCGTCCTGCCCCCTCCGCGCCCTGTTGCACCAGCCAGCGCAGAGGCCGGGGACTGGACAGCACCAGCAATACGGCAGTGAGCAACAACAGGGCCACCCCCACGGGCATGCGGGCCTGGGGATACTGGGCCAGGCCCAGCAGGGTCAGCAGCAGGATGGCGACCAGATCGGAAAGACGTTCACTGATGAAGGCCGCGAACGTGGTCGGCACCGGCACGCCATGCGCGCGCAGCAGCAGGGCCCGGATCATCTCGCCGGCCTTGCCGGGGGTCGTGGTCAGGGCGAA
The DNA here is from genome assembly GCA_041685555.1 of Gammaproteobacteria bacterium. GTDB lineage: Bacteria > Pseudomonadota > Gammaproteobacteria > Pseudomonadales > Pseudohongiellaceae > PWQG01. The sequence goes on along the minus strand of JAWLFN010000063.1, from coordinate 3,448 downwards.
ACCGCTCAGGTAGATGCGCAGACCCGGTCGCCACGGCACGACATGCCCCAGTTCATGCAGATACCAGTGCCAGCGCAGGAAACGCAGGCCGTAATTGACCAGGGACATCGACAGCACCAGCAACGTGCCGGTGAAGCCGATACGCAGCAGCGCCGTGTAGACCTCTTGCCAGCCGCCCCACAGGGAGACCAGCAGGTAGCCCGCCATGGCCACTGTGATCGAGGCGATCAGGGCGCGCAGTTTCCAGCTGTCGAGCCCCCCGGTCACTGCCCGGCCCGGGTTGCCCGGGACGCCCCCGCCGGTAGATGTGCTTCAGACATTCCTGGCTCCTTTTCCTGACTTGCCGGTGGCTCACAACTGTACCCGGAAAAGAAAAACCGGGACAGTCCCGCTTTTTTGTCAGGATCAGGCATTATATGGGGGTCATGCGGTCAGGAGAGCAGGCAATGCAGAAGCGCACGGCGGATCCGGCGCCCCGTTACCACTGGCAGGCGGGCTGCCAATTTGAACTGCTGGTGGACGGCACACAGTATTTCCCCCGCATTCTTCAGGCGATCGGGGAAGCCCGGAGCCGCATTGATATCGAGATGTATCTGGTCATCTCCGGCAAGAGCACGAGCCGCCTGATCGATGCACTGATCGACGCCGCCCGGCGTGGTGTGACCGTGCGCTGCCTGTTCGATGGTACCGGCAGCCTGGAGTTCAGCAGTGACGACAGGAATCGTCTCAGGAAAGGCGGCATCGATCTGCGGCACTACAATCCATTACCCTGGCGCCCCGGAACGCGGTTACTCCACCGTGACCATCGGAAAATCCTGATATTTGACGGGCAAACCGTTTTCACGGGCGGCATGGGGTTCACGGACAAGTTCTGCGAGCCCGATGGGCAGACTGGTGAGACCCCATGGCATGAGCAGATGCTTGTCATCCAGGGGCCGGTCGTCGGCGACTGGCAGGACCTGTTTGAAACCAGCTGGCGAGAGGCCGACCGCCCGACCCGGCGCCCGGGCAAGCTACTCCCCCCCCGCGACAATGTCCCCGAATGGCCATTGTCCGGCGACGGCCATGGCCGGGTCTCGTACAGCGATTCGCGGTTTCACCGGGATCTGCTCGCATCCCTGCTGTCCAGCATCCGCCGCGCCGAGACACGGATCTGGGTCGCCACACCCTACTTTCTGCCCTCCCTGGCATTGCAACGCGCATTGATGCACGCCGCGGCGCGGGGTGTGGATGTTCGCCTGCAGACCTGTGGCCGGCATACCGATCTGCCCTTCGTGCGTTACGCCGGGCAACGATTCTACCCGAGCCTGCTCCGCGCCGGGATCCGGATACTGGAGTACCAACCTCGAGTGGCCCATCAGAAGACCGTGCTGATCGATCGTTGGGTGTCGATCGGCTCCTGCAATTTTGACCACTGGACCTTGCAATGGAACAAGGAAGCGAACCAGAATGCCATCGATGCGCCGTTGGCGCGGGCGGTGAAACAGGAGTTCGAGAAAGACTTTCGATATTGTGAGGAATGGACGCTGGAGCGGTGGCAGGCACTGCCCTGGAGACATCGCCTGAAGATACGGGTGTGGGGATGGTTGAACCGCATAGTAATGGTCTGGTTCGATCTCTGAGGACAGGGAAAAGACGAACAGAAAAAGAGGGACTGTCCCTGTTTTTCAGTCCCTGTTTTTCAAAAATGAGAACTGTGTTTTGACTTGGCAATGGCCGCATCGTACGATCGGCTCATACACTCTATGGAAAGGAGATTTCCCATGAAAACCCGGCTGGCAACACTGGTTATTGCAGGCACAGGTCTGCTGGCGACATCAGGCGGGGCGCTGGCCCAGCAGATGACCGCCGACGACATCATCTCGACGTTGCAGTCCATGGAAAGCTCGCTACTGACCCGACCGCTACCCTCGCCGGGTTCCTACGGCGTGATTTCGGGATTCGGTCTCAGTGGCGGCCAGGCCATGGCATCCCTGTCAGCCTAGGATCATCGTGGCCGCACCACCAATGACTGGGACGGTTCCGGCGGTCTCGGATTCGGACTGGGTGATCCAGATGAGGCGGTGGGGTTCCAGATGACCGCGTCCATCAATAGCGTCGACCCGAGCGACTTCGGCGATAGCGGCAGTGTCGGTGCCATGTTGCACAAGCGCGCCCCTGGATTGACAGCCAATGGCGTTTCCAGCATTTCGGTGGGCGTTCACAGCGCATTGGGCTGGGGTGATTCCAATGGCATTGATGAAAGGTACTACGCTTCCGCCTCCACGGTTTTCCACGCGGGCTCCTTCCCGGTCATGCTGACGGCCGGTTACGGCAGTGGCGCCGATGCCAGTGACTCCATCATTGAACCCGATGACGCGGCCTTCGGCAGCATCGGCATCGGTCTGACGCCTCGATTTGCCCTCAGCACCGGCTGGGATGGCGATGAAATGGTGGCCGGTCTCGATATCCGTCCCGCACCCACCATACCGCTACAGTTCACCATCGGTGCCAGTGACCTGACCGAGGAGCTGGGCGACACCCGGCTGCTGATCACCGCATCGTGGCTGGCCACCTTCTAACAGACGGTCGCGGTAAACTGCCTGTACCATCCATTCAGGAGAAATGACATGTTACAACTCAGAAATCGACTGGCTGTATGCCTGTTCGCGTCTTCCACCGTGTTTTCAGGTGCTGCTCTGGCCGGCACCCTGCCAGTGATCACAACGGAATCCACCATCTTCCAACCCGCCATCATCGTTCCAGCCTCGGTGAACCAGCAGATCAGTAATCTGGCTTCCATTCCCCTGTCCGTCTATACCAGTTTCACCCAGGCAGAGCTGCAGCAGATCAGCGATCTGGTGACGGAACTGCTGGAGAGCCGGAATTTCTTTGGCGCGGCGCAGCAACAACAACTGGAGTCCGTTCTGGAAAACGTCCAGCTGGCCCTGCAACAGTAACCGCGAACGAAAGAGGGGGACCGAAAAAAGCGGGACAGTCCCGCTTTTTGTCAGAACCGGTAGCCGACGCCGAACGTGAGGTAATGCAACCAGGCGAAGGTGTACAGGCTGTCGTTGTCCGCACCGCCCTCCAGGGTGCGGTAACCCAGTGAGCCATACCAGCCGGATGGCAGCGTATAGTGCTGTTGCAGGGCCAGGTCCACCGCCCGTCCCTGCGGCGCGGCGGCGAAATCCATGTCGACCACGCTGCGCCAACGGTCACTCCAGCGATATGTCCCCCGCACGTGGAACAGCGGCACCAGCCCCAGGTCATCATCCACGGCGCTGCGCTGCCCCTGGTGCAGCGCGATCTTCGCGTCCCGCACCAGCAGGGTGGCACCAAGGCCCAGATCCCAGTTCTCACGCTGACGCAGCAGCCACCGGTAGGTCAACCGGTACGTATTGAAGGCATACTGGCCCCGCACCGGCTCATCGGCATTGAAGGTTTCATCGCGGAAATCCACGGCTCC
>JAWLFN010000293.1:0-2945 GCA_041685555.1 Gammaproteobacteria bacterium | reverse complement strand
CGCTTGAATTGGCGACCGCCAGTCCCGCGCTCGCGCGCCTTGCCCACGGTGCTTGTGACGCGGCTGATCATTACCTTATTTCCCGCATGGCCCACTAGCCCTGGGATGATCCGTCGGGTCAAAGAAGATCAGACAGTACCGGCCAGACCTGTTCCAGAATCATCGGCTGGGCCTCTGCCGTGGGGTGGATGCCGTCGCCCTGCATCAGGCCGGGGTCGTCGGCGATGCCCTCGAGCAGAAACGGCAGCAGCGTCACGTCGTGTTCCTCGGCCAGTTCGCGGTACTGCGCGAAGAACGGTTCCGTGTAGCGTGGGCCGTAATTTGGCGGAATGCGGATGCCGATCAGCAATACGTCGGCCCCTGCCTCCTTGCTCTGTGTGATCATCTCGTCCAGGTTGGCGCGGATGCTGGCCACCGGCATGCCGCGCAATCCGTCATTGCCGCCCAGCTGGATGATGACCAGTTCCGGTTCGTGACTGTCCAGCAAGCGGGGCAGGCGGGCCAGTCCGCCGCTGGTGGTCTCGCCGCTGACACTGGCATTGACCACGGACCAGGGCAGTTCCCGTTTCTCGATGCGTTCGGAAAGCAACGCGATCCAGCCCTGCTCTTCGCGGATGCCATAGGCATCACTCAGGCTGTCGCCCATGACCAGCAGGGTGTTATCGGCCGTTGGCGTTTCACTGATAGCGCCAAGTGGCAGCACCACCAGCAGCAGGATAAGCAGTCTGTTTCTCACGGGAGTTTTCCGATCCATAGTCCGTTACAATGCGTACTCTGGCTGACTTTGGCAATGAGAATATCATGATCAAGACGGAAAATCTGATCAAGCGTGTCACTACCGGTGAAGGCGAGCTGGTCATCCTGAAAGGGATCGATCTGCACATCCAGTCTGGTGAAAGTGTCGCCATTGTGGGAGCTTCCGGCTCGGGAAAATCCACCCTGCTGGGTCTGATGGCCGGCCTGGATGTGGCCTCGGGAGGCGAGGTCGTCCTGGGCGGTAATCGCCTGGGGGAGCTGGATGAGGAGCAGCGCGCCATCCTGCGCAGCCAGTTGGTCGGCTTCGTGTTCCAGTCCTTCCAGCTGCTGCCCAGCCTGACCGCACTGGAGAATGTCATGCTGCCCATCGAACTCAAGAACGATGATCGGGCCCGTGATAAAGCGGCGGCCCTGCTGGAGCGGGTCGGCCTGGCAGAGCGCCTGAAACACTATCCGCGTCAGCTGTCGGGAGGAGAGCAACAGCGGGTCGCCATTGCCCGCGCGTTTGCTTCCGAGGCCCGCGTGCTGTTCGCGGACGAACCCACCGGTAACCTGGACGCGGACACCGGCGGGCACATCATCGACCTGTTGTTTGCCCTGAACCGTGAATACGGTACCACGCTGGTGCTGGTGACCCACGATGATCGGCTGGCCGGTCGGTGTGATCGCGTACTGCGACTGACGGCGGGTCAGCTGGAGTCGCCACCGGAACCGGCCCGGGAGCGTGATCGGGAGACCGCCGTCAATGACTGACCGGGTTCCTCTGCAGGCGCCCCGCACCGGTTTAGGGATGCTGTTCCGGCTGGCATTACGGCTGCTCTGGCGCGATTGGCGCGGCGGCGAACTGCGGCTGTTGCTGCTGGCCCTGATCATGGCGGTCACGTCCGTGAGCGGCATCGCCCTGTTCACCGATCGCCTGCAACAGGCCCTGGTGCAGGAGTCGGCGACCATGCTGGCGGCCGACCGGGTGCTGAGCGGACGTCAGCCGGCGCCGCAAGAGTGGATGGCCGAGGCCCGTGCCCGCGGCCTGCGTACCGCTTCCTTCGTGGGTTTTACCTCGATGGCGTTCTCCGATGATGGCAACCTGCTGGTCGCGGCCAAGGCCGTCAGCGACGAATATCCGCTGCGCGGCACGCTGGAGGCGGCCGATCAGCCCTTCACGGCGGGTGAACCAGTGCCGGGCGGCCCCGCCCGGGGCGAGGTGTGGGCCGAATCACGCCTGCTGTCCGCGCTGCGGATCGAGGTCGGTGATCCGGTCTATGTGGGGGAAAGCACGTTCACGCTGTCTCGGGTGCTGACCCATGAGCCGGACCGGCAACAGGGCGGGATGCTGGAGAATGCCGGCCCCCGACTGCTGTTCCATCGTGATGATCTGCAGGCCACGGGTGTGATCCAGCCCGGCAGTCGGGCTTCGTACCGATACCTGTTTGCCGGCGATCCGGAGTCGCTTGAGGCCTACGGCGCCTGGCTGGCGCAGCGCACGGCCGGAGAGTTCCGCTTCCGCGATATCCGCGAGGAAAGTCAGGAAATGGATGAAGCCCTGCAGCGGGGCCAGAGCTTTCTGCTGCTGGGCAGCCTGTTTGCCGTCATTCTGGCCGGCGTGGCCATTGCCCTGACCGCGCGGCGGTACAGCGAACGACATTTCGACTATGTGGCCATCATGAAGACGCTGGGCTACACGTCGCGTCAGATCATGACGCTGTACCTGGGCATTCTGATGCTTTTGCTGGTCGCGGCCGTGATGATCGGCAGCGTGGCGGGCTATCTGGTTCACCACAGTATTCTCTGGTTGTTGGCGGCGGTGATGCCGGTAAATCTGCCGGCCGGTTCGATGTTGCCTTATCTGATGGGCGCGGTGACCGCGCTGATCTGTCTGCTGGCGTTTGCTCTGCCGCCGCTGCTGGCGCTGCGCAACGTCTCGCCATTGCGGGTATTGCGCAAGGATATCGATGTCGGTGTCCGCGGGCGCTGGATACCGTACTGGTCCGGCGGACTGGGCGTGGTCGCGCTACTGCTGTGGTACAGCCGAGACCTGGTGTTGACCGCGATTCTGGTGGCCGCCGTGCTGGCGATGATCGCCCTGGTCAGCGCGCTGGCGGCCCTGGCGCTGCGATCGACTGGCGTGGCTGGCAGCCGCGCCGGTAATGCGTGGCGGCTGGCATTCTCCTCGGCGCGACGGCGTCGTCACC
>JAWLFN010000062.1:0-12194 GCA_041685555.1 Gammaproteobacteria bacterium | reverse complement strand
GCGTTGGCGGAGCGTCGGGCGCCATGGATGGCGCACGCCGAGCCCTACAGGGACGTATTCACGGGCGTCTCCGACAGCGCGGTGCCCGCCCACAAGACTCGGCGAAGAAACCCCGGACTCATATGTCCGGAATCAACCGGAACTGAGATGAAATTCGAACTGACAGCCCAGGACGGCCTCGCCCGAAGAGGCACGATCACCATCCCCAGAGGCGAAATCCGCACCCCGGCCTTCATGCCCGTCGGCACCTACGGCACCGTGAAGGGCCTGACCCCGGATCAGGTCCGCCAGACCGGCGCCGACATCCTGCTGGGCAATACCTTCCACCTGATGTTGCGCCCCGGCACGGAGATCATCCGCCAGCACGGTGACCTGCATGATTTCATGGGCTGGGAGCGACCCATTCTGACCGATTCCGGTGGCTTCCAGGTATTCAGCCTGGGGGAGATGCGCAAGATCACGGAGGAGGGAGTCGGTTTCCGTTCGCCCGTGGACGGAGCAAAGGTATTTCTGGGGCCGGAGTCGGCCATCCGGGTGCAGCAGGAACTGGGTTCGGACATCATCATGATCTTTGACGAGTGTACGCCATACCCGGTCAGTGAACGGGAGGCCGAGGGCTCCATGCAATTGTCACTGCGCTGGGCGGCGCGCTGTCGGGAAGCGCATGGAGAGCATCCCTCGGCGCTGTTCGGCATCGTGCAGGGCGGCATGTTCACGGGTCTGCGCGAACAGTCGCTGGAAGGACTGAAGGCGCTGGATTTCGACGGTTATGCCATCGGTGGCCTGTCGGTGGGTGAACCCAAGGACGAGATGATACGCATCATCGATCATATCGGTCATCGTCTTCCCGACGATCGGCCGCGTTATCTGATGGGGGTTGGCAAACCGGCGGATATCGTCGAGGCGGTTCGGCGGGGCATCGACATGTTCGACTGTGTCATGCCCACGCGCAATGCCCGCAATGGCTATCTGTTCACCAGCCGGGGTCTGCTGAAATTGCGTAATGCCCGCCATCGCAGCGATACCGGTCCGCTGGATCCGGCTTGCGATTGCTACACGTGTCGTCATTTCAGTCGGGCCTATCTGCACCATCTTGACAAATGTGGTGAAATCCTCGGTTCCCAGCTCAATACGATTCACAATCTGTATTACTACCAGCAGTTGATGGAGGGTTTGCGTCAGGCCATTGAACAAGGTAGATTTACCGCCTTCGCCGATGAGTTTCATCAACAGCAGGCTGACGGTGTCGTCTGAGCCGGCTGCCTTGAAGACCAGCGTGACGACCCGATAACGTACATTACCCAACACGAGAAGAGACCTGTCCTATGGATTTCCTGATTTCAACCGCCCATGCCCAGCAGGCCGCCGCCCCGCAAGGGCCCGGTGCCATGTTCAATCTGCTGTTTATCGGTGGCATGTTCCTGTTGTTCTATCTGATCCTGTGGCGCCCGCAGGCCAAGCGCGCCAAGGAGCACCGCGAACTGGTCAGCAGCCTGGGCAAAGGAGACGAAGTAATGACCAGTGGCGGAATTCTCGGCAAGGTCACCCGTGTGACCGATGAGTACGTCACCGTCGAGGTGGCCGACAAGGTCGAACTGAATATGCAGAAAGCCTCGGTGGCCGCCGCGCTGCCCAAAGGGACCATCAAGTCAATCGCGCAGTCGCAGTAAAAGCCGGAAGAGGCCTTCATGCTGAACAGATTTCCCCTCTGGAAAAAAATCCTGGTGGCCCTGGTGGTGCTGATGGGGGTGTTGTATGCACTTCCCAATCTCTATCCGGATGATCCGGCCATCCAGATTTCCCACGAGTCCGACCCGATCACCCCGGCCGAGCTGGGCATGGCCACCGACGCGCTGCGGGCGCAGGGTATCGACTGGCTCGATGATGAAATGCAGGATGGTACCGCCCTGATCCGCTTCGAGTCCCTGGATGCCCAGCTACAGGCCCGGGAGGTGGTCGAGGACGCGCTCGGGCAGGGCTACGTGGTCGCCATGCATCTGGCGCCGACCACGCCCGGCTGGCTGGCGGCACTGGGCGCCAGCAAACTGAACCTGGGTCTGGATCTGCAGGGGGGAGTCCACTTCCTGATGGAGGTGGACATGGAAGAGGCCCAGCAACGCCGCATGGAGAATACGCTAAGTAACATCCGGCGTGAGCTGCGTGATGCCCGCATCCGTGCTCGGGGCATGGATGTCAATGCCGATCACCAGATCGTGTTGCAGTTCGCCGATGAAGACGCACGGGATCAGGCGCGAAGTCTGATCCGTCAGGATTTTGCCGATCTGGTGACCCAGACCCGTTCCCGCGGTGATGAGTACGTGCTGGAACTGGCCATGACGGCCGAGGACGTGCTGCAGATGCAGCGCGACACCATTTCCGCCAACCAGACCACCCTGCGTAACCGGGTGGATTCGCTGGGCGTTGCCGAACCGCTGGTACAACAGCAGGGCGTCAACCGGATCGTCGTGGAGCTGCCGGGCGTACAGGATACCGCCCAGGCCAAGCGCGTACTGCAACGCATCGCAACGCTACAGTTCCATCTGGAGGCCGAGCCGGGCGCACCGTCCAGCAGCTATACAGAATATACCTATCAGGGGCAGCCGGTACGCGTGGATGATGATGTCATCCTGCAGGGCGATCGGGTAAGCAGTGTCCGCTCCACGCTGGACCAGAATGGTCAGCCGCAGGTGCAGATCACGCTGGACGCCCAGGGGGCGCAGCAGTTCAACAGAGTGACGCGCGAGAACATCGGCCGCAACATGGACATTCTGCTGGTCGAGACGCGTACCCGTACCGTTGAGGAGGAAGACGAGGACGGCAACACCGTCGAAGTCCAGGAAAGCTACGAGGAGACGCGCCTGATCAGCCACGCTGTGATCCGCGCCGCGCTGGGTCGTGAGTTTGTCATCACCGGTCTGAGTGCCCGCGAGGCCAATGATCTGTCGTTGTTGATCCGCTCCGGTGCACTGGCCGCCCCCATGTATTTTGTCGAGGAGCGCACGGTGGGGCCGAGCCTGGGGGAAGAAAATATCCGTCAGGGTGCTTCCGCGGTGATTCTGGGATATATCCTGGTGCTGTCCTTCATGCTGTACTACTACCGCGTGTTCGGTATTGCAGCGAATATAGCCCTGCTGTCCAACGTCACACTGATCGTGGCGATCATGTCGATGATCGGGGCGACGCTGACGTTGCCCGGCATCTTTGGCATTGTGCTGACCATTGGCATGGCGGTGGACGCCAACGTGCTGATCTTTACCCGGATAAGGGAGGAGATCGTGGCGGGCATGTCGCCCCAGAATGCCATTTCGGCCGGCTTTGATCGTGCCTTCTCCACCATCATGGATGCCAATGTCACGACCTTCCTGGTGGCCATGGTGCTGTTCAGCGTGGGCAGTGGACCGGTCAAGGGCTTTGCCGTGACGCTGATGGTGGGCATCCTCACCTCGATGTTCTCGGCGCTGATGGTGACCCGTAGCATCGTCAATCTCATCTATGGTGGCCGTCAGGTGGAGAAACTCTCCATTGGCCCGTATTTCCGTGCCGCCTGAAGTGGCCGACAAGGTAGAACCGATATGGCATTGCTGAGCAGAGACATCGATTTCATGGGTCCGCGCAAGCGCAGGCTCACGGGCACGTTGTCCACCATTTTCATTGTGATCGCGCTTCTGTCGCTGGCCATCAACCGGCTGCAGCTGGGGCTGGATTTCACCAGCGGTACGCTGATCGAGCTGGGGTACGAGCAACCGGTGGATCCCTCGGAGATTTCAGCCACACTGCAGCAGGAAGGCTACGAAGAGGCGGTGGTGGTCACTTTCGGCTCGGATACCGATGTCCTGATCCGTCTGCCGATCGATGAGGAAGGTGGTGAGTTGGCCGCCGGCGCGGCCGTCACGCTGGGCGACGAGATACTGGCCCTGTTGCGCGAGGAGAGCGAGGTCGGCGTGGAGATGCGCCGCTCCGAATATGTGGGGCCCTCTGTAGGCGCCGAACTGGCCGAGCGGGGTGGTCTGGCCCTGCTGGTTGCACTGGGCATCGTGCTGCTCTATGTGGCCATGCGCTTCCAGTTCAAGTTCGCCGTCGGCTCGGTGGCGGCATTGATGCATGATGTGGTGATCGTGCTGGGCGTGATCTCGCTGTTCGGGCTGACCTTCGATCTGACCGTGCTGGCGGCGCTGTTGGCCCTGATCGGTTATTCGCTCAACGACACCATCGTGGTGTTCGACCGGGTGCGCGAAAACTTCCGTATCATGCGGACGGACAACGTGCAGGAGATTGTCAACACGTCTCTCAACCAGGTGCTCAGCCGGACCGTGGTCACTTCTTTGACCACATTGCTGGCCCTGTTCTCCATGCTGATTTTCGGCGGCGAGACCATCCGCGGCTTCGCCATCACGCTGATTGTGGGCGTGGCGACCGGTACCTACACCTCGCTGCACATCAGCAGTAACATCGTCATGGCGCTGAAGATCCAGAAGGAAGACCTGATGGTGCCGGTGAAGGAAGGGGCCAACGACGATGGCTCCATGGTCTGAGCCTCCTGTTGCCGGCTGTTCTGGAGGCAGCCGGGCCTTCAGTCCCGCGCTAGCGCCAACAGGCTGCGCACCTCGCGGAAAAGGGGCATGAGGTCGTCCCTGGCGGCCAGTGCCCGTTGTTCTTCCAGTATGCTCTTCAGGATGTCCAGTGTGGTCAGGGGATTGGCCAGCACCACACGGAATACCACCACCGGCTCGCGATCATGCTGTGATGGGTTCAGCCGCGTGCGGGACACGAAGGAGCGGCCGTGACCACGTTCGATTTTCTGGATATACCGTGTGATGCGATTCAGCAGCACGTTGGCGCGGGCACGCAGCGGCGCGGGGGCCGTAGCCATGGCCTGACCGATGTCCCGCGGCCGGTACCGATAGGTCAGGATGTTGAGTTCGGGTTCGGTGATCAGTTCGAAATCGGGCTGCTCGCGGATGATGCCCGCGAAGGTCCGGGTTTTTTCAATACCTTCATCGATCAGCAGTTCATAGCCGCGCCTGCCGATGATGTGCAATCCCGAGTGCACCAGGATGGCCATGCCGGGCCGTGAACCCTCCACGGAATGACTGCCCAGGTCCTTGGAGCCCTTGCGGATGATGTACTCGGCATGGTGCTCGACGCTGGACAGGGTTTCAGGGTGCCGGAACACGCAGATGCCGGCTCCCATGGGGACGTAGAGTTGCTTGTGCGCATCCATTGTGACGGAGTCGGCCCGATCGATGCCGTCAAGCAGATGGCGGTGACGTGATGAAAACAGGGTTGGACCACCCCACGCCGCATCGACGTGGAAGTGGATGTCATGTCCGGATGCCACATCGGCCAGGTCCGACAGTGGGTCGACGTGGCCGGTCTCCGAGGCACCGGCCACGCCGATGATGGCCATCACGCCGATACCCTCACGGCGCAGCCGCTCACAGTGTTGTTCCAGCAGGTCGACCCGTACCCGGTTGTGTGCGTCGGTTTCCACCGGGACCAGGGCGCCGCGGCCGATACCCAGTATGTCGGCGGCCTTGCGTAGTGAGTAGTGACCGCGTTCGGAGACCAGAATGGCGAGGCCCCGATAGCCGTGATGTTGCATGCCGGCGAACAGCCCGTCCTGTCCGAGGCCGCGATAGTTGCCATCCGGGCGCAGTATATTATTGCGGGCTGCCCACAAAGCCGTCAGGTTGGCAATGGTGCCCCCGGAGCAAAAGCTGCCAATGGCGTTCTCGCGGTCGTGCATCCAGCGTTCATAGAAGGCCGGAGACTGCCCGTACACCAGGTGATGGATCATGCCGATCACCTGTCGTTCCAGTGGCGTGAAGGCCTTGGAGGTTTCCACCTTGACCAGATTCTGGTTCAATGCCGTCATGATGCGCGACAGAGGCAGCATGAAGTAGGGCAGCGCCGAGGTCATGTGTCCGACAAAACTGGGCGATGCGATGTGCACGGACTGGGCCACCAGCTTGTCCATGATGAAGCGGATCTGGTCGGATACGAACGTCGGCTGGTCCGGTATCCGGGGATCAGAGAAGTCACGCTCGATCTCGGACAGATCCCGCTCGGAAGCCACAATATGCTCCTGCAGAAATCCGGCCAGATCCCGTGAAATGGATTCGTCAATACGCCCCAGTGTGGAATCCGGGGCCTCCGGAACGGTGAATATCCGATACAGGCTTTCCAGACTGGCTTTGGCGGTTTTCGTGCCCTGCTCCGGCACGGCCCTGTGTGGCTCGCTCATCAATTCTCCCCCCAGAGAGGGCGGCAGTATAGTGGAATTGCCGGATAAGGGAAACGGACAGCCGGAGAACGCTGAAGTTGACACTACCTGCTGTCGAGGGCAAGATCTGAATCTGTTGATCTGCGTTCAGCAGAACGGAAAACAAGAGTCCGGAACATGACCAATAACAAAACGTTATGCCAGCATCTGATCACGCTGTTCATTCTCGTTGGCCTGTTCGCCAGGGCATTGCCCTCGCTGGCGGATGAATCGACATTTCCCAGGCCCGCCGAACTGGAGCCGGCCATCACGTTCTGGAAGCGCGTCTATACCGAGATCGATAGCGATCACGGTTTTCTGCATGATGCTCGCAACCTGTCGGTCGTCTACCGGACAGTGGATTATGATCGCCGCGAGCTTGAACAGTACCGCCGCCGCATACAGGAGGACCTGCGTGTGCTGGCGGAAGGGCGACGTGACGGTCTGACCGGACACCAGCAACAGGTACTGGAAGCCTGGCCGTCCGATGTCACGGATGAAGAACTGGCCGCCGCAGCCAACCGGGTGCGTTTCCAGCTGGGCCAGTCCGATCGTTTCGTGGCGGGTTTGATACGGGCGGGCGCCTACCGTGAGCATATTGAACAGGTGGCGCGGGAGAAGGGGTTGCCGGTGGAGCTGGCTGCGTTGCCGCACGTGGAATCTTCCTTCCATCCCGGCGCCTACTCCCACGCCAATGCAGCCGGTATGTGGCAGTTCATCCGCTCCACCGGGCAACGCTTCATGCGTATCGATCATGTCGTGGATGAGCGCATGGATCCCTATGCCGCCACCTACGCGGCAATGAGCCTGCTGGAGTACAACCATAATGTGCTGGGCACCTGGCCGCTGGCGCTGACTGCCTACAACCACGGTGCCGGTGGGCTGGCCCGCGCCGTGCGCCAGGTGGGTACGGACCGGATCGAGACCATCATCGAGCAGTACGACGGAAGGGCTTTCGGTTTCGCTTCGCGGAACTTTTATCCACAGTTTCTGGCGGTCGTGGAAGTGGAACGTCAGGCCCGCACCCTGTTCGGTGTGCTGCAGGTGGATCCTGCCCCGCAATACGATGAATTCGAACTCGATGCGTATGTGAGTGCGCGCACCCTGGCTGATCATCTGGGAGTGAGCCTGGAACAGTTACAGTTCGATAATCCGGCGCTACGACCGGTTGTATGGGAAGGGGGCAAGCGGATACCGAGAGGGTACACGGTCAAGATCCAGCGCAATTCCCTGGATCGTCCGCTGGATACCCTGATGGCGGCGATGCCGGCCAGTGAGCTGTATACGGCACAGATTCCGGATGTCTCCTATGTGGTGCAGCGTGGCGACAGTCTGTCCGTGATCGCGCGACGCTTTGACACCACCGTATCCGAGCTGGCCTCACTGAACCAGTTACGTAATCGTCACACTATCCGTGTCGGTCAGGAACTGTTGCTGCCCCATGATGCTGACGCAGCCAACCAGACATTGCTGGCGGCGAACCAGGAGGCGCGGCCTTCGGATGGCAGCTATACCATCCGCAGCGGAGATACGCTGTCCTTGATTGCCAGGCGCTTTGGCACCACGGAATCGGCATTGATGGCATTGAACGGGATGGACAATCCGGACCGGATCTATCCCGGCGAATCCCTGCGAATCCCGGCAGGTGAAGAACCGTCCTCCGGGGAGACCGCCCGGTCGGTTGCCGGCACGCCCGCGCCGGATGATGCCGCGGTGGCCGCTGCTGCCGCTCCGGCGCCAAGCGCGGATGTGGCGGTGGACGCATCGGCGCCTGCGGAGGAGTCCAGCCCTTCATTGCCCGAGCAGGTGGCCTTGAGCACGGAGCGTCTGGCCGCCGATCCATCCGACTATACCGTGAACGGCGACAATACGATCGAGATACAGGCATCGGAAACCCTGGGACACTATGCGGATTGGCTGCAGGTCCGGACTCAGGCGCTTCGCGAGCTGAATGGCCTGGCCTTCAATCAACCGGTCATCGTTGGCGACCGGCTGCGACTGGATTTCGATCGTGTCAGCGCGGAGGAGTTCGAACTGCGCCGCCGCCAGTACCACATCGCCCAGCAGGAAAATTTCTTCCGGAACTATCGGATACAGGACGTGGCGCAGCACCGCATCGCGCCCAACGACAATGTCGCCCGTATTGCCCGGCAACAGTATAGCGTGCCGCTATGGTTATTGCGTCAGTACAATCCGGATCTCGATTTCCGCCAGATCCGGGTAGGCGACACGGTCGTGTTTCCGGTGGTGTCCACCGCTGACGATGCCTGATCAGTCCCGGATGCGCGCGACCCGGTCGGACAGCAGGCCGACCGCCAGTGCATAGCGGAAGGCGGGGTTGTACCGCATGATCGAGCAGAAGTTCCGGTACACCAGATAGCCCTTGTCATCTCCCTCGTCGCCGATGATCAGTGCCGCCGGAAGGTTGCGCGTCGGCAGATCCGCGCCATCCTCACGTCGAACACCGAGGTCCTGCCAGTCATTGAGGCCGCGCCACGCTCCCGTCGTGGTGTAACGGCTGCAGGCAGGATCCGGTTGCATGCCGGCGTCCTGTGGAGCCGGCAGGGATTGCTCGCCCCCGGGCGGCAGGCTCACCACGCGCCCCCACGTCTGATCATCACGCCATCCCGTATCCCGCAGGTAGTTGGCCACTGAGGCGATCACGTCAGGTCCCATCCGCCACAGATCGATGCGATCGTCGCCGTCATGGTCCACCGCCAGACGGAGGAAGCTGCTGGGCGTGAACTGTGGCACACCCAGCGCACCGGCCCAGGAACTTTTCATCATGTCCGGCGTGGCATGGCCGGCATCGACAATTTCCAGTGCCGCCATGAACTCGCGGCGGAACTGGTCACTGCGGCGCCGGTCGAAGGCCAGTGTGGCCACCACGTCAAACAGGGGTTCTGTGATCGGGAACGAGCCATAGTTGCTTTCCAGTCCCAGTATGGAGACGATGAATCGTGGCTGGACGTCGTAGTCCGCGGCCACGTCACGGATCATGTCGCCATGCTCTTCCATCAATTCCCGGCCCGCTCGGATGCGTGACGGACTGACCCGTTCCAGATAATCGGCATAGGTCTGCACGAACTCGGCCTGGGACCGGTCGGACTCGATGGCCAAACGGTGTTGCCGGATGTCCGGCATGACGCGGTCCAGCGTATCTTCACTGATGCCCCGCTCGGCAGCCTCTTCGCGCAGTTCCTGCAGGAAGGCCTGGAATGCCTCGTCGGAAGTATCCTCCTCCTGGCCGAGCACCGGGCCGGGGAGCAGCAGGGCAGCGAGGAACAGGCGGGAGGTGAGGCGGCGCAATGGCGCCACATCGATTCGAAGGTGCGGTCTGGTCATGAGAGGCTTCCTGTGCTACGGGACCGGGACGGGCCGTTACCGGCATCAGGCCGGATGGCAATTGTCCGGAAGATTACCGGATACCGACCTTGTCGCTCAAGCGTTGCAGCAGATCAGCATACTTCAGGCGCAGGTGACTGTCGCTGAAAACGGGCAGTCGCGGGTCTGGCAGGGGGTGACCTAGCCGGCGTTGCCGGTCCCACTCCAGTATCCGCTCCGCCCCTTGTGCTGCTTCCGTGTCTACATCTGCTTCACCGCCATACAGGCAGTCGGCTGACAGGTATTCCGGGTACACCAGTCGGGCGGGTGCCAGTGGCGTGCAACCACAGACGGCGCCTTCCAGCAGGGACAGTCCCTGGAAATCGTGGTCGGCCGTGGACAGTACGATGTCGGATGTCTGCAACAGGTCCAGGTATTGTTCCCGGTCCTCGATGAACCCGCAGTGACCGGGAGACAGATCATGAAGGCGGTAGTATGTCTCGAGCAGGCCGGACAGCCGGGTGAGGGCCGGCGGGTGCTGTCGGAACTGCTGACCGACCAGGTGCAGACGGAATCGCAGTCCGGCATCGATCAGTCGTTGTACCAGCGCCAGCAGTCGCTCCGGACCCTTGTCGTATTCCCAGCGATGATTCCATACCAGGGTCAGCGGATGGTCAGCGGCGGGTGGAATGCGCTTCCCGGCGCCACGACGGTATAACGAGTCAGGGAGTGGCACGGGAATGATGTTGGCCCGCCGCAGTCGGTCCAAAAGTCCCGGCGGGACCTCATCCGGCAGTTTCCTCAGCAGGGTACGCGCGCCAGCAATGAAACTGTCGTGATTGTAGTGGCTGTTGAAGACCAGTTCATCGGCGCACAGGGCGGTATAGAGGTTCAGGATGAGGGGCTCCACGCCGTGGACCTGTTGATGGCGTTCCGGGTATTCGAACTGGTTCTCGTGAAAGTAGACAGCCGTGGGCAACCGGGCCAGTTCCGGCACGAAACCGCGCAGTGCCGACAGGTCGGTCATTGAGGTGCTGAGCAGGAAGTCGTGGTTGTCAGTCAGTTGCCCCCGGTGCTTAAATGCCCAACTCAGACTGTTGCCCCGTATGCGCCAGTTGAAGTATCGGGGCGGGAGGGTGAGCCGGGTCCACTCGATGTCAGGAAACATGGCTGTGACCGCATTGTGCCATTGACGGTGGCTGTAGGCATCATAGGCGGACAGCAGAAGGCCCCGGCCTGTAGGGGTTTTCATTTCGATTCAACAACGCTGCATTCAGGGAGAAAGCATGCAATCTAACGACCTCACCCTGCTGGGTCAAACCCCGGAGGCCCTGCTGGCCGGGTTGCCGGACCGGGTCAGTCAGCCGGTACTGCGTCAGGCAAGAGAACGGCCCGATGCGCCGGCCCTCAAGGACCATACCGGGGATCGTTGCACCTATGCCGGGCTGGTCGGCCGGATGCGTCTGGCCAGAGACCGGCTGACACAACATGGCGTGCGGGCCGGTGACCGTGTGCTGCTGGTCAACGAGAACTGTGTGAAGGTCTGTGAGCTGATACTGGCCTGCAGCGAGATCGGGGCCTGGCCGGTGATCGTCAATGCCCGGATGTCCTGGCCCGAGCTGGAGAAGATCCGTTCACACTGCCGGCCCCGGCTGGTGGTCTGCACGTTGATATCCAAGGCGGCCGCGCGCCATTACGGATCATGGCGAGCAGAGGGAACGCTGGTCGCGGTTGACACTGACGATGACGCACTGGGTCTGCTGGAGAATCCCGGGGTCGAGGCCGAGCATGACGAGGGGCAGGGCAATGACCGGGTGTTCGCGTTGATCTACACCACTGGGACCACCGGCGACCCGAAAGGGGTCATGCTGACGCATCGCAACATCCTGTATGTATCCGCCGTCACGGCCGCGCTGAGGGGGTTGAGGGAGGATGACCATGTCTATGGCGTGCTGCCGGTCTCGCATGTGTTCGGACTGACGGCGGTGTTTCTTGCCTGCATGTACAAGGGCGCGGAGCTGGTGTTGGCCGATCGCTTCGAACCCGTCCTCACCATGCGGACCCTGTCCGCTGATGGCATCACGGGGTTGTTCGGGGTACCGACGTTGTTTGCCCGGCTGGCGGATTACATCCGACAGAACGGTCTTCCCTCCGACGGCCTGGCCTCCCTGCGTTTCATGTATTCCGGTGGCGCCCCGCTGGAGCCGGGGCTGAAGGCGGACGTGGAAGCACGATTCGGTCTGCCGTTACTGAACGCCTATGGGATGACCGAAAGCGGACCGACCATCTGCCAGGTACGGTTCAACGAGCCCCTGGACAGTTGTTCGGTGGGCAGGCCTCTGCCCGGACTGGATGTGCGGATCCTGGGACCGGAGGGAGAGCCGGTCAGGCCGGGGGACGTGGGGGAGCTGCATGTCCGCGGTCCCAATATCATGCGCGGGTACTACCGCAATCCCGGAGCCACGGCGGCGGTTCTGGATGAGCAGGGGTTTCTCAACACCGGTGATCTGGTTTCGCAGGATGAGGCCGGCAATGTATCCATCGCCGGCCGCAGCAAGGAGCTGATCATTCATTCCGGATTCAATGTCTATCCGCCCGAGGTGGAAGC
>JAWLFN010000061.1:0-12208 GCA_041685555.1 Gammaproteobacteria bacterium | reverse complement strand
GGAGCGCCTCCTGCGAATCCCTGACGGGATGCCGCGCCGGGGCAATTGGCTCCGCACTGTCAGTGGAATGTTCTTATCTCGCTCTCAGTATCCGAGCGGGGGAGCATGCGCCGTGGGCGCGGAAGGGATTCGCGGGAGGCGCTCCACCGCCGGGTCGCGAGATCCCTTCCGCGCCAACGGCACCACCACCCCACTCTCACGTCCGCAATTCGTCCACAAACTTTTTGACGCCATCGAACCACGACGTCTTGCGCGGCGACTGTTTCTTGCCCTCACTGTCGGCGATCTTCTGGAACTCTTCCAGCAGTTCGCGCTGGCGCTTGGTCAATTTGACCGGCGTCTCGATCACCACCCGACACAGCAGATCCCCGGGCGGGCCACCACGCACCGAGGCGACACCCTTGCCGCGCAGGCGGAAAGTCTTGCCTGACTGGGTTTCGGCCGGGATTTTCAACTTCACACGGCCATCCAGGGTCGGTACCTGTAGTTCGCCCCCCAGGGCCGCATCCACAAAACTGATCGGCACCTCGCAGTGAAGATTCCGCCCTTCGCGCTCGAAAAACTGGTGCTCCTTGACCGATACCTGGACGTACAGATCGCCGGCCGGACCGCCATTACTGCCCGGCTGGCCTTCTCCCGCGAGACGGATGCGGTCACCGTTATCAACACCCGGTGGCACCTTGACGGAGAGGGTCTTGTGCTCCTCCACCATGCCCCGGCCATGACAGCTGCGACACGGATCCTTGATCTGCTTGCCAGACCCCTGACAATGCGGACAGGACTGCTGCACCGAGAAGAAACCCTGTTGCATCCGCACCTGTCCCAGGCCATTACAGGTGGAACAGTCCACGGGAGTAGAGCCCTTCTTGGCACCAGAGCCGTTGCAGACCTTGCACTCCACGGCGGTGGGAATACGGATCCGTGACGTGGTGCCCTTGACCGCATCTTCCAGATCCAACTCCAGGTTGTAGCGGAGATCGGCGCCCTTGCGCATACGCGAGCGACCACCGCCCGGCCGGGCACCACCGAAAATGTCACCGAAGATATCGCTGAATATATCACCGAAATCACCGGCACCGGCGCCACCACCCATCTGCGGATCCACGCCATCATGGCCAAACTGGTCGTAACGCGACCGCTTGTTCTCATCGGACAGCACTTCGAAGGCCTCGTTGGCCTGCTTGAACCGATCCTCCGAGTCCTTGTCCCCGGGATTACGGTCCGGATGGTGCTTCATTGCCACCTTGCGGTAAGCCTTCTTGATCTCTGCTGTCGAAGCATCGCGGGCCACGCCCAGCACTTCGTAATAATCTGTTTTCGCCATAGAAGTTCAATTCCTCAGCACTCGAGCGCGCGTCGACGATTCAGTTTGCTGTAAACGGCAGAAAACCGGGTGACAGATGTCACCCGGTTCTGCGGGCTACCGTAACCATCGCTGTCCACGCGGCAGACCAACGACGGCGAAGACATCACTTGTCTTCCTTGTCGTCCTTTACTTCTTCGAACTCGGCATCAACCGCGTCATCAGCGCTACCGGATTCCTGGTCGCCAGCATCAGCCGCGTTTTCCGACCCCGCCTGGCCAGCTTCCTGTTCGGCGTACATCTTCTGCGCCAGACCGGAGGAAGCCTCGGTGAGTGCCTTGGTCTTGGCTTCGATATCCTCGAGGT
Source organism: Gammaproteobacteria bacterium (assembly GCA_041685555.1). GTDB lineage: Bacteria > Pseudomonadota > Gammaproteobacteria > Pseudomonadales > Pseudohongiellaceae > PWQG01. The sequence goes on along the minus strand of JAWLFN010000061.1, from coordinate 10,539 downwards.
CACTGCCTTTGATGGCTTCTTCCAGGTCGCTGATGGCAGCCTCGATTTTCGTTTTCTCGTCCGCCTCGACCTTGTCCGCCGCATCCTCCAGCGTCTTCTTCGTAGCGTGGATCAGGCCGTCCGCCGAGTTGCGCGCCGTGACCAGCTCCTCGAACTTCTTGTCTTCAGCGGCATGCTCCTCCGCATCCTTGACCATCTGATCGATCTCCTCGTCGGTCAGGCCACTGGAGGCCTTGATGACGATGGACTGCTCCTTGCCGGTCGCCTTGTCCTTGGCCGACACGTTGAGAATGCCGTTGGCATCCAGATCAAATGCCACCTCGATCTGCGGCATGCCCCGGGGTGCCGGCGGAATGTCGGTCAGATCAAAACGGCCCAGCGACTTGTTTTGCGCCGCCTGTTTGCGTTCGCCCTGAACGACATGAATGGTCACCGCCGTCTGGTTGTCATCAGCCGTCGAGAATACCTGCGTCTTCTTGGTCGGAATCGTGGTGTTTTTCTCGATCAGCGTACTGGTCACACCACCCATGGTCTCGATCCCCAGAGACAGCGGTGTCACATCCAGCAGCAGCACGTCATTGACGTCACCGGACAACACGGCCCCCTGGATGGCAGCACCCAACGCCACCGCCTCGTCCGGATTCACGTCCTTGCGTGAGTCCTTGCCGAAGTAATCGGACACCTTTTTTTGCACCAGCGGCATGCGGGTCTGACCACCGACCAGAATGATGTCGTCGATCTTGCCAGCCTCCAGACCGGCATCGTTCAGCGCAGTGCGGACCGGCCCCAGTGTACGGTCTACCAGATCCTCGACCAGAGACTCGAACTTCGCCCGCGTCAGTTTCTGCACCATGTGTTTTGGTCCGCTGGCATCAGCCGTGATGTACGGCAGATTGATCTCTGTCTGCTGGGCGGCCGACAGCTCGATCTTGGCCTTCTCGGCAGCCTCTTTCAGACGCTGCAGGGCCAGCGGATCACTCTCCAGGTTCATGCCACTCTCTTTGTGGAATTCCTCGACCAGGTAGTCAATCAACCGCTTGTCGAAGTCCTCGCCACCCAGGAAAGTATCGCCATTGGTGGAAAGCACCTCGAAGGTGTGCTCACCATCGGTATCGGCGATCTCGATAATGGAAATATCAAAGGTACCGCCCCCCAGGTCGTAGACGGCCACTGTTCGATCACCCGTCTTCTTGTCCATGCCATAGGCCAGTGCGGCGGCCGTCGGCTCATTGATGATCCGCTTGACCTCCAGTCCGGCAATGCGACCGGCGTCCTTGGTGGCCTGACGCTGGGAATCGTTGAAGTAGGCCGGCACGGTCACCACGGCGCCAGTGACTTCCTCGCCCAGGTACTCCTCGGCAGTCTTCTTCATCTTCTTGAGCACCTGCGCGGAGACCTCGGGCGGTGACATCTTCTTGTCATTCACTTCCACCCAGGCGTCGCCATTATCCGCCTTGCTGATCTTGTAAGGCACCATCTTGATGTCCTTCTGGACGACATCGTCATCGAACTCGCGTCCGATCAGGCGCTTGATGGCAAATAGTGTGTTGTTGGGATTGGTGACCGCCTGGCGTTTGGCTGGCTGACCCACCAACGTCTCCCCATCATCGGTATAGGCGATGATGGACGGTGTTGTGCGATCACCTTCTGCGTTTTCAATCACCCGGGCCTTGCCGCTCTCCATGATGGCGACACAGGAGTTTGTAGTCCCCAGGTCAATACCGATAATCTTTCCCATAATCTTGACTCTCCGCTTTGGCGCGTAATTCAGTAATTGCTTGACGCTCTATATTGGTTCGACTTGACCGATTTCAAGCTCCGGTCAGGCTTTTTCATTCACTCCGGAGGAGCTGCCGCGCGAGACAATCACGCGAGCCGGGCGGATCACGCGACCATGCAGCAGGTACCCCTTCTGCATGACGGCCACCACCGTATTGGGCTCAACCTCGTCATTTTCCTGCAGGGTCATGGCTTCGTGACGCTGCGGATCGAAGGGCTCGCCTTCCGGATCAATCGCCTCCACGTTGAACTTGCCCAGCACGTCCATCAGGCTTTTCAGGGTCAGTTCGACGCCCTGATACAGAGCCTGGTCCTGCGGATTCTCGCGGTCAGGCACCGCCTGCAAGGCCCGCTCCAGGTTGTCGATAACGACCAGCAACTCCCTGATCAGCTTCTCCTGGCCAAACTTGTGGGCCTTTTCCACATCCTGCTCGGCCCGTCGGCGCATGTTGTGCACCTCGGCATGAGCCCGCAGGACATCTTCTTTCTGACTGGCCAGCTTCTCTTCCATCTCGGCCAGTTGCTGCCGGGTCTCCTCGGCGTTCAACTCCCCGGCATCCGTGTCCGCGGCCCGGGCCCGATCCTGACCGCCGGCCCCCACATTATTGGCTGCGACCTGCTCTCGCTCCCCCCCGGCAGCCTCATCGGCCCCGTTCTGTTGCTGCTGTTCGTGGCGTGACTCATCGTTCATAGAGAAAACCTTGTTCGAATATCCGTTGTTCCACTGTTTGGGCACCTGATCCTCTTCATATGGGGCCAAAGATCATCGATTCAAGGGCCCGGCCCGGTACAGGCAGGGATAGCTGTGCGCGGGGACATGGCGCTCGCTACAGGATGAGGTAGAATGACTGGTGACGACATGTATCGCGGCAGGGATCCGGCAGCATGCTGAACCAGCTCAACATCCGCAACTACGCCATTGTAGAGTCACTGGATATCGAGTTCCGCCAGGGCCTTACCGCTGTCACCGGCGAGACGGGAGCCGGCAAGTCGATCATCCTCGGCGCCCTGGGCCTGACACTCGGTGACCGGGCCGACCGCGCGATGGTCCGCGGCGGCACGCGGCGGGCCGACATCACTGCCCACTTCGACACCAGCGGTCTGAGCCGGGCCAGCGCCTGGCTGGAAGAGCAATCACTGGAATCCCCGGACGAACCTGACACCTGCCTGCTTCGGCGCAGTGTCGGCGCCGACGGTCGCAGCCGTGCCTGGGTCAATGGCGTGGCGGTCAACCTCCAGTCTCTGAAAACCATCGGCGAACTGCTGATCGACATCCACAGCCAGCATGAACACCAGACCCTGCTGGATCGCCAGAGCCATGTCCGGCTGCTGGATGATTTCGGCGGATTGCGCCCGCTGAGCAGCGAGGTGACCGCTCTATGGCGAGAATGGAGGGAGTGCCGCCACGCCCTGACCGGACTGGACAAGGAAGCCGGAGAAGCCGTCGCCCAGCAGGAACTGCTGCGCTACCAGACCGATGAACTGGACGAACTGGCGATCACCGAACAGGAACCGGCCGAGCTCGACCAGCTGTGCCGGGAACTGGGCAGTGCCGATGAACTGATCGCCGACGCCCAGCAGGTGCTGGATCTGTGCAGCGACCAGGAAGACCAGAACATTCTGGCCGCGTTGAATCATGCGCTCGCGCTGATGCAGTCGCAGAAAGCCGGCGCCCGGATCCTGGCTCCCGTGGAGGAGCTGCTGGCCGGCGCGCAGATCCAGGTCGAGGAAGCGGTCTCCGAGCTGCGTCGCCGCGTCGAGGACATCGACCGCGATCCGGAGCGACTGGAGCAGGCCAATCAACGCCTGGCAGACATCCATCGCCTGGCCCGCAAGCACCATGTGGCACCAGAAGAGTTGCCTGCCCTGCACCAGCGTCTGCGCGAAGCACTGGACTCGGGCGCCCGAAATGAAAAGCGTCGTGAAGTGTTGCGCGAGCAGCTGGAAACACTGGCCAAGCAGCACGCCGGAGTCGCGAAACGGCTGACCGCGGCCCGTGCAAAGGCAGCGGATCGATTACAGCAACAGATCAACGAACAGCTGGCCGAACTCGGCATGCCCGATGCCCGTCTGGAAATCGCATTCCACCCGCACGATCAGGAAGCGCTCCACGCCGGTGGTCACGAGACCGTCGAGTTTCTGGTGTCGACCAACCCGGGGCAGCCGGCCCGCCCATTGATCAAGATCGCCTCCGGCGGCGAACTGTCGCGGATCAGCCTCGCCATTCAGGTCATCACTGCCATGACATCGGAAACACCGACCCTGGTGTTTGATGAGGTGGACGTGGGTATCGGTGGCGCTGTAGCCCGCTCGGTGGGCCGCCTGTTACGCCGCCTGGGCGAACGCAGCCAGGTGCTCTGCGTGACCCACCAGCCACTGGTGGCCAGCCAGGCCCATCACCACCTGTATGTCTCCAAGCAGGATGACCAGGGCCGCGCCGTGGGCACACATATACAGGCGCTGGAAGAACAGAAAAAAGTGGAGGAAGTGGCCCGCATGCTGGGTGGTGATGCGGATCAGCCGGGTTTCAGTGACGAATCACTGGCCCATGCCCGCGAGCTGATGACACCGGCGACCACTGCGAAGTGACGCCGATCAACGGCCCTCGGCACGGCAAGTCGGACAGACACCATACAGGTAAAGACTGTGGTCGGTGATTTCGAAGCCCAGCTTCTCGGCGATTTTTATCTGTTGGCGCTCGATGACATCGTCATAGAACTCCTCGACCCGCCCGCACTTGCTACAGACAATATGATCGTGATGCTCGGCCGGCGTCAACTCGAATACCGCCTGCCCGCCCTCGAAACGGTGCCGTGTCACCAGTCCCGCCCCCTCAAACTGGGTCAGCACACGGTATACCGTGGCCAGCCCCACATCCTCGTCGGCATCGATCAGTGCCTTATAGACATCTTCCGCGCTGAGGTGGCGGGTCTCGGAAGTCTCCAGCAACTGCAGGATCTTCACTCTGGGCAGAGTGACCTTCAGCCCGGCCTTGCGCAATTCCTGGTTTTCCGTCGTCATGTTGGTGCCTGTTTTACGTTCAGAGTTTGTACGGTATTATGCCGGTTCCATGCACGGGATTAAAGACGGGAACACCATGACATCAATGATCGCCCGATACACGGCTCCGCGCCGATGGCTGGCCGCGCTTGCGCTACCACTGATGCTGGGTGCCTGCTCATCCATCCCCACTCCGCAGTTCCCGGGTGTCTACAAGATTCCCATCTCCCAGGGCAACATCATCACCCAGGAAATGATCGACCAGCTCGAGCGGGGCATGACGCCACGCCAGGTCATCTATGTGATGGGCTCTCCCCTGGTGCGTGACCCGTATCACCAGGACCGCTGGGACTACGTGTTCAACTATCAGCCCGGTGGCGGAGAACGAGGCCAGGAACGGGTGACCCTGTACTTCGAGAACGACCGACTGGAGCGCATGGAAGGCGATTTCGAGCCCGGAGAAGATGCCGCCTGGCACCAGTCCGTGGCGGACAGCTCTTCCGCTGACAGCACACGGCGCGGCGACCCGGGGAGCGGCCGATCGTGAGCGCACCGCTGTGCCGGGAACGACGGAACATGCAGCCATGACATCCGAATCCACCCGTCAGATTCTTGAGCGGGCACAGTCGATATGCCAGCAACATGGTGTCCGCCTGACCGAGAAGCGGTGCAAACTGCTCCAGGTCGTGGTCGAGTCGGCCGAACCGCTATCCGCCTATCAGATCGCGGATGAGTACCGCGGCCTGCACGGCGAGACGCTCTCGGTGATGTCCGTCTACCGGATGCTGAAGTTCCTCAAGGACAACAACCTCGTGCATCGACTGGAAACCACCAACCAGTATATTTCCTGCTCACACATCACCTGCGATCATGCCCACGAGGTACCCCAGTTCCTGATCTGTGAACGTTGCCATGGCGTCGACGAGGTGGGCATCCGGCGCGAGATCCTGGATGAGCTCAGCGCCAACATCCGTGACACCGGTTTCCAGCTGGCCCGACAACAATTCGAGTTCCGTGGCCTGTGCCATGACTGCGCCACCACGAACTGATCGGAACACTCCCGCTACAACATTTCCGCAAATCGTCGCAGCGCATCCAGTCCGGTCACGTCATGCGCCGCCAGAGGCAGATCCTGACGCGGTACGCCCGGCAGCTCCCGGCTCAACCGATCAAGATGCGCCTGTTCCTGCGCACGGCGCTCAATAAAGAAAGGATCATCCAGTCCTTCCGGCAGCCGCTTGTTGACCACCAGACCCCCCACATTGACCCCGGCCCGGCCCAGCAGGGCATGAAGCTCCACGCTTTCCAGCACCGGCATACGCTCGGCCGCCAGCACGATGACAAAAGCGGTACGCTCCCGCTCGGCCAGCGCATCGCGAAGGTCACGGAAACGCTGCTGACGCCGGTTCAGTATGCGCCGGATCTTTGTATCGCGATCCGACCCGGCATCGGTATCGTCCCCCAGCGTACGTTTCTCCACATCGCGTTCGCTGGACAACCCCTTGAGCACCGCATTGAAGCGGTCCGCCTTGTCGCGCCGTTTGATCAGCCCCTCGGTCCAGGCCGACATCATCTCCGGCAACGCCATCAGACGCGCCGTGTGTCCGGAAGGCGCCGTATCGAACACAACCAGATCATGATCGCCGGCATTCTCTACCACCTCGGCAATACGCTCGAGCAACGCGGCTTCCTGCATACCCGGCGCGTCGCGGGACAGCTCGATGTGCTTGTCCACCTCCCCGGACAGACCAGGCGGCATCAAACGCCGCAGGGCTGAACCCACTTCCTTGAGGTGCTCATTCACCGTGCGTTCCGGATCCAGCTCGAGACCATCCAGTCCCGGCGCCAGACGCACCGGATCCGGACCGATCTGACGATCAAACAGATGGCCCAGGTTGTGGGCCGGATCGGTGGATACCAGCAGTACCCGGCGTCCCTCGTCGGCCATCCGCAGGGCACAGGCGGCGGACACCGTGGTTTTGCCCACGCCGCCCTTGCCGCCGAAAAACAGGATCTGCCGTTCGCGCGCCAGGTTCAGCAACATTGCACATGATCCAGCGGGGAACGCTCCATGCCCATGCGACGGTGCCAGTCATGGAAGCGGTCATAGACAACCGGGAGCAGTTCCAGTGTGTAGTAAGCGGCGGGATTGGGCACGCCCAACGTCTCGGAGAAAACCATCAGCATGAACAGATCGTCCTCCTCGCGCTGTGCCCTGGCGAACGACTGTCGATAAGGGGCTACGTAGAACTCGCGCATGCCGGCCTCGACACGGCGGAACCAGTCACCGAGACCGGCTTTCTTCCCATTGTGGTCAGTCATCATCATGCACCCTGCCAGTGATTGCCCGTAGTGTGTACAGAAATGTCATCGGCGGGCCGCACGCTGGCGCCGCGCCTGCTTCGGATCGATCTCCAGAGGCCGGTAGATCTCGACCCGGTCCCCGGACTGCAACTGGTATTCTTCCGCCGTCGGCTGTAACCGGCCATCCAGTCGGCGCGAAAACACACCCAGCGGAGCCGACCCGGCATCCACCTCCGGCCAGTCCTGTTCAATCCCGCACTGCTGTACCGCCTGACGGGCCGTTGTACCGGGGGTAACCGACAGGGAGCGCAGCCATTGCCGTCCCGGTTCCGCCCAGGCCACCTCGATCTCGATCCGCTGATGCGAGGAATCCGTCTGCGTCATTTTCCCCCCTTACCGTACAGGCGACCGGCACGGGCCACGATATCATCCACCAGGGCGTTCGCGGAATGGTTGAACAGGCGGTTCAGCGCCAGTCCCATCAACCCGCCCGAAAAACTGAACTGCATGCGCAGCGTGACCCGACAGGCCTGATCAGTCAGCGGATCGAAAGTCCAGACCGCGCTGAAGTCCGTGAACGGCCCCTCCACCAGCGACATTTCCATGCGCCGGGGCGGATCCAGCCGGTTACGGGTGGAAAAGCTTTGACGGATGCCGGCCTTGCCCAGGGTCAACTCGCCGACCACCTCGTTCTCACTGCGCTCCAGGACACGTGCCTCCTGACAGCCCTGCATGAACTTCGGGTAGCTCTCGATATCGTCCACCAGGTGAAACATCTGCTCGGCCGAATACGGCACCAGGGCACTGCGCTCGATCGTCGTCATCAGTGCTTCACAGCCCCATGAACGCGAGCAGGTTCAATGCGAAGTACTTCTCCGCCACCGAATTGATGAACACGAACAGCAGTACCACCGGAACGAAGGTTCGCAGGGAGAAATGCACATATCGCTCCAGCAATGATCCCCGGAAGGCCGGGTTGGCCACGGCCAGCTCGGAAGAAAAGCCCTCGCGCCCCCAACGGAAGGCGCAGAAGATACAGACCAGGAAACCCACCAGCGGCAGGATGACCTCGGAGAAGGTGTCGGCAATCAGATCAAACAGCGAACGGCTGCCCCCTCCGTAGGGAATGAAGTCGGTCAGGAAACCGGACATGCCAAAGGACATCGCGGCCAGCGCGGCGCAGACCGTGACGCCACTGGCCTGTATCAGCACCGCCTTGCGGCGGGAAAACTCCCACTCATCCATCAGGTAGGAGATGGGGATCTCCAGAATCGATACCAGCGAGGTGATGGCAGCGAACAACACCAGCGCGAAGAATACAGAGGCCACCGTGCTGGCTCCGACATAGCCGACCACGTCCTGCATGGACAGGAAGATCTGTGGCAGATACGAGAAGATCAGCCCGATACTGCTGGTGGAGAGGTCCTCCGTATTGGTGTTGGGATCGAACACGAAAATGGCCGGCAGGATGAGCAGGCCGGCGAGAAAGGCGATGGAGGTGTCGGCCACCACCACCATCTTGCCTGAGTCGACAAGGCGGTCCTTACGGCTGAAGTAGGAACCGTAGGTGATCAGGATGCCCATACCCAGCGACAGTGAGAAAAATGCCTGGTTCAGGGCGGCGTTGATCACACTGCCACTCAGACGACTGAAGTCCGGCACCAGATAGTAGCGCAGTCCCAGCGCGGAATTCTCCAGCGTCATCACGAATACGATCAGGCCGAGCAACATCACCGCCAGGGTCGGCATCAGGATGCGGGCCAGCCGCTCGATACCATGCTTGACTCCGCCAAGCAGCACGGTGAACAGACCGATCTGCAGAAACACAAAGAAAAGGTAGATCATCGGCGAACCGATCATCCGTGGGAAAGCTTCCGGCGTGGCCAGCATCTGCAGGTCACCGCTCAGGGCCCGCAGCAGATAGATCAGGATCCAGGTGGTCACCACCGTATAGAACACGGCAATCATGAACGGAGTGATGATGGCGAGTTTACCCAGATTACGCCATATCCGGCTGCCATCGGACAGGGTGGCGAAAGCGCCCACCGGGTTGCGCTGGCTGCGACGACCCATGGCGATCTCGGCCAGCAGCACCGGAAAACAGATCAGCGCCACAAACAACAGATAGACCAGCAGGAAAATTGCGCCCCCATTGCGGGACGCCATCACCGGGAAGGCGACCAGATTGCCCAGTCCGATGGCGGAACCCGCTGCTGCCAGAACAAATCCCAATCGTGAACTGAACTGACCGCGCGCTGTCGCCATGCACAACCTCTATAGTATTCGGATGCCGGGTACGGGCAATTCGCTCGATTCTAGCAGCGGCGCCGAGAAGCGGTCAATTCGGAGCCCGGCAGCGGTCGCTGCCGACAGCACAAACAGGTATAATCCGCCGCCATGGCCAAAGCGAAGAAAAGCAAAGTACCCGATACCACCATCGTCCAGAACAAGAAGGCCCGGCATGACTTCTTCATTGAGGACACGTTCGAGGCCGGTCTGGCGCTGGAAGGCTGGGAAGTGAAGAGTCTGCGCATGAAAAAGGTGCAGCTGGTGGACAGCTACGTGCTGATCAAGGACGGTGAAGCCTGGCTGCTGGGCTGTAATATCACCCCCCTGAATACAGCCAGCACCCATGTCATCGCCGACCCGGGACGCACCAAGAAGCTGCTGCTGCACAAGAAACAGCTGGCCCAGCTGTTCTCCAAAACCCAGGACAAGGGCCACACCTGTGTTGCCCTGAAGCTGTACTGGAAGGGTCACCTGGTGAAATGCCTGATCGGCCTGGCCAAGGGCAAGAAGGAACACGACAAGCGCGACACCGAGAAGAAGCGCGAGTGGAACATCCAGAAGCAGCGCATACTGAGGGACCACAACAAGTGAGCCTGCGCGCCGTCATCTTCGACTGGGATGGCACGCTGGTCGACTCCGCTCACCATATTGCCGACAGCCTGCTCCATGCCGCCACCGGGGCCGGACTTCCGGCCCGCACCCCCGAGCAATACCGCAACATCATCGGCCTCGGCATCGTCGAGGCCCTGGACCGCCTGTACCCGGGAATCAACCACGACACCATGCTGGCCCTGCGGGAGGGTTACAGCCGGCACTTCATGGCCACCGCGGACCAGGCCAACCGCCTGTTCGAGGGCATGCAGCCATTGCTGGACTCGCTGGGCGGCCGTAACACCCTCCGCGCCGTGGCCACCGGCAAAAGCCGCCGCGGACTGCAGCGCGCGCTGGGTGGCTGCCGACTTCACGACACCTTCCATGTCACCCGCTGCGCCGACGAGACCCGCTCCAAACCGGATCCCGCCATGCTCAGGGAGATTCTTGCCCACTGTGGACTGCGGCCCGATGAGGCGGTCATGGTGGGCGATACCAGTTATGACATGGAAATGGCGCGACGGCTCGGCATGCCTGCCATCGGGGTCACCTGGGGCGTACACGACAGGGACCGGC
>JAWLFN010000060.1:0-12233 GCA_041685555.1 Gammaproteobacteria bacterium | reverse complement strand
GCTGACAGCTGCCCGGGAAGCCGGCAAGCCGGTCATTCCACGCGCCGAGATGCTCTCGGAACTGATGCGGTACCGACATGCCGTTGCCATCGCGGGTACCCACGGAAAGACGACCACCACAAGCCTCGTCGCCTCAATATTTGCTGAGGCGGGCCTGGACCCGACCTTTGTCATTGGCGGGTTGCTGAATAGTGCTGGCGCCAATGCGGGCCTGGGTGAAAGCCGCTACCTGGTGGCGGAGGCCGATGAAAGTGATGTCTCGTTTCTGCACCTGCAGCCCATGGTGGCGGTGGTCACCAATATCGAAGCGGACCACATGAGTTCCTACGATGGTGACTTTGAAAAGCTGAAAAAGTATTTCCTGGAATTTCTTCACAATCTGCCTTTCTACGGTCTCGCTGTGCTGTGTATTGATGATCCGGTGGTGGCGGAGATTCTTCCGCGTGTCTCCCGGCCGGTGATCACCTACGGCTTCTCCGAGGGCGCGGACTTCCGTGTTGGGGAGCTGCGGCAGAATGAGCGCTTTACCGATTTCACCGTGTCACGACCGGAGGGACTCGATTCTTTGAATGTCAGTCTCAATATACCGGGGCGGCACAATGCCCTCAATGCCACCGCGGCCATTGTCGTGGCCAGTGACGAAGGCATCGCGGATGAGTACATCTGTGGTGCCCTGAAGAGATTCGAGGGGGTCGGGCGCCGGTTCGAGATCCAGGGCCGGTTCCCAGTGTCCGGCGGTGAGGTCATGCTACTCGATGACTACGGACATCATCCCAGCGAGGTCCGGGCCACAATTGACGCGCTGCGCGCGGGTTGGCCGGACAGGCGACTGGTCATGATCTACCAGCCACACCGTTACTCCCGCACACGGGACCTGTATGACGATTTCGTCAAGGTGCTGTCGGGTGTGGACGTATTGCTGATGCTGGATGTGTATTCGGCAGGGGAGGCGAGTATTCCCGGCGCTGACGCAAGAAGTCTGTGCGGCAGCATCCGTCAGCGGGGCAGAGTGGACCCGATTTATGTGGAAGACCAGGCCGAAGTGCAGCACGTGCTGGCTGGCGTGTTGCGTGATGGAGACATCGTGATCACGCAGGGTGCCGGCAGTGTGGGCGCTTTGGCGCGACGTCTGGCGACCGAGGGAGTGGTGACTGATGAGTGAGCATAGGGACAGAGTGGCAGTGCTGATGGGCGGGCAGTCGGCCGAGCGGGAGATTTCCCTGCTCAGCGGTCAGGCGGTCCTTGTTGCCCTGCAAGGCGCGGGAATCGAGGCGGTCGGTATTGATGTCGGACCGGACCTGCCCATGCAGCTGAAACAGCAGGCGGTTGATCGGGTGTTCAATATTCTGCATGGGCGGGGAGGAGAGGATGGTCAGGTACAGGGGCTGCTGGAACTGATGGGGCTGCCCTACACTGGCAGTGGCGTGTTGGCCTCTGCGCTGGCAATGGACAAGATCCGGAGCAAGCAGCTGTGGCAGCACGCTGGCCTGCCCACCCCGTACGCCACGATTCTCGATTCGGGTACCGACTGGAAAGCATTGATCGATCAGTATGGCGAAATGGTGGTGAAACCGGTGCACGAAGGCTCGAGCATCGGCATGTACATGGTCGATTCACCACACTCACTGGAAGAGGCCTGGCATGCGGCCGGGCAGTACGACACGATGGTGATGGCCGAGCAGCGTGTCCGTGGGCCGGAGTTTACGGTGGCCATATTGAACGATCAGGTTTTGCCGGCCATTGAGCTGGCCACTGATCGGGAATTCTACACGTACGAGGCCAAGTACCTGGACAATGACACCCGTTACCAATGCCCGGCCAATCTGACGGACAAGGAGGATTTTGAGCTCGGTTCATTGTGCATGGAGGCTTTTCGGGTGCTGGGTTGCCGTGCCTGGGGCCGCGTGGATGTGATGCGTGATGTGGATGGGAAGTTCCAGTTGCTGGAGGTGAATACCGTGCCGGGCATGACGGATCACAGTCTGGTACCCATTGCGGCCAGGCAGGCGGGACAGACTTTTGAACAGCTTGTGCTGGCCATACTGGCCAGTGCGGAGGCGGGCCGGAAGCCATGACAAAAAAACAGCGCACAGGCAGACGGGCGGCGTCATTCAACGCATACACGGGCGCGGGCGAGATCCCTGAGGATTTCGCGCTGCAGATCCCCGTGCGTAAAGATCCGGACGCCGGAAAAGAAGGCAAAAGGTCGCGACGGGGCCGATTGTTTCTGCTGCTGACGGTATTGGGGCTGAGTCTCTCCGTTGCCTGGCAGCAACATGGAAGTCGCGCCTCCGCGCTGGTTGCCGAGCATGTATCACTGCCGTCGGTGGACTGGCCGGAGCGCCTGCTGCCGGAAGGTCCATTATTGGACCGGACAATACGCTCAGTCCAGGTCGATACGCCACTGTCCCGGCTGCAGGAAGAAGAGATCCGGGACATGCTGGCCAGTCACCTTGGCGAGGGCTTTTTCAGCCTGGACGTGGAGCAGCTCAGGGATGAGCTGGAGCGCCATCCCTGGGTGAGCCAGGCGGCTGTGCGCCGGGTCTGGCCGGATGGACTGACTGTGTCCGTGGAGGAGCACCGCCCCATCGCCCGCTGGGGACAGGACGCGCTGATCAATCTGCAGGGTGAGCTGTTCGGGGAAGGCGACATGCGGGATGCAGTCTCTTTGCCAAGGCTGGACGGGCCGTCAGACAGTCCGGCCGAGGTCATGCGCCAGTACCAGCAGTTCAGCCGGACGCTACAGCCGACCGGACTGCGCATACAGGAACTGCGGAAGGGACAGCGGGGCAGTTGGCGGCTGGTGCTTGACACGGGTGTGCACATTCATGTGGGACGTGAGGAATTGATGGAACGGATGCAGAGATTTGCGAGGCTGTACCAGGACCGATGGCAGCCGGAGGGGCAGCGCCTGTCTTCGGTGGATCTGCGCTACGCCAATGGCCTTGCAGTACGGTTTGTCGGTACGGACGGAGAAGATGCGGTGGCCGGATCGGGCCAGATGAACAACAGTGAATGAACCGATGGAATGTGGAGTGCCAGTGCAATGAGTACGGCAAACAGCAATAACATGATCGTGGGCCTGGATATCGGTACATCCAAGGTGGTGGCCATCGTCGGGGACATCAAGGAGGACGGCAATCTTGATGTGGTCGGTATCGGCAGTCACCGGTCCCGTGGGCTGAAGAAAGGGACCGTGGTCAATATCGAGTCCACGGTCGAGTCGATCCAGCGGGCCGTGGAGGAAGCCGAGCTGATGGCCGGCTGTCAGATCCAGTCCGTCTACGCAGGCATTGCCGGCAGCCACATCCGGAGCATGAACTCGCATGGCATTGTTGCCATACGCGATGGCGAGGTGACCCGCGCCGACATCGAGCGCGTCATCGATGCGGCACAAGCAGTGGCGATACCCGCCGATCAGAAAGTGCTGCATATCCTGCCTCAGGAGTACATCGTCGATTCGCAGGAGGGCGTAAAGGAGCCGCTGGGCATGTCGGGAGTCCGGCTGGAAGCGAAGGTTCACCTGATCACCTGTGCCATCAATGCAGTCCAGAACATTGAGAAATGCATCAAACGCTGTGGCCTGCAGACCGAGGAGATCATTCTCGAACAGCTGGCATCCAGTCACTCGGTGCTGACCGACGACGAGAAGGAGCTCGGTGTCTGCCTGGTGGACATTGGAGGTGGTACCACGGACATTGCCGTGTTCACGGAAGGCGCCATTCGTCACACGGGGGTGATTCCAATTGCCGGTGACCAGGTCACCAACGATATCGCCATGGCGTTACGTACGCCCACCGAGAATGCCGAGGAACTGAAAATCAAGTACGCCTGTGCGCTGACACAGCTGGCCAATCCGGATGACACCATCCAGGTGCCCAGCGTCGGGGAGCGGCCTTCACGCCAGCTATCGCGCCATTCGCTGGCCGAAGTGGTCGAGCCACGCTATGACGAGCTGTTCACCCTGATCAAGGCCGAATTGCAGCGCAGTGGCTTCGAGGACCTGATGGCGGCCGGCATCGTGCTGACCGGAGGTACGAGCAAGATGGAAGGGGTGGTGGAGCTGGCCGAGGAGGTTTTCCACATGCCGGTGCGCATCGGTGCGCCACAGCGCAGTCGGGGCCTGTCCGACATCGTCCGCAATCCGATCTACGCGACCGGGGTCGGATTGCTCATCTATGGCATGCGGCACCATCGGCAAAGTAGTGCTGGAGAGGTCGCTCCGGGGCGGGAACCCGGCGTCAGTCTTATGGAAAAAGTGAAGAACTGGTTCAGGAACAATTTCTGAAAACGAGAATCCGATATCTGATTTGTCTGTGACAACGAGGGGGTAATGATGTTTGAACTTGTCGATAGCATTCCGCAGAATGCAGTGATCAAGGTCGTCGGTGTAGGCGGAGGTGGCGGTAACGCCGTCAGCCACATGATTGACAACAAGGTGGATGGCGTGGATTTTGTCTGCGCCAACACCGATGCCCAGGCACTGAACAATCTCAAGGCGAGAACGCTGCTGCAGATGGGCAGTACCGTCACCAAGGGACTGGGCGCCGGCGCCAATCCCGACATCGGCCGTCAGGCCGCGCTGGAAGATCGTGACGAGATCGCGGAGATCCTCTCCGGTGCCGACATGGTCTTCATCACCGCCGGCATGGGCGGGGGCACCGGAACCGGAGCGGCGCCGATCTTCGCCGAGGTGGCCCGCGAACTCGGCATCCTGACGGTGGCGGTGGTCACCCGGCCATTTCCGTTCGAAGGCAAGAAGCGCGCTGGCCTGGCCGAGAGCGGCATTGCCGAACTTCAGGAGTACGTCGACTCCCTGATCACCATTCCCAACGAGAAGTTGCTCGATGTACTGGGCAAGAACGCCTCGTTGCTGGATGCCTTCAAGGCGGCCAACGACGTGTTGCTGGGCGCCGTGAAGGGTATCGCTGACCTGATCATCCGTCCGGGCATGATCAATGTCGACTTCGCCGACGTGCGAACGGTCATGTCCGAGATGGGCATGGCAATGATGGGCACCGGCCAGGCCGTTGGTGAGGGGCGGGCCCGCGAGGCAGCCGAGGCCGCCATCCGCAGTCCGTTGCTGGAGGATGTCAATCTGCATGGCGCGCGCGGCATCCTGGTCAACATCACGGCGGGGGAGAACATGTCTCTGGGCGAGTTCTCCGAAGTCGGTGACACGGTGGGCGAGTTTGCCTCCGATGACGCCACTGTCGTGGTCGGTACGGTCATTGACGAGACCCTGGGTGACGAGATCCATGTCACCGTGGTGGCCACGGGCCTGGGTGAGCGCAAGGCGGCGGTCGAGCGCCCCACCAAGGTGGTGGACAATACCCGTGATCATGCCCCCAGCGGTGACTACCGTGGCATGGACCGGCCCACGGCCATGCGTCGGCGCGAAGCGGCCGCCGCCAGCAGCCGGCCGTCCCGTCAGCATGTCGATCAGGGTGGTCTGGCCCGGGCCGTGGGCTCCGATGCCGACATGGACTACCTTGACATCCCGGCCTTCCTGCGTCGTCAGGCCGATTGAGGGGCGAAATCAACGGGGCCCGTGAAAGAGGCGGGCCCCTGGCAACATTGGGTTCGTACCCGATATTTGCTATGATTCGCCGAATGATCCTGCCGGTACGCCGGCTCAATGCGGGAAATGTGCTTCATGCTCAAACAGAGAACGCTCAAGAACGTCATACGAGCCACCGGTGTGGGGCTACACACGGGCGAGAAAGTCTACCTGACGCTGCGCCCGGCTCCGGCCGATACGGGCATCATATTCGTTCGGACGGATCTCGATCCGCGTGTCGAAATTCCGGCCAAGGCGCATTTTGTCGGGGACACGACACTGTCCACCACACTGGTCCGGGACGGTGTCCGGGTGTCGACCATCGAGCATCTGATGTCGGCCATGTCCGGTCTGGGCATCGACAATGCCTATGTCGAGGTCAGTGCCGCCGAGGTGCCGATCATGGATGGCAGCGCCGGCCCCTTCGTTTTCCTGATCCAGTCCGCCGGGATCAAGGAACAGGATGCGCCGAGGCAGTTCATCCGCATCACCCGTGCGATGACGCTGGAGGAGGATGACAAATCGGTCAGTCTGGAACCTTTCAACGGTTTCAAGGTCAGCTACACACTCTTGTACGATCATCCCGTGTATCGCCGTTACACCAAGTCGGCGACCATCGATTTTTCCAGCACTTCCTTCGTCAAGGAGGTCAGCCGCGCGCGAACTTTCGGGTTCATGCACGAGTTCGAGGAGCTGCGTAATCGCAACCTGGCGCTGGGTGCCAGCATGGACAATGCCATTGCTGTGGGAGACTACAAGGTATTGAACGAGGACGGACTGCGCTACGAGGACGAATTCGTCAAGCACAAGATACTGGACTCCATCGGTGACCTGTATCTGCTGGGACATAGCCTGATTGGCGAGTTCAAGGGCTACAAGTCCGGTCATGCACTGAACAATGCCCTGCTGCGGGAGCTGCAGGCGAATCCGGATGCCTGGGAGATGGTGACTTTTGATTCTGAACAGAGCGTGCCCATTTCCTACATGAAGCCGGTACTGGCGGCCTGAGGTGCTGTTCCGATAAACGATGAAAGTCATCCTGGTCAATGAACGCCTCGGACATACGCGAACCTATGTCATCAGGGGCTGGCTGAAGGGCGTACTGTCGCTCTGCCTGCTTGGCGCTCCCGTTGCACTGGGATATATGGGGTATCAGCTCTCCTTCCAGACCGGCGTCACCTGCGATGCTCCGGTGCAGCAGTCCGTGCGTGGCTGCGATACGGTGGCGGGCGCGCACCGGTCCGAGGGAGGACTCTCCGGACCTACCGTGGGCCGATGGGCCGGGCCAGCCCAGGAGCCGCACAATGTCATTCTGGCCCTGACGCCCGGGCAGGGCCAGTTGCTGCTGGCATCTCGACTGGCTGTGCTCACTGTCGACCGGCCTGCGCGGGCTTCCTACCGGCACGGCCGCCTGATTGATTCCGCCACCTACCTGCGTCGCGTCTATAGCTGACCGTCCCGTCGACGGTGCCATGCGGCACCGCGCTCTTGAATATTCACCGGAGACGCCCGCGCCCGCAGCCGCCACCGCCATGGTGACCGGTCCTCGGGCCAGCCGCCATACTCCGGTCCCCGACATCACAGACAGACGGTAGACAGAACATCATGAGTATACTGACGCGCATCTTCGGCAGCAGCAATTCGCGCAAGCTGAAGAAACTGAGCAAGACCGTCCGGCAGATCAATGCGCTGGAGGAGGAATATGAGTCATTGTCCGATGCGGAGCTGCTGGGCAAGACCGACCAGTTCCGGGAGCGCCACGAGAACGGAGAAAGCCTCGATCAACTGTTACCCGAAGCCTTCGCTACCGTGCGTGAAGCCAGCAAACGCACCCTGGGATTGCGCCACTTTGATGTGCAGATGATTGGTGGCATGGTGCTGCACCAGGGAGACATCGCCGAGATGAAGACCGGCGAGGGCAAGACCCTGGTGGCTACGCTACCCACTTACCTGAACGGCCTGACCGGCAAGGGTGTCCACATCATCACCGTGAACGACTACCTGGCCGCGCGTGACGCCAACTGGATGCGTCCCCTGTACGAAATGCTGGGACTGACCGTCGGTGTCGTGGTGGCGGGTCAGGGGCCGGAAGAGAAACGGGCCGCCTACGAAGCTTCCATCACCTATGGTACCAACAACGAGTTCGGTTTCGACTACCTGCGCGACAATATGGCGTTCCGGCTCGAGGACCGGGTGCAGAAGCCGCTGAACTTCGCCATTGTCGATGAGGTGGACTCGATCCTGATCGACGAGGCGCGTACCCCGCTGATCATTTCCGGTGGCGCCCGTGACAGTTCCGCGCTGTATCGGGATATCAATGCCCTGATCCCGAAGCTCGAGAAGGGCGAGGCGGCCAGCAAGGAGGATCAGTCGCCGATCGCGCTGGAGCGCCAGCCGGCCACGGAGAGCGGTCATTTCATGGTCGACGAGAAAACCCGCCAGGTAGAGCTGACCGAAGAAGGTCACGAGCTGCTCGAGGAGTTGATGTCGCAGAAGAAACTGCTGAATGAGGGCGAGAGCCTGTACGCAGCCAGCAACCTTGGCCTCTTGCACCATATCCACTCGGCGCTGAAGGCGCATTACCTGTACAACAAGGATGTCGAGTACATCGTCAAGGATGGTCGGGTGGTGCTGATTGACGAGCATACCGGTCGGACCATGGAAGGGCGGCGCCTGTCCGAGGGCCTGCACCAGGCCATTGAGGCCAAGGAGGGGCTGGAGATCCAGAACGAGAGCCAGACCATGGCCTCGACCACGTTCCAGAACTACTTCCGTCTCTACGACAAGCTGTCCGGCATGACCGGCACGGCGGACACCGAAGCGTTCGAGTTCAAGCAGATCTACGATCTCGATGTGGTGGTCATCCCTCCCAATCGACCCATGCAGCGCATCGACAAGAATGATCTGGTGTTCCTGTCCATGGAGGAGAAGTTCGATGCCATCGTCAATGACATCAAGGAATTCTCCGAAGCCGGCGCGCCGATTCTGGTGGGCACGGCCTCCATCGACAATTCAGAGTTACTGTCGGAAAAGCTCCAGAAGGAGAAAGTGCCTCACGAGGTGCTCAATGCCAAGTTCCACGAAAGGGAAGCACAGATCGTGGCACAGGCCGGCCGCCCTGGCGCGGTGACCATCGCCACCAACATGGCCGGTCGCGGCACCGATATCGTGCTGGGTGGCAATTGGGAAGCCGAGGTTGCTGAGCTGGAGAACCCGACACAGGAACAGATCGACGCCATCAAGGCTGACTGGCAACAGCGCCACGACCAGGTCGTACAAGCCGGTGGTCTCCACATCATAGGCACCGAGCGGCATGAATCGCGCCGTATCGACAACCAGCTGCGCGGCCGCTCGGGTCGCCAGGGGGATCCGGGCTATTCACGGTTCTATCTATCGCTGGAAGACAGTCTGATGCGCATCTTCGCATCGGACAAGGTCAAGAGTTTCATGCAGCGGCTGGGCATGGAGAAAGGCGAGGCCATCGAACACAACATGGTGTCGCGCTCCATTGAGAAGGCGCAGCGCAAGGTAGAGGGCCGCAACTTCGATATCCGCAAGCAGTTGCTCGAGTACGACAACGTCGCCAATGACCAGCGCACCATCATCTACGGTCAGCGCACCGAGATCATGGCCAGTGACGATATCAGCGCCCTGATCGACAACATGCGCGAGGATGTCACCGATGAGGTCATCAGTAGCCACATTCCACCGCAGAGTATTCCCGAGCAATGGGATGTGGCCGGGCTGGAGCAGGCCCTGGAGGCTGAGTTCGGCGTCAAGGTGCCGGTACAGGCCTGGCTGGAAGAGGACGCGAAGCTTTACGAGGAGACGCTGCGCGAGAAGATCAAGGAAACACTGACCGAGGCTTACCGCGAAAAGCGCGAGAAAGTGGGCGAGAAGATGAGCCTGCTGGAGAAGCAGATCGTGCTGCAGATCCTCGACACCCTGTGGAAGGAACATCTGGCGGCCATGGATCATCTGCGCCAGGGCATTTCCCTGCGGGGTTATGCCGGCAAGAATCCCAAGCAGGAGTACAAGCGCGAGGCCTTCAATCTGTTCCAGTCGCTGCTGACCCGGCTTCAGCATGACGTCATCCGTTTTCTGAGTCATGTGCAGGTGCGTTCTCCGGAAGAGATCGATGCCATTGAGCGCGCTCGGGAGGCCGAAAAGGCCAAAGAGACGCTGCGCACCCAGCACGCCGAGGCCTCGGCCCTGGGCGCCGATGAGGGCGGCGATCAGCCGGCTGGCAGGGGGGCTGCCAGCCATGAACCTTTCGTGCGCGCCAAGCGCAAGGTCGGCCGCAATGAGGACTGCCCCTGTGGTTCCGGCAAGAAATTCAAGCACTGCCACGGCAGACTGGAGTGACCATGGCCACCACGGACCTGACACCCACGCCGGTGCATCCGGTGGACGGAGTGAGACTGGCAACGGTGGAGGCCGGGATCCGCTATCCTGGCCGGCATGACCTGGTTCTGATCGAGCTCGCGGAGGGAAGTCGTACCGCAGCCGTGTTCACCCGCAATGCCTTTTGCGCCGCACCCGTGATCGTAGCGCGCGAGCACCTGCGGAGTGCTGGTGGCGAGGTGCGTCATCTGCTGATCAACGCCGGGAATGCCAACGCCGGGACCGGCGGCAGGGGGCTGGATCATGCCCGGGAGAGCTGCCGGGCAGTGGCGGAGCACAGTGGTGTGCCCGAGAGCGCTGTTCTGCCATTCTCCACCGGTGTCATCGGTGAGCACCTGCCCATGGATCGACTGCTGTCCGGCATCGCGGCCGCCTGGCCGCGCCTGTCCGCGGACGGTTGGCGGGACGCGGCGCGAGGCATCATGACCACCGATACGCGTCCCAAGCTGCGGTCCCGGCGGATTGAGACCCCCGGTGGGGTTGTGACGCTGACCGGTTTCTGTAAGGGCGCGGGCATGATCCGGCCGGACATGGCCACCATGCTGGCCTATCTGTTCACCGATGCCGCGGTCGACACCGGCGACCTGCAGTCCCTGTTGCGGGAAGCGGTGGAGCAGTCATTCAACCGCATCACCGTTGATGGCGACACCTCTACCAATGATGCCTGCACGATGAGTGCCACCGGTGCCAGCGGCATCGCGCTGGATGCTGGCGACGGGGCCGGCTGGCAGGCTTTCCGGGAAGCGGTGACAGAGCTGCTGCGGGAGCTGGCTATCGACATCATCCGCGACGCCGAGGGGGCCAGCAAGTTCGTCACCATCGATGTGTGCGGCGGCGGCGACAGTCGCGAATGCCTGCAGGTAGCCTATACCGTAGCCGAGTCTCCCCTGGTGAAGACGGCGCTGACGGCTTCCGACCCGAACTGGGGTCGTATCCTGGCCGCCGTCGGACGGGCCGGACTCGTTGACCTCGATGTGGAACGGGTACGGATCTGGCTGGATGACGTGCGCATCGTCGGAGCCGGTATGGTGGATCCGGCCTACCGGGAAGCCGCCGGACAGGCAGTGATGAATAAAGAGGATATCCGTATCAGGATCGATCTGGGGCGCGGTGATTCTCAGGAACGGGTCTGGACCTCGGACCTGTCTGAGGAATACGTGAGGATCAACGCCTCCTACCGTAGCTGATGCACACCGGGGGCGTCCTCACGACAGCATGCGGATGCCGGCCACACCACGGGCGCCGTGCTGTCCGGCTGCGGAAAGGTCATCCAGTGTCATACCGCCCAGTGCGTAGACCGGCAGCTGCAGTCCATGGATCAGCTTCCGGAAACGTGTCCAGCCCAATGGTTCTGTTTCCGGATGCGAGGCGGTTTCCCGTACTGGAGACAGGGTCGCATAGTCCGCACCCATGGACTCGGCCAGCTCGAGTTCCTCGCGTGTGTGGCAGGAGGCACCGAGCAACTGATCCTCGCGCACCGGACGGCCTCGGCATTCCCGCAATCGACGCGCCGCCAGGTGACAGCCACCGAAGCGGGCCAGGGCAGGATCATCCGGCCGGGTATTGAGGATCAACCGGTTGCGTACAGCGTCGGGAAGTTCCGCGGCCGCCCTCAGCAGATGATCGCGTCCGGTGCTGTCCAGTGATGGTTGGCGTAGCTGGATCAGTCCGTCGTGCCGCTCGACCAGTCGATGCAGTGCGCCGATCGCCTGCTCCGGGTCCGCCGCCACCGGCGTGATGACCAGGACAGCGCCCAGGCGCAGGCACCGGATGATGGGGCGGTTGGCAACGGGAAAGTCGCCCGGATCGAGCCGGGCGGCCTCCACCCAGCGTAGAGGCTGATTCTCCATTCCGGTCGGCGTGCCCGACCAGTCGTCCACGGTCCAGACATCCAGACGCACCCGGCGGTCGCCATAGTCATGCTCGATACAGCAAAGTGGGTTGGCCTCGTGGAGCCGCAGATCCAGCTCTTCGTACAGTTCCCTGCGCAGGGCCTGTACCACGGTCTCGCCGGGCTCGACCTTACCGCCCGGGAATTCCCACAGCCCGCCCTGATGCGCCCGCGCGGCGCGGCGGGAGATGAGTATTTGCTGTCGATCCGGGGCTCGGATCACCCCCACGGCCACATGAATCAATGCTGCTGTCGCTCCGGATCCAGTCGGCCCTCGAGCAGTGCCGCTTCCAGGTCCTCCGGCGCGGCGGGCTCGCCGGGAATGCTGTGGCGTTCACTGGCCCAGTCTCCGAAATCGAGCAGTTTGCAACGCTCGCT
>JAWLFN010000292.1:0-2970 GCA_041685555.1 Gammaproteobacteria bacterium | reverse complement strand
GACCGCCATGGATGGCGGTCGCCGAGCCCTCCATGGACGGGTTCACGGGCGTCTCCTGAACGGTATCCCCCGCCGCGAGCCCGGACTACGAAGTACAAACCAGAAACACCGGGAATCAGAAACAATGCTAGTGATACCAGCAATAGACCTGAAAGACGGCCAATGCGTCCGCCTCCGCCAGGGCCGCATGGAAGACTCCACCGTCTTCTCCGACAGTCCCGCCGACATGGCCCGCCAGTGGCAACAACAGGGCGCCCGGCGCCTGCATCTGGTGGACCTGAACGGGGCGTTCGCGGGCGAGCCGGTCAACGGCCGGGCAGTGGAAGAGATTGCCCGCGCCTGTCCGGATCTGCCGCTACAGATCGGCGGCGGGATCCGCGATCTGGAGACCATTGAAAAGTACCTTGCCATGGGCGTCGGTCATGTGATCATCGGCACCCAGGCGGTGAAGAATCCACCGTTCGTGAAGGAAGCCTGTACCCGGTTCCCTGGACATGTCATCGTCGGCCTGGATGCGAAAGACGGTTATGTGGCCACCGACGGCTGGGCCGAGGTATCGACGCTTCATGTCATCGACCTGGCCGGGAAGTTCGCCGACGCTGGCGTCGAGGCGATCATCTACACGGACATCGCCCGCGATGGCATGATGCAGGGCGTCAACGTGGAAGCGACCGTGGCATTGGCGGAGGCCTCCAGCATACCGGTGATCGCGTCCGGCGGAGTCAGTCGCATGGAAGACATTCGCGCGCTGAAGGCCGTGGCGCGGACGCCCACCGGGGCCGGCATCATGGGAGCCATCACCGGACGGGCCATCTATGAAGGCGCGCTGGATCTGGCGGAAGCACAGCGATACTGCGATCAATGAGGTGAGACATGGCACTGGCCAAGCGCATCATTCCCTGCCTTGATTGTGACAACGGTCGGGTGGTCAAGGGCGTGAAATTCGTGGATATCCGTGATGCCGGCGATCCGGTGGAAATCTCGCGTCGCTACAGCGATGCGGGAGCGGACGAGATCACATTTCTGGACATCACCGCGTCCCATGAGGGCCGGGAGACCACCGTGCATACCGTGGAAGCGATCGCGGGCCAGGTGTTCATTCCGCTGACGGTGGGTGGCGGCATCCGCAGACTGGAAGATATCCGTACCATGCTCAATGCCGGGGCGGACAAGGTGGCGATCAACACGGCGGCGGTGTTCAATCCGGAGTTCGTCCGGGAAGCGGCCCAGCGTTTCGGATCGCAGTGCATTGTGGTGGCCATCGATGCCAAGCGGGTCAGTGGCGGAGGGGAACCCGGACGTTGGGAGATATTCACCCATGGCGGCCGCAAGCCTACCGGTATTGATGCCATCGAGTGGGTCCGGCGGATGGTCGAGTATGGAGCCGGCGAGATCCTGTTGACCAGCATGGATCGGGATGGCACGAAAAGTGGGTTCGACATCGAGCTGAATCGCGCCGTCAGTGAGGCGGTGTCGGTGCCGGTGATTGCCTCGGGCGGTGTCGGCAACCTGCAGCATCTGGTGGATGGCATCCAGCAGGGCGGAGCGGATGCGGTGCTGGCCGCCAGCATCTTCCACTTCGGTGAATACACCATTCCCGAGGCCAAGGAGTACATGGCGGCGCACGGAATCACGGTGCGGTAGTCAGTCTCTCGGTAAGTGGCATGCGGTCGGGCAGCACCTCGGACACGAAACGCAGACGATAACCCGCCGCCGCCAGCGCCGGTAGCGCCACTTCCAGGTAATCCAGGGTCTCCGGGTACGGGTGGCCGATACCCACCGCCAGGCCTTCGCGCCGGGCAATGCCAAGCCATCGCCGGAATTCGTGGTCGATGTCGTCGGGCTGGGTGCTGTGGTCCAGAAAGACCTGGCGCCTCAGAAACGGAATGTTCCGTTCCTCTGCTTTTTTGCCTGCCACGCTGTCGTTGGTGGTCACGCTGTCCACGAAATACAGTTTCTGTTCCGCGAGGGTCTCCATCAGCCATTCCATGGGCTGCTCCCGTGCCGTGAGATCACTGCCGGTATGGTTGTTCACTCCGCGGATATGTGGCACGGCGGCCAGGGCTTCGTCCAGAATGGTCCGGAACGCATCCCGGTCAAGCTCCGGCGTCAGCCCACCCTGTCCCAGCGGCGTTCCGGAGCGGTTGCTCATCGGAGCATGCAACATCACTTCCTTGCCGGCGGCGTGAGCCTGCTCGGCCAGATCATGGGCATGTGGCGTGTGCGGCAGTATCGCGAAAGTGATGTCGGATGGCAGGGCCAGGGCGCGTTGTCCGGCCGGCAGGTTGTTCCCCAGGTCGTCGATGATCAGCACCAGGTCCGCGCCCCGGGTCGGGGCAGGCTCGAACACAGGCGGCGGCTCCGGCAGTGGCTCTGGCAGGGTGGTGCGGACCCCGGCACTTTGCTGTGTGGCGCGCCGCGGGATGTGCCGCTCGATCATTCCAGTGGTGACCGCGGCAGAATTCTCTTCCCTGTCTTGCTGCTCATTGACGTCCTGGCCGGTAAAGGCCATCAGCAGCAGCGTGCCGAGTAGCAACAGGGCCAGCAGCAGAATGGCCTGTCGCCGGCCGGGAGCCAGAATGGCCCGGATGACCAGATGGGCGGAGCGCGGCAGTGGCATCAGCGTGAACCGCCCCCTCCGGCGCGACCCCGCATGATGTGCCAGCCACGCAGCAACGTCAGTGCTTCGTTGAGCTGGTAGTCACCGATGACGATCTGTTCACCGGAAGCCACCGCCCCTTCCGCATCCTCCGCGGAATCGGTTTCATTGCGATTGCCCAGGTGTCCTTCCAGATCAGCTTCGGAATAGACGCCGCGGCGGGGTGTCTCGCGCGTGACCAGTCCCTCGCGAATTTCGATGTCAGGGGTGACGCCCTGGGCCTGGATCGAGCGGCCGTCGGGCGTATAGTACAGCGAGGTGGTCAGTTTCAGCGCCCGTTCATTGCTCAATGGCAGCAGCGTCTGCACCGA
>JAWLFN010000291.1:0-2981 GCA_041685555.1 Gammaproteobacteria bacterium | reverse complement strand
TCTTCTGATCGTTGTCTTCTTCCGCCATTTCGTCTTCTCCCGCCGTTCAGTCTCGGTGTTCGTAGGGTTTTTCTATACGCAGCGCCAGGTTGCCGTTGCTGGTGCCGACGCGGGTGCGGAACATCGGCACCCCGTTGGCACGCAGCGTGACCAGGTCGGCCATGTCCACCGGGATCACGTCGCCGGGCTGCAGGTCCACCACGTCGCGCAGGCTGATGCTCTTCTCGAACAGGTTGCAGCGCAGCTCGACCTCGGCATCCATGATCTCGTCGCGCAGGGCCTTGCCCCAGCGCTCGTCGTGTTCGTCCACATCACTCTGCATGCCGGCGTCGAGCAGCTCCCGGATCGGCTCGATCATCGAGTAGGGCTGGGTGATGTGGATGTCTCCGCCGCCGCCGTCCAGTTCGATGTGGAAACTGCTGACCACCACCACTTCGCTGGGGCTGACGATGTTGGCCAGCGACGGATTGACCTCGGAGCGCAGGTGGTCGAACTCCAGCCGATAGACGTTGCGCCAGGCCTCGCCCAGATCCTCGAAGATCTGGTTCAGCACCATCTGCACCACGCGCAGCTCGGTGGGGGTGAACTCGCGGCCCTCGATCTTGGCGTGACGTCCATCCCCTCCGAAATAGTTGTCCACCAGGGCGAACACCAGTCGCGCGTCCAGCACGATCAGCGCGGTGCCGCGCAGAGGCCGGAACTTGACCAGGTTCAGGCTGGTGGGTACGTACATGGTGTGCAGGTACTCGCCGAATTTGTTGATCTGTACGCCGTTGACCGAAACCTCGGCACTGCGGCGCATCAGGTTGAACAGGCTGATGCGGGTATAACGGGCGAAGCGCTCGTTGATCATTTCCAGTGTGGGCATGCGCCCGCGGACGATGCGGTCCTGACTGGTCAGGTCATAGGAACGCACCTCACCGGGAGACAGCTCCTCGTCGGTATCCACATCGCCATCATCCACGCCATGGAGCAGCGCATCGATTTCATCCTGAGACAGAAGATCCTGCATGGTCTGACTTCCTTACTGCATCACGAAGGTGGTGAACAGTACCTGCTCGATACCGGGCCGACCGATTTCATCCCGCAATATGGCCTGGACTTCCTCGGTGGCCAGCTCGCGCAGAGTCTCGACCCCGGACGGATCCTCGAACACCAGCAGCATTTGCGCGTTGAACAGGGAGATGAGGTTATGGCGGATCATCGGCATGTGCTCGCGCACCGCCGCCAGTGCCTCGGGATCGCGTGACATGACGCTCAGCTCGGCCTGCATGTAACGTTGCCGCCCACGGTGCGGGAAACTGACCACGAATGATGGAGACAGATCCACATACTCCATCGGGCTCTCGGAGGGCGCCTGCTCCACGGATTGCCCGTCCGGCTCCGGCTCTGGCTGTCCCCACAGAAAGAACCACGCGGCACCCGCGCCGCCCACGACCAGCAGGGCGAGGGTCGCAATCAGGACAATGCGACTCTTCCCGGTCGCGGGGGCTTCAGGCTGTTCCAGTTGTTCCTCGGCCACGGGGCTGTTGTTCCTTCCATCGGATTACAGATGATGGACGGTACCTCAGCAAGAGCTGTGCCACAAATAATTTCCTTTTATTTTCATAAGGATGGAGGGGCTGCGTACGGAGTGGTGAGGATCACGGCGAACCGGCGACAAAATCCTGACGTCAGGCGTAGGCATCAACCAGCGACAGGGCCGCGGCCGTCAGGCGCGCATCGCTCACGGTCGGCTCATCGCCGCTCTCCGTTCCGGCGCCTTCATCGGGCGCCTGGTGTCCCTCGGAAGGCTCATCGGAATCCCCTTCCGCGGACTGATCGGAAATATCGACATCGAGCAGGTCCAGACCGTCTTCGGCCAGCGCTTCCTGCAGACGTGGCAGACTGCTTTCCAGGGCATCACGGACCATCGCATGTGGCGAGGTGAACTGGATGGACATCTGTTCGGCGTTCATCTGGATCTGGATCATCAGGCGTCCCAGCTCCGGCGGATCCAGGCGGATGTGGGCTTCGGAGCGTTGCTGGGCGGTCATCATCTGGATGCGCCGCGACAGGGCATCCCCCCACTGCTCCCGTACGCCACTCTGCGCAATGCCGTTGCCGTCCATCAGGGAACGCTGGGCGCTCAGGGCCGGGTCCATGACCTGGCCGCCCTGTGGGGAGGCGCTGGAGGACTGCGTCCCGACCTGATTGAGTGACGCCTGGCCTGGCTGCCCGGAAGCGAGCAGTTGCCCCGGAGTCGGTTGTGACTGACCCTGTTGTGACTGGCCCTGTTGCGACTGTCCCGATGGCGACTGGGATGCCTGCAGCTGGCTCTGCCATGATTGCATCAACTCCGCGCTCGATGACGGCCCCTGAGCGGCCGACTGACCGCTAACGGCAGCGTTCAGGGCCGCCATCGGCCCGGTTTGGCCCCGCTCCGCTGCCTGACCGCCCCAGGCATCAGAACGTCTGGACCACTGCTCGGCAAAGCGTTGCAGTGCCTCACTGTTGACACGCTCCGGCCGCGACAGAGCCTCTTCAGCGACCCGTGACGATACCACTGCCTCCCCCTCCAGCGGTGGCATCGGCGGTAACGGCAGGTGGGTCAAATCGGGTGCGGCCGTGGCAGGCTGACGGGCGGGCTCCACGACCGCCGCGGCTTCGCCGGACGACTCCGGCATCTGAAGATTCCCGGACTCTGGAGTTGGTGACAGTGGGACGTCCGGACCCGGCGCAATCACGCCGGCGACCTCAGGCCCGGGGGCACCATCAGAAGCGGAACCGGGCTGTTGCAGCGGCGCGTAGGAATCCATCAGTGCCGATGGCATTGCCGGCTCCATCGGCCGTGGTGCTGCAGTCAGTGGTTCCGGACCCTCCGTGTCTGGCGTTTGCAGGGGCGCACCGGATGGCTGGCCTGGCGCGCCGGGATCAGTGGAGCGAAGGGTCTCCGGCATCGGCGCCTGGTTCTGCAACGCGGGCGGCTCCGGCACCTGAAG
>JAWLFN010000290.1:0-2983 GCA_041685555.1 Gammaproteobacteria bacterium | reverse complement strand
CCAGGGAGCCAATGCGCCCGTCCATGGTCGCTCTGCGGGATCTGGCGCGCTCTGACGCAAGGCGTCGTGCGCCGGCAATGGCCGTAGCCCTTGGCAAGCGCGACAACGCGGCGACAGGGCGCGCCAGATCTCGCCCGAAGGGGCTTGCTGTCGGCCTCGCTCTCTGCGTTGCGCGGGCTTGCCGTGCGGACGCACGGCGGCGCCACCACGCCTTGATAGCGAGGCCGGCAGCAAGCCAGAGCGGCCATGGACGGGCGCATTGGCTCCCCGCGCTTGGGAGTCCGATTTTCCGGGCCGGACAATGGCCGATCCTGCCCCGCCTGCCGCCCCGCTCGGATCGCGCGACGAAGTGACGTCTTTGATCGGAAACCACGACCACCCCGCACCCGGTCCGCTCCACGAGCCAAACGGATTCGGCGCTAAACATTTCAGCTGACCGCCGATAACCCGTTCAGAGTCTACCGCGGACCCACCCATCAACCCTGGAGGCAGCCTTGGACAAGAACATGAAGATACTCATCGTCGATGATTTCTCGACGATGCGTCGCATTATCAAAAACCTGCTCCGAGACCTCGGCTTCACCAACACGGCCGAGGCCGACGATGGCAACACCGCCCTGCCCATGCTCAAGGGCGGTGGTTTCGATTTCCTCATCACTGACTGGAACATGCCCGGCATGACGGGCATCGAGCTGCTCAAGGCCTGCCGTGAAGACGCGGAGCTGGCCAGTCTGCCGATCCTGATGGTCACTGCCGAGGCCAAACGGGATCAGATCATTGCCGCCGCCCAGGCCGGCGTCAATGGTTATGTGGTCAAGCCGTTCACGGCCGCGGCGTTGCAGGAGAAAATCGAGAAGATCTTCGACCGGATCGAAGCCACCAGCTAGCGGGATAGACAACCTGATGAGCGAGAACCACAACAGCCCGTCCGTTCCAGCCATTGAGCCGGTGGATCGAGAGGCGTTCACCGAGGCCCTGGAAGAGAACGGGCCGGTGTTGATCAGTCTGCTGCAGCAGGGCGATATCACCATGGCCGGCGACCTGATCAGTGAGCTGCAGGGGCGGCGGGACCAGGTGCTGTACTCCGAGGTGGGACGTCTGACGCGGGCGTTGCACAATTCGATCCGGGATTTTCATCTCGATATCGGGCTGGATGGGCACCAGGCAGTGCAGGATGAACTGTCGGAGATCGCCGATGCCCGCAGCCGGCTGGACTACGTCATCAACCTGACTGAAGAGGCCGCCACCACCACCATGGATCGGGTCGATGAGAGTCTGCCGCTGGCACAGCGGCTGGCGGATGAGGCCCGGCATCTGCGGGAGGCGTGGAACGAGCAGACCGTTGATGGCGATAAAGTGGTGCACGGCAAGGTGGCAGACTTGTTGCAGATGACAGTGACGGACAGTGCCGTTCTGCAGGAGAAGCTCAACGAGATCATGATGGCGCAGGGGTATCAGGACCTCAGTGGTCAGATCATCAAGCGCGTGATCACGCTGGTCAACGACGTGGAGCAGAGCCTGGTGCGGCTGGTGAAACTGGCCAGCAGCGTGGAGATGGCCGCGGGTCTGGCGGCGACGCCACCGCCGACACCGGAAGACGGGCATGGCGAGGCGGCAGGATCCGGCCACCAGAGCGAGCAGGAGCGGAAAATCCGTGCCGAGGGGCCATCGTTGCTGCGCGATGGCGCGCCGTCGAAGGAAGTGGTGTCCGGTCAGGACGATGTCGATGAACTGTTATCCAGTCTGGGATTCTAGGGCACAGGGTAGGGACCGATGGGGTTTTCCGAAGACGACGAGATTCTCGAGGATTTCCTGGTAGAGGCCGGGGAAATACTCGAACAGCTGTCGGACCAGCTCGTGCAGCTGGAGCAGCGGCCGCGGGATGGTGATCTGCTCAATGCCATCTTCCGGGGCTTTCATACCGTCAAGGGCGGCGCCGGCTTCCTGCAACTGACGCCGCTGGTGGACCTGTGTCACATCACCGAGAACCTGTTCGACGATCTGCGTAACGGTCAACTTTCCGTGACCACGGACATGATGGATGTGGTATTGCAGGCGCTGGACGCACTCAATGTCATGTTCGAGGACGTCAAGAACCACAACGAGCCCGAGCCGGCCGATCCGGCGCTGATCGCCAGCCTGGAGCAGCTGGTGCAGGGCGAGGCGCCGTCATCCGCCATGCTGGACGACGTTCCGCCGGTGGAGGAGGCCGGTGCCGACGCGGGGTCGGAGAACGGATCGGACGCGGACGACGATGATCTGATCACCGAGGAAGAATTCGACGCGTTGCTGGATGAATTACACGGGGCGCCGGCGAAACCGGTTGGCCTTGATGACAGCGGAGCCGATAGCGGCGGTCGGCCGGAATTGACCCCGGCCACTCCGGCGACCGGCCACGCATCGGAGGCATCCTCTTCTGCTTCGGACGAGATCAGCGAGGACGAGTTCGAGGCGCTGCTGGATCAGCTGCACGGCGCGGGTGCCCATGGTGGCCGTCCCCGAAACGAGGTGGCCCCGACCCCGCCACCCCCGAAACCGGCCGATAACGGCAGTGCGGGCAGTTCCCCGGCCGGCGCGGGAAGCGGAAATGGCGGACCGCCGGCCAATGGCGTCGGCGGCAGCGGCGCCGGAAACAATGGTGCCCAGCCGAAGCGCGACAGTGGCGGCGGGGATACCTCGGTGCGGGTCGACACCCGGCGCCTGGACGAAATCATGAACATGGTCGGCGAGCTGGTACTGGTGCGCAACCGGCTGGTGCGCATCGGCTCCGATTCCGGTGACGAGATCCTCTCCAGGACCATCAACAACCTGGACCTGGTCACCGCCGACCTGCAGAGCTCGGTGATGAAAACCCGGATGCAGCCGGTCAAGAAAGTGTTCGGCCGCTTTCCCCGCGTGGTCCGCGACCTGGCCCGCAGCCTGAAGAAGGAAGTCACGCTGGAGATGCAGGGCGAGGAGACCGATCTGGACAAGAACCTGGTCG
>JAWLFN010000059.1:0-12372 GCA_041685555.1 Gammaproteobacteria bacterium | reverse complement strand
TGGCGCTGGTGCTGCGCCACTTCCGATGCTTCCAGACTGTCGCCAGGCTCCCCGGCGGCCACTTCGATCTGCGGTACCGCTGCTCCGGCCGACAATCCGGTCAGCAGTTGCCGCAACGGAGCGATCAGTGCGGCCAGAGATGGCACAAGGACCCTGCAGTACGTCATATCGGTGATGAAGCTGCTGCCTTTTTCGCGGAAACCGACCAGCGTACCGCCCTTTTTACGCACGTGTCGCACCGCAAGACGGGCCTTGCGACGATAACCGGTATCGGTATCACCCGCCATTGGCGCAAGCACTTCAAATGAATGCTGATCCAGTCCGGCCTGGTGCTGTAGATGCTCCAGCAATACCGACTGTTTGTGGTTTCTTTGCGCGGCCGGGTGAAGGTGCTGCATGGCACAGCCTCCGCAGATTCCGAACCACTCACAGGGTGGTGTCACTCGGTCCGGTGCGGAATCCAGCACCTCGATCGTTTTCAACTCATCAAACTGGCGTCGTCGCCCTGTAAAAGTGGCATAAACGGTTTCTCCGGGTAATGCCCCGTCAACGAACGCAACCTTGCCTTGCAGTCGTGCCACGCCCCGGCCTTCATGACTGAGACCATCAATAGTCAACATAACGGGTTCAGCGGGCAGTGCCTGCCTTCGTCTTCTTCGGCTCATGGGTTTCCGTCGCGACAGGGTCAGGTGTTGAAAACACCGGTGGAAAGATAGCGATCACCGCGATCACAGATGACGGCGACTATGACGGCATTCTCGAGTTCCCTGGACAGCTTCAGTGCGGCATGAACGGAACCGCCAGCGGACACACCGCAGAAAATACCCTCTTCCCGGGCCAACATCCGCATGGTCTCTTCCGCGTCCTGTTGTGCGATGTCCAGCACTCGATCCACGCGACGCTCATCATAGATGGCGGGCAGGTATTCAGGCGGCCAGCGCCGGATACCAGGAATGCGTGACCCGTCATCCGGCTGCAGACCGATGATACTGATGGAGGGATTCTGCTCTTTCAGATAGCGGGATACGCCCATGATTGTGCCGGTCGTGCCCATGGAACTGACAAAATGGGTCACACTGCCATTGGTATCGCGCCAGATTTCGGGGCCCGTGGTCAGATAATGGGCTTCCGCGTTGT
This sequence comes from Gammaproteobacteria bacterium, assembly GCA_041685555.1. Lineage (GTDB taxonomy): Bacteria > Pseudomonadota > Gammaproteobacteria > Pseudomonadales > Pseudohongiellaceae > PWQG01. The sequence continues at coordinate 11,235 of JAWLFN010000059.1, read as the reverse complement.
CCGGGTTGGCAAACTGGTCCAACACCCGCCCACGACCTTCTCGTCCCATGCGGGCCGCCAGGTCCCGGGCCCCTTCCATGCCCTCCTCTTCGCTCACCAGCACCAGCTCGGCGCCGTAGGCACTCATGGAAGCCTTTCGCTCCTGGGACATGCTGTCGGGCATCACCAGGACCATCCGATACCCTTTCACGGCACTGACCATGGCCAGTGCGATTCCGGTATTGCCGCTGGTCGCCTCAATGAGTGTATCACCCGGATGGATCTCACCACGCTGCTCCGCCTGGTGGATCATGTTCCAGGCGGGGCGATCCTTGACCGAACCAGCCGGGTTATTTCCTTCAAGTTTGGCCAGCACGGTATTGCTGGTCTGACCGGGAAGTCGCTGCAGGCGCACCAGGGGCGTATTGCCGATCAGGGATTCATTGGTCGGATACATCATGGCTCACTACGGGTTTCAAGAGTTACAGGGTAGCGCATTTTACCTCTCCGGCCGGCCTTGAGAAAGTCTGCTGAAATACTCTCGGCTCTGCAGAGGACGATTGCCCAGATGAGGCGCCAGCGCCTGACGCAGCAATTGCTTGGCACCGAGCCCCAACCCGCTATCGAGCTCCAGCGACCGCTCGCGTAACGCGATCAGCAGTCGACCACTGTGGACGGGACCGGTTGCAGTGTCGCCCGGCACGGGCTCGAAGCCGCGATCAGGATGAAAGAGATACAGCCGTTCAGGAAGAATGGGCGCCCCGTCCGGTACATCCTGCCAGAAATCCGGTCCATAGCCACACTCCTCCAGCAGGTCGATCTCGAAATACCGTAACACCGGCTCTACCGGATCTGTACCACGCAGTGCAAGAAGGGATTCGTGATAGCGGGCAAAGAGCACCTGACAGGCTTGTCGCATGGGGAGCACACGCATCAGGACCTCATTCATATACAATCCACTGAATAATCGGTCCCCGCGCAATACCAGCGGCGCGCCCGCACTTTCAGCGTCAGTCAGGGTCAGCAGTTCACCACGTCCCGCGAGACTGACCAGGATCGGCTGAAACAGTTGCAGCAGCCCTCGATAGCGGCTCCCGGCCCGTCGCGCGCCCCTGGCCACCGCCCGGAGACGACCCTGCTCCGGGCAGATCAGATCCACCAGGAGACTGGTGTCACGGAAGGGCCGGGTGTGCAGCACCATGGCGGGCTGAAGCTGGATCGAAGCACTCAATTCAGACTCTGTAATGCTCGTTCGTCATCGGACCACCCCGATTTGACCTTCACCCATAATTCCAGCATCACCCTGCAGCCGAATGCACGCTCCATGTCTAGCCGCGCCGCCTGCCCGATCTGCTTCAGCCGCTCACCACCACGGCCGATGATGATCTGCTTCTGGCCCTTCTTTTCCACCAGTATGAGTGCATGTATGTGGATAAGTTCAGTTTCCTGGGCAAACTGCTCGATTTCCACCATGGCTTCATATGGCAGCTCATCACCCACCTGACGGGTGATCTTCTCCCGCACCAGTTCCGCGGCCAGAAAGCGGGAGCTACGGTCCGTGACCTGGTCTTCGGGGAACAGGAAGGGGCCCTCGGGCAGATAACGAGCCACACAGTCTTCCACTGTGTCCAGATTGTATCCCTTTAAAACTGACAACGGGATCACTTCAGCAAAACCGTGGCGTTCGGAAATGGCGGAAATATGCGGCAGAAGACGATCCCGTTGCGGTAGCAGGTCACTTTTATTGATCAACCAGAGCACCGGTCTATTGATTTTCTTCAACTGCTGCAGGACCAGCTCGTCCTCGTCATTGAATACGGTCCGCTCGGTCATAAACAGCACCACGTCAACTTCCCTGAGCACGTCGATGACGGTCGCATTCATGGCCCGGTTCATCGCTTTGCTTTCGTGCCGATGCAGGCCGGGTGTATCGACATAGATGAACTGCCGGTTCCCTTCGGTGTGTATTCCGTGAATTCGATGCCGCGTCGTCTGTGGCTTGCGCGATGTGATACTGATTTTCTGCCCCAGCAGATGGTTCAACAACGTGGATTTACCTACATTCGGTCGACCCACAATGGCAATGAAACCACACTGCGTCTTTGTCTGACTCATTACCGCTTCTCCAGTTTCCGCAGGATCCGTGCCGCCGCGTCCTGCTCGGCAACGCGACGCGAGGGGCCACGCCCCGTCATCGGCTCTGATAGTGGTGGCACCCGGCAATTGACGATGAACACCTGCGAGTGTTCTTCCCCGATCACATCCACCGTTTCGTAGTGCGGCAATGACAAAGCCCGACTCTGCATGATCTCCTGAAGACGGGTCTTGGCATCCTTCTGCTGACTCGTACCGAGCGGGTCGAAAAGACGTTCAACGGATGCCTGACAGGCTTCCAGACCTCCATCGAGGAAAATCGCTCCCAGTACAGCTTCCATTGCATCGCAGAGGATGGAAGGACGCTGCCGCCCACCACTTTTGCGTTCTCCGGCCCCCAGCACCAACAACTCACCCAGACCGAGCCGGATGGCCAGTGTGGACAATGTATCGCGGTTGACGAGCGCGGCTCGCTGACGGCTCAGCATCCCTTCACTTTCGCCGGGCAGACTGCGATACAGCATGTCGGCCGTGCAGAGGCCAAGCACGGCATCACCAAGAAATTCCAGCCGCTCATTGTGGTTGGCACCGGCACTTCTGTGTGTCAGCGCAAGCTGCAGCAAAGAGGAATCGGAAAAGGTATACCCGAGTCGGCGCTGTAATGCCGTCAATGCCTTGTCATCGGACATCGGCTCAATCCACGGTTTCGTCGAATCGGATGGCAAACTCGATATTGGATACAAACGGAACGCGGCGTTCATACTCTATACGTACCGCGGGTGTGGTACCCGAACGCAGCAACACCAGCGAATTGACATCCACACCCTCGATATTGTTACGACGCAGACTTCCACCGATCTCCCGACGCAGCTCGGTCTGGGATAATGTGGTGGCGCTGCGGCTTTCGAGTAGCGACCGCGTCGAGGACACCAGATAATTGTGGTCCACATACACCGGCAGAATCCTGAACAGACCCACGCCTGCGCAGGCAACGAGAATCAGGCCCGGTAACCAGCCGGTCAGGATCCCGCCCCTCTGCACTCTTGTATCATTCAGACCCGGCATCACTCGATACTGCCATTACGGGAGAACGTCGGCAAGTTCCAGCCCGGATCCTTGTGCAGCCATACCGCAAATGCCCGTCCGACGATATTCTCCTCCGGTACAGCGCCCCATACCCGACTGTCAGCGCTATTGTCGCGATTATCACCCATCATGAAGTAATGCCCTGGTGGTACAACCCACTCGGTTCTCATGGGACGGCGCCGCTCACGGTCCACCACCTGGGCCAGGTGAGTATGCTCGCCCAGTTGCTCTTCATACAACAGAGCCGGTTGGGCTCCCGCCGAGGTATCAATTTCGATTTCCTTGATCAGCGTGGTCTCGACCGGCTGGTTGTTGATGGTCAGGCGTCCGGCTTCGTACTCGATCCGATCTCCTGGCAGGCCGATCACTCGCTTGATGAAATAGCGACCGTCATGGGGAGGGAAGAAGACCATCACCTCGCCCCGCTGCGGCTCATTGATACTGACCAGCTTGGTGCCGAGCACTGGCAACCGCAGCCCGTACGTGTACTTGTTGACCAGAATGAAATCCCCGACTTCCAGTGTCGGCTCCATGGAGCCGGAAGGAATCTGGAACGGCTCGACGACAAAGGACCTCAGAACCAGCACAATGGCCAGCACCGGAAAGAAAGAACGTGCATATTCGACCGGCCAGGGTTCACGAAGAGCCTGTTCACGCGCTTTACCATCGCGCGCTTCCGCCAACTTCCGTCGCGCCGGCGCCAGCCACACAGCGTCCAGCAACCAGACCAGACCGCTGATGCCAACCAGGATCACCAGCACCACGGAAAAGTCGATATCCATCAGCTGTCCACCTTCAATACGGCAAGAAAGGCCTCCTGCGGCACTTCCACATTGCCCACCTGCTTCATCCGTTTCTTGCCCGCTTTCTGTTTCTCCAGCAACTTCTTCTTGCGCGTGACGTCACCACCATAGCATTTGGCGGTCACGTTCTTGCGCAGCGCCTTGACCGTCTGACGCGCAATCACCTGACCGCCAATGGCCGCCTGAATGGCGACATCGAACATCTGACGGGGAATCAGTTCCTTCATCTTCTCCACAACGACCCGTCCCCTGGCATGCGCCTCATCCCTGTGCACGATCAACGCCAGTGCATCCACTCTGTCGCCATTGATCAATACATCCATGCGCACCAGTTTCGCTGTCTGGAAACGCAGAAAGTGATAATCGAGCGAAGCAAAACCACGACTGGCTGATTTCACCCGATCAAAGAAATCCAGCACCACCTCGTTCATCGGCAGCTCGTAGGTCAGTGACACCTGGTTTCCGATGAACTGCATATCGCGTTGCACACCACGTTTGCTGACGCACAGATTGATGATGTTTCCAAGGTATTCCTGTGGTACCAGTATACTCGCCAGCACGATGGGTTCCCGGGTCTCGGCAATGGAAGCGACCGGCGGAAGCGCGGAGGGGCTTTCCACCTTGACCAGATCGCCCGCGGTTGTCACCACCTCGTATACGACGGTAGGGGCCGTGGTGATCAGGGACAGATCGTATTCGCGTTCCAGGCGTTCCTGAATGATCTCCATGTGCAGCATACCCAGGAAGCCACAACGGAACCCGAAGCCCAGCGCATCAGAGCTCTCGGGCTCGTACTGCAATGACGCATCGTTCAGAGTCAGTTTTTCCAGGGCATCACGGAAGTTCTCGAAATCATCCGATGAAACTGGATAGAGCCCCGCGAACACCTGCGGTTGCACTCTCTTGAACCCGGGCAGCGCAGGCACATCGGGCGTGGAAGCCAGGGTCAGAGTATCCCCCACCGGCGCCCCCTGGATCTCCTTGATGCCCGCCACGATGAAACCCACCTCACCGGCCTCCAGCAGCCCCGTGACAGTCCGCTTCGGATTGAACATCCCGATCTCGTCCACCACGTGACTCTTGCCCAGACTCTTGATGATGATCTTGTCACCCTTTCGCAGGGTGCCATGCATGACCCGGACCAGCGAAACCACGCCAAGGTAGTTATCGAACCAGGAATCGATGATCAGTGCCTGCACGGCCCCGTCCCTATCCCCTTCCGGTGGCGGCACCAGCCGTACGAGTTCCTCCAGCACGTCCTCGACACCCATACCGGTCTTGGCACTGACCGAAACCGCGCCCGAGGCATCCAGCCCGATGATCTCCTCGATCTCCTGTCGTACCGTATCCGGGTCCGCCTGCGGCAGATCCATCTTGTTCAGCACCGGAATGACTTCCAGCCCCTGTTCGATTGCGGTGTAGCAGGTGGCCACGGACTGGGCTTCCACACCCTGCGCGGCATCCACCACAAGCAAAGCGCCCTCACAGGCCGCCAGGGAACGGGAGACTTCATAGCTGAAATCGACATGACCGGGAGTATCGATGAAATTCAGTTGGTAACTTTCACCATCCCGCGCTCTGTAGTGCAGGGTGACACTCTGCGCCTTGACGGTGATGCCACGCTCCCGCTCGATATCCAGCGTATCAAGAATCTGCTCGGACATCTCGCGATCAGTGAGGCCCCCACAGACCTGGATGAACCGATCGGCCAGCGTGGACTTGCCATGGTCGATATGGGCGATGATGGAGAAATTTCGAATCCGGGATAAATCAGTCACGTAACAGCTTCACCTGACGGTTGTGGGCATGATAATGCCGACCGGCGCACCCGGTTACGGCCAGCTGGCAAGTCTACAATATCTGCCCGTGACTGTCAGTGTATTTCCAGCCTGATACCGGGACCGTTCAGCGCCGCAGCTCCATGACCAGGGTGGTACCCCGCCCGCCACGGATGATGCGGACCGGTACATAGCCGGACTCCGGCAGTTCAGCCAACACCTGCTCATAGTTATCCATCGAGGCGATGTCCCGGTGATTCAGACTGGTGATCAGGTCGCCGGCGCGCAGACCAGCATGTCGGGCCGCGCCAGCGGCGATACGTTCGATGAGCACACCACCATCGACCCCGCGAGGCAGCGCCTCGGGATCAACCCCGGACACTTCCATGGCGACTTCTCCCTGCCAGGATTCAGGCTCGGGAAGCTGTACGGAGGCCAGTTCAGTTCCAGGCAGACCACCCACGGTTACCGGGATATTCAGCCGTTCTCCGTTTCGAAAGACACGCAGTACACCCTCTTCACCCGGCCGCAACTGACCGACGTGGTACGGCAGGTCCGCCGACCATTCGATAGGGATTTCATTGAAAGCCAATATGATGTCGTTATTGCGGACACCAGCCTCCTGTGCAGGGCTTTCCGGCTGCACTTCATCGACAAACGCGCCACGCGGCCGATCGAGACCGAATGCGGATGCCAGCCCCTGATTCACATCCTTGATCATCACTCCCAACAAGCCACGGTTCACTGTGCCCGATTCGCGCAACTGCGCGATCACGTTCAGGGCCATGTTGCCGGGAATGGCGAAGGAAATACCGTTCGAACCGCCGGTACTGCTCAGGATCTGTGCATTGATGCCGATCACCTCGCCGTCCAGATTGAACAACGGTCCGCCGGAATTGCCCTGGTTGATGGCGACATCGGTCTGGATGAAAGACACATAATTGGAAGACCCACGACTCGGGACGCTACGCGCCTTGGCACTGACGATGCCGACAGCCGCCGAGAACTCCAGACCGAATGGAGACCCGATAGCCATGACCCATTCTCCCACCTGCAGATCATCGGAATCGCCGAAGCGCACCGCGTCCAGGTCCTCCGCATCAATCTTGAGCAACGCCAGATCGGCCAGTTCGTCTGATCCAACAATGCTGGCATCGTATTCCCGATTATCGGTCATCGTCACGATGATTCGATCAGCGGAGGCGACCACGTGGTGATTGGTGACGATGTAGCCATCGCCGGAGATCACAAATCCAGACCCGACTCCGCCACGCCGTCTGCGCGGCGGCTCACTGTCCGAGCCCTCTTCCTGCGCCTCGTCATCCTCGTCTGGCTCGGGAAACTGCTCGGGCTGCAGCTGCCGCAGAAGATCTTCCAGATCCCGGTTGCCGGCTCCCCGGCGCGCATTGACGGGCTGCTCGGTGGTGATGTTGACGATGGCGGCAGCATTCTGCTCCACCAGTGACGCAAAATCCGGAAGAGCGGCATCAGCCGCGTGGGCCTGAAATACGGTCAGGAACAGGGTCAGACAGACAACGGCTCGCCACATGAGCAGGATACTCCCAGAAAATTCTGGAAATAACATAACGCGTCAGCGCCGACTATTCAATGCGGCCGGAGAAACCTCCAGAGAAGTCCTGTCACTCCAGCGGTTCACGCGCTGGTAACAGCTCTCGGTCGGACACCGGCCGCAGTTGCGGTGTCTGTCTCAGACTTTCCAGCTCCGAGAAAGCGTCATCAACCGTGTTGCGGTCTCCGGAAATGGCAACGCTCTGGATATATTCATTGAGCCGTCGCTGAGCTTCCACATCGATGGAACCCGTTTCCGGTTGTGAAGTGTCATGCCCGGCCATCATGCCCGAGCCGGTATCATCGCTTCGCAATGAGAGCTCCATACCGAGAAATACCGCTACAGCGACAGAGGCCGCCACCGCCACACGACCAAGCGGCTGCACCCAACAACGCCTATGGCCTGTGTCCGTTGTGTCGGTATCGCGGGACGGCAAAGGCTCATGCCCGATTGCTGCCGCCACCCGTTCACTGAACCCGTCCGGGGCCAACTGGCAGGGGTCCCCTTCCAGCACCGTGCGCGCCAGACTGTAACGGGACCAGGTCTCCGCCAGCTCTGGCTGCTCGGCCACCCGATCCAGCAGGCGCCGGGTCTCGAATTCCGTCAGTTCGCCATCCAGAAGGGCGGACAGGGCTGCTTCCGGCGCACCGGAGGACTGCTGCTCACCGTGTTCAAATGCCTCGCTCACTCCTGTTCACCTCGCTTCATCGGTCATGCCTTGTCAGCGTCACTTCATGTCCAGGGCCGCCCGCAGCTTGCGGTCAATGGCCTCCCGGGCCCGGTATATCCTTGACCGGACTGTCCCGACCGGACAGTCCATCACGGCCGTGATGTCCTCATAACTCATACCGGAGAATTCCCGAAGACTGAAGGCCGTTTTCAATTCCTCGGGCAGCTCATCAATCGCTGCATGCAGCACACGCTGCAGATCCTCCTTCTCCAGGTTGGCATCCGGGCTCCCGGTGTCCCGTAGAGCCTCGAACATTTCCGAACGCTGGGCTTCATCCATGTCCACGTCACAGGCTGGCGGTCTTCTTCCCCGCGCCACCAGATGATTCTTGGCGGTATTGACAGCGATCCGGTACAACCAGGTATAGAACGCACTGTCACCGCGAAACCGATGCAGGGAACGGTAGGCCTTGAGGAACGCTTCCTGGGCAACATCCTCGGCTTCATGCGGATCCCGCACATACCGCCCGACCAGTCCCAACACCTTGTGCTGGTATCGTAACACCAGCATGGTGAAAGCCTTATTGTCCCCGGACAATACCCGCTCGACCAGCAAGCGGTCTGAACTCTCAGCCATTCAACGGAACTCCGTAATGGCCGGTCGTGACCGGAAACCGACGCCTGTCACCATGTACATCTCCTTCAATGACATAGACCCCCGAAATTTCCAAAAGTTCACCAACTCGACTAAGATGACGCCAATTATTCACAGGACATCCCGCCATGCAATTTGCGCCCGACCTCAACCTGGTATGACCGCCGATAACCATACCACAGCCGTTCATGATTTCGACATCCTGGTCATCGGCAGCGGCGCCGCCGGACTCAGCGCGGCGCTACGCTGCGCGGATTTCGCCCGGGTGGCCGTGCTCAGCAAGGGCAGTCTGGACCAGGGCGCGACCTATTGGGCCCAGGGCGGCATTGCCACAGTCCTGGACAGCAACGACAGCCTCGAATCCCATATTCAGGACACTCTGGGGGCCGGCGCCGGCCTGTGCCGCGAACCGGTGGTCCGCAAGGTGGTCGAGCGCAGTCATGAATGCATCGAATGGCTGGTGGGTCAGGGTGTCCCTTTCACCACGCGAAAACCGGATGAGATCTCTGCCGGCGACGATGGACCGCTGGCGGACCTGCATCTGACCCAGGAGGGAGGTCACAGCTTCCGGCGCATCATCCACGCGGATGATGCCACCGGACGGGCCGTATTCGAGACGCTGTTAAAGCGGGCCCGCGACCATGCATCAATCACGCTGTTCGAGGACCGCATTGCCGTCGACCTGATCACCCGACAGAAGTTGGGCATGGACGGAAACGGTTGTGTTGGCGCTTATGTATACCGGCCATCGGTCGATCAGGTGGAGCGGTTTCGGGCACCGTTCGTGATTCTGGCCACGGGGGGAGCGAGCAAGGCCTACCTGTACAGCACCAACCCGGCGGCCGCCACCGGTGACGGGATTGCCATGGCCTGGCGGGCCGGGTGTCGCGTCGCCAACATGGAGTTCAACCAGTTCCATCCGACGTGTCTGTATCACCCCCACGCCAGGTCTTTCCTGATCAGCGAAGCCCTGCGTGGCGAGGGGGCAACCCTGGAGCTGCCGGATGGCACCCGCTTCATGCCCCGCTTTGATGAACGCGCGGAGCTGGCACCACGGGATATTGTGGCCAGGGCCATCGATCACGAGATGAAGCGGCTTGGCTGTGACTGCGTCTATCTGAACATCACTCACCGGCCCGCCGACTTTGTCAGGCAACACTTCCCCACCATCCACAGCCGCTGCCTGGAGTTTGACATCGACATCACCAGCGACCGGATACCGGTAGTGCCGGCGGCTCACTACACTTGCGGCGGTGTGGTGGCCGATGTCGCCGGCTGTACCGACCTGCCAGGCCTGTATGCCATCGGCGAGACCGCCTGCACTGGTTTGCATGGCGCCAACCGGATGGCCAGCAATTCCCTGCTCGAGTGTTTTGTCCAGGCATTCGGCGCGGCCCGCCACATCCACCGGCATTTCACTGCCATGGTGCAGCATCCCTCGACCGACATTCCTCCCTGGGACGACAGTCTGGTGACCCGCTCTCATGAAGAGGTCGTGGTGTCCCATAACTGGGATGAGCTGCGTCGCTTCATGTGGGACTATGTGGGCATTGTGCGCAATGACCGGCGGCTACAGCGTGCACTGCGCCGGATCGGATTACTGGAACAGGAAGTCAACGAGCACTACAGTCAGCACCTGGTCAGTCAGGACCTGCTGGAATTGCGTAACCTGTTGCTGGTCTCGCGCCTGATCGTGGAGAGCGCGCTGCGGCGGCACGAAAGCCGTGGTCTGCATTACACCCTGGATCACACTGGCCTGTTACCCGATGCCACGGACACCATCCTGATCCCTGACCGACACTGAAACCGGAGGGGCCGGATCACGCTCCGCCCCCGGACCAGCCCCTGAGATGACGATAGAGCACCCGCCTGTCGTCCTTGGCGAGGCTGTCCGGCGCCAGCAGCAAATGTCGCCGACGTTGGCGCTGCCCCGGTAGGCGATGCCTGAATCGCAGCAACACCAGTCCCGCGTTCATGAACCGGACTTCGGGAGGCGAAACATCGATACTTCCCGAAGCCGCGTCCAGCCGGACTACGCCGTCCCTGATCCGCATCCGGCGGAACGGTGACCGATAACCGCCTGCTCCATACCGCACCATTGACCACAACACAACGATCAGGCTCAGCATCATCGGGATAACGGACAGCCCGGTCAGACACACGGCAAGAATTGCCGCACCGTGCAACAACAGTCCGGCCATCAACAGCAGCCGGGATGAACGGATATCGATACCACACTCCATCACTGCCGGACCTCGCTGCGATGTTGCGCGTGGCGGCGGATCTCGCCAATCAAAGCCTGCTGGATGGGATCCGCATGCTGTTCACGGTTCACCAGCCAGGCAAACAGATCCTGGTCCTCGGACCGCAGCAACGCCACATAGGCTTCCTGCAGGTCGGCATCAAGTTCGCGAACGCGCTCCCGGGCGAATGGCAGCAGCAGCAGGTCCAGCTCCAGCATGCCGCGACGACTGTGCCACACCAGCTTCTTGTACTCGATTTCTGTTACCATGATCCTGTTTCCACACCCCTTTGAATCAGGAGAATGATATCCCGCCCATGACGATGGAACTGACCATTCCCGGTGATTTCAGCCTGCTG
>JAWLFN010000003.1:0-44108 GCA_041685555.1 Gammaproteobacteria bacterium | reverse complement strand
GAGAGCCCCCGCATTGGGTCGCAATTTACGGGCAGGGGCCCCACTGACAAAGGTGATCGACCCTGTCTCGGGGACGAAATCCGCCCCCAGGCGCGCCACCCTGGCGTATCCCCATAGCTTGCCGAAGGCGGCCCGGAACTGCTCATCAGTCTGCTCCACCAGTGGCTTCATGGTTCGCGTACCGCCAGTGGCCGCGGAGACCAGATGATCGATACGACCCACCGAACGGAACAGCGCCAGCAGACCTTCATCGTCATGGGTATCCACGGACACCACCTCGGCCGCCTCGCCAAGCACTTGGCGAGCGTCGATGCGATGCGCCTCGGAGCGTCCACCGGCCCACACTCGGGCACCGGCGTCCCTGGCCGCCCGGGCCGTCGCCAGGCCGATACCCGAGGTACCGCCGATGATGACCACCTGTTTACCTTCCAGAGGTAACCTGTCGACTGCCATGATGTTATTGTCTCCCTGGATGATTATTATTCGAGAATGGTATCACAATTACAGATGCACTCATTGATGCGGAGATACGCTGTCACACACCGGTCACAGTATGTGATTCAGTTCACATTTTGCGCGGGCGACGGCTTCAGGACCTGAACGGATTCATTGATAATTAACCAAGAGGATCAATACATGCCCGGAAAACGCTTTTTCATTGCAATGATTCTACCCGCCCTGCTGTTGGCCGGATGCCGCACAGAATGGGTCCAGCTGACACCGGAAGGTGAGGCGGTGGCACTGGCCACTTCGGCGGATATCGCTGAGTGTCAACGTATCGGTGCATCAAGGGTAAACGCATTGGACTCCATCGGTTTTGTGCAGCGAAGCGCCAGACAACTGCAGAATGAACTGGTGCGTCTGGCCCGCAATGAAGCCGGTGACATGGGTGGTGATCATATCGTTCCGGAATCAGTGATCACCGACGGCCGCCAGTCCTTCGGCGTCTATCGATGCCAGTGATCCAGGACCGCAACATGAGTCGCCTGGCGGACCATGCGGGCAACCTCGGCAACGCCAAGTCACGCAAAAAGTATTTTAAAAACAATATTTTAAAGCCGGGTGCTTGTACCCCCGATCCGGCGGAGCACACACATGGAAAGTTCGCTACTGGGGTTCAGCCGCCGATTCGCGCGCATACCTGAATGGGCCATCAGACACCGCACGGCGGTGCTGATCCCGGTCATCGGTTTTACGCTTCTCATGCTCTGGTCCGCTATGTCCCGGACGCAGCTGGACATGACCATCGACAGCTTTATCGATCAGGATGATCCGGCGATTCACGCGCTGAACAGTTTTCGCTCGCAGTTCGGTAGCGACGATTCTGTATATCTGGTCTACCGGGCCGACGATGGCAATGTTTTCTCCGCCCGATCCCTGCACGCCGCCCGGATCCTCACGGAGCGATTACAGAACCCTCACCGGCTGGATCCCGCTGATTTTCCCGAGACGGTCAACGGCCAGCCCGTGGATCTGGACGACCTCTCCCACATCCGGCGCGTGGAATCGATCACCACCGTGCGTTTCCAGCGCGGCACCGCGGACACCCTTCTGTCCGAGCGCCTGGTGCCGGCCGACATCCCCGATGACCCCGCCCTACTGGCAGCCATTCGCGACCGGGCCCTGGCCAATGAAGACCACCTGCTGGCGTTCTATTCCGAGGACGCCCGGTACGCTGCCATCCGCATACAGACCGATTTCGGCGCCGAGCCCGAGATCGGTTACGAACCGGCCATCAACGCCCAGACAATCAGCCTGGATGAGAGTTTTTCGGCTCCGGATGAGCCAGAAGGCTTTTCTCTGTCCTTTGATGAACAGGCCACGGTGCAGAACATTCCATTCCAGACGGTCGACATGGCGGACTACAGCCGGTTTTTTACGGCCGTGCGCGCGGTCTATTCCGATCAACAGCAACACCTGACATTCCATCCGGTCGGGAACCCGCCACTGATGGACTGGGTCTATCGGGAGCTGCAGGACATGTTGTGGCTGGCGGCCATCATCATGCTGCTGTTCACCACCCTGCTCTGGTCTCTGTTCCGGTCACTGAGCGCCGTGATCTGGCCCTTGGTGATCGTCTGTCTCAGCCTGCTCTGGGCCTGGGGCGCAATCAGCCTTGTCGGCATGACTCTCTCCACCATGATCACCCTCACAGTCATGCTGGTGTTCACAGTCGGACTGGCCGATTGTATTCACGTATTCAGTGCCTACTTCTCGCTACGCCGCGACCGGAAGAGCCACGAGCGGGCACTGGCCGGGGCTTACGACAAGACCGGGCTGGCCATTCTGATCACGACGGTGACCACCATGTGTGGCGTCCTGTCGCTCACCTGGTCTGACCTGGTTCCGATCCGCGTGTTCGGCATCATGTCAGCCATGGGAATCCTGGCCGCACTGGTATTGACAATGTTCCTGCTGCCCATATTGCTGGATCTGTGGCGGCCGGGAGCTCCACGACCGGGTGTTCGGCAGCGGCCATCGGGAGCCGGGCGTTTCCATTGGCTGACCCCGGATCGGTGGCTGCCGCGCTGCCCCGATCTCGTGCGCCGCGACCCCGGCACCGTGCTGATCCTGTTCGGAGCCGCATTGATCGCCTCGCTATACGGAACCTCCCGATTGCAGATTGACAGCAACGTTTCTGAACTGACCACGACCGGCAGCGAACCCAGAGAGGCCTATCGCGCAGTCGACCGGCATATGGCCGGCGCCCAGAACATCTCGATCATGATCGATACCGGAGTAGTCGATGGCCTGATCGAACCCCGGATGTTATTGGCCATGGAGCGGTTCCAGCAGCGTGTTGAACAACGCTATAAGGAACAGGTATCCCGCAGCCACTCACTGGCGGATGTGGTCAAGGAAACCCACCGCGTCATGCGCAATGATGATCCGGCATACGAACGCATCCCCGACTCGGCGACCCTGGTCACCCAGCTTCTGTACCTTTTCAACAGTGCCAACCCGGAAGAAAGGCGATCACTGGTATCCGACGACTACAGCCGCTCGCATATCACCCTGAACGCCTATAACGCCGGTTCCTATCAATACCAGGCCTTCTTTCGGGAACTGTCCCAGGACATCGAACTGGTGTTCGATCCACTGGAGTCGGACTTTCCAGCGCTACAGGTGAACGTGACCGGCTCCATTCCACTGATGATGCGCGCGATGGACGAGATTGCGCGTTCCCAGTACCGCAGCTTCCTGCTGGCATTGCTGGTGATCAGCATCATCATGATTGCCACGCTGGGCTCGGTGCAGGCCGGACTGATCGCCATGGTGCCCAACCTGATTCCGGCGCTGTCCGCATTCGGCCTGATGGGGCTGTTATCGATTCCGCTGGATACCGACACGTTACTGATCGCGCCAGTGATCATTGGCATTGCCGTGGATGATACCGTGCACTTCATGACGCACTACCGGGTGGCACTGCTCCGGACCAGGGATATGGAACAGGCATTGTACTCCACCGTACGGGTGGTGGGTAAGGCGGTCCTGTTCACGACGCTGGTACTCGCTACCGGGTTCGCCATTCTGGGTTTCTCCGACTATCTGGGCATTGCCAAGATCGGCCTGTTCGGTTCCATGGCGATCATCATCGCGTTACTCTGTGATCTGTTCCTGTTGCCGGCCATGCTCATGATATTCCGGCCACGTTTTGGTATAAAAGCCCTTGAGTCTTTCAGGGCAAAGGAGAAACCGGCATGACTGCATTATCGAATTCTGGAGCCTATGCCCGGATGCTCGGTGGCGCTGGCATACTGTTACTGATGATCTTCAGCACGAGCGCACAGGGCAACGAGGGCCGGCAGATCATGGAGCAGGTGGAAGACAATCAACGCAAGCTGACACAGGCCGCCTTCAACCGCGTCCAGCTATCCAGCTGCCGATACGGATTACAGAACAACCAGATAACCTGCGCGGACAGACCCCGGGTCAAGTCGCTGGAAACCGTCCAGATCAATATCGGCGATGCCCAGCGCGATACTCGTACCATCAGCATCGTACGCGAACCGGCCGCGGAAAATGGCGTGGGCATGCTCAGCTATACTTATGACGACGTCGACCGTGACAATGAGACCTGGCTTTACCTTTCTGCTCTGGGCCAGGTCAAACGCATTGCGGCAGGCAATTCGGAAGACGACCATGAGCCCGCCTCTCTGTTTGGCTCCGAGTTCACCACCGAGGACCAGGACACCGGCAAGCTCGATGACTACGCCATCCGCATCCTGGAAGAGACGGAAATATCCGACCAGGCGGTCTGGAAAATCGAGGCCATCCCGGACGAGGACCGCATGCGCAAGACCCGCTACGCTCGTGTGGTCCATTACGTGGACCGGGAACGGCATGTGGTCCTGCGTTCCGACATGTATGACCGCCAGGGAAGGGAAATCAAACGGCTGATGGCCTCGCGCATCGAAAAAATCAATGGTGTGTGGACGGCCCGCTCTCTGACCATGCTCAACCTGGTCAGTAACCGGCTCTCCAACATGGCGATTCGTGAGATCAATACCGATATCGACATCCCGGCGGATTTTCTGACCACTCGCACACTGACCGATTCCGCATACCGCGAAACCGAACTGCGAAGACTCCGTCAGCAGATCGACAGCAGAGCCTCCGACTGATTCATGGGGATCTGCGGCATTCCGGGCCGGCATACAATGCAGAGGGTTGCGCTCGCGCACGTGCTGGCGGGATCCATGCTCCCGGCTGCCTCTTTGGCCCAGGATTTCGAACTGTCCGATGACATGTTCGACGAGGCCGAGGCGTCTTCTTCCACCCCACCGGATGCCACCGGTTCCTGGACGGACCGGCTCACCATGGAACTGGGCCACCAGGTACTGGGACACCTGAATCGCAACCGCCAGACAACGCCGGATGGCATCATCCAGCAAGCCCACGGCCTCGAGGTAAACCGCCTTTCCGCCAACCTTCGTTTCCAGGAACTGTATGACAACGGCTGGCTGCTGCGCGCCACGGGTCGCATCAAGGCCTACCTGCCGGGCGGCTATGAATTCGACAATTCAGCCCGACCCGACCACGAGACCTGGCTGGACGAACTCTACCTGCAACGAAGCGGAAGTGACCACAGTGTCACTCTGGGAAGGCAGACCATTGTCTGGGGCGAAACCGTCGGCAACTCCGTCCTGGACATCATCAACACCACCGAATACCGCGATCTGACCATCATTGATCTGGAAGATGCGCGCCGCCACCAGTGGATGGTGAACTGGGACTGGTTCAGTGATGCCGGCACGATATCCGGTTTCGTGAACCTGTATCCCGAGTTCAATCCGTTACCGGTGGTGGGCAGCCCGCTGTTTCCCGAGCTTCCCTGGCGCCTTCCCACCGCGCGCCGGGACGAGGCACTGTTCGAGACCGGCGTACGCTGGCAACATTCCCTGCCCGGCAGTGATCTGGCCATCATGGCCGCCTGGCTGTATGAAAACGACGTCAGCTATGCACCGCCAGCCGCGGGCGAAACCGACGCCCGCCCCTTGTTCAATGACCATCTGTTGCTGGGCTTCAGTGGCAACCGCGCCATCGGCCGACTGCTGCTGACCCTGGACATCGCCTACAGTCGCAATGTGCTGGCTGCCTATGCCCCTGTGAGGGAGAACGGCTCCGCCCTCCCCCGCTATCACCCCACGGACCGACTGGCCACCTCGGCCGGCCTGGAGTACGCGCTGACCACAACCCGGCAATTCAGCTTCAGCGTCGCGGCCGAAAAATTCTCCGGAGCGCGGCATATCCATGGCAATCTGCAACTGGTTGACGCCGATACGCGAGGCAACCTGCTGCTGCGATACAGTCAGCGCCATCTGAACGAGGATCTGGTGCTGTCAGCAACGCTGCAGAGCGAACTGGATGGAGATCTGTCCCTGGCCAACCTGGCCGCCGACTGGCGGATCAACGACGACTGGAGCCTGGGTACGCAACTGATCGTCACCCGGGCCGAGCACGACAGCCTGTTTCCCGGACTGGATGAAGACGTCCGCCTCGGCACCCGCCTGTCGTTCAGTTTCTAGCGAATATTGCCTCGTCAAACTCGTCTTCCCAGCGTGCCACCGCCGTGGCCACGGACAGATCCCCGGTCACGTTGACACTGGTGCGCAGCATGTCGAGTGGGCGATCAAATGGCAGTATGAAGCCGATGATCACGGCAATCTGACCAGGGTCGAGACCGATAGTGTCCATCACTGCCGCCATCAGGAAGATCGATGCGCCGGGAACCGCCGCCGTGCCGATGGATACGAGCGTGGTGGTACCGGCGATCAGCAGATAATCCATCAGTGTCAGATCGATCCCGAACACCTGTGCCGCAAATACCGAGACGATACCGACATACATGGCCGTGCCATCCATGTTGATCGTGGCCCCCAGGGGCAATACCGTGGAAACCACCACCGGCTTGACCCCGAGCCTGGACTCCGCCGTGGTCATGCTGATCGGCAACGTGGCGGAGCTGGAAGACGTCGAGAAGGCCACCAGCATGGCTTCCTTCACCGCCTTGAAGAACTTCAATGGCGACAGCTTCAACACGAAGTACATCAGACTGCTGTGCGTGGCCACAGTGTGAATCACACAGGCCATCACTACCGTCAGAGCGAGTCCGATCACCTGTAGCAATGTGTTCAGGCCCTGCGTGCCCGCCACCCAGGCGATCAATGCAAACACGCCGAACGGAGCCACTTCCATGACCCAGTGGGTGATCTTCAACATGATGGCGGCGCTGCCGTGCATGACATTGGCCACGGTCTCGGACTCCCTGCCGGTGACCAGGACAGCAACGCCGAACAACACCGCGAAGAAAATGATGGCCAGGATGTTGGCCTCGGCCAGCGCCGCCACCGGATTGCTCGGCACAATGTTCATCAACCGTTCAGTGAGGGGTATCGGTTCCTGCACGGTTTCCGGCACGGCGGTGGAAATGTCCACGCCCACGCCGGGCTGTGTCAGAAAAACGATGACCAGGCCTACCGTGATCGCGACCGCCGTGGTCACCATATAGATCCCCACGGTCTTGACACCCAGAGTCCCGAGCTTCTTCGGATCCCCCATGCTGACAATACCGGAGACGATGGTCACGAACACCAGCGGCACCACCACCATCTGGATGAGCCGGATGAACAGGTCACCGATCCAACGGATCGACTCGGCTCCGGGACCCCAGAAGTATCCCACCACCAGGCCGGCAAGTAACGCCATGAATACACGCTGCCACAGCGGAGTGGCCAACCACCTGCGAAAACCCTGCTTGATACTTGCCCGAACCATCGTCGCTCCTCTGTCCCAAGCTGTTGTAATTGCACTCTGTAACCCGTCAGAGACTATAGAAAATTGCGGGCGGGCGCCAATGTTTTACCGCTGCCGGTTTTGTGCGAGAATGCGCCGCCTGTTGGCTATCTATCCGCATCGTTGCATCACACTCATCCAATCCGGGAGGAATGCCGGGCATGAACGACTGGACCCGTGGCAAGGTCGTCCACAATCGACACTGGACCGAAAACCTGTTCTCTCTGACCATCGATGCCGATGTACGTCGATTCAGGGCCGGCCAGTACACGAGTCTGGGACTGGACATCGAAGGTCAACGCATCAGTGATCCGTATTCCATGCTGAGCGCGCCCGATGAACGCCCCCTGGAGTTCTTTTTCTATACACGCCTCGAAGGCGATCTTTCCACGGCGCTGAACCGGTTGCAGCCGGGTGATACGGTCTGGGTGGACAGACAGCCGGCTGGAGATTTCACGCTGGACCAGGTCCCGGACAGCGAGGAGCTTTGGCTACTGGCCACCGGAACCGGCGTAGCGCCCTTTCTCTCCATGCTGAAAACGGAGGAACCCTGGCAACGCTTCCGCCAGATCATCCTGGTCTACGCCGCCCGCTACCTGCGGGATCTGCGTTATCAGGAGCTGTTCGACACCCTGCATCTACGCTACCCGGGACGATTCACTTTCATTCCGATCATCAGCCGCGAGCCCGTGGCCGACACACTGGATGGCCACATCACCGATCATCTGGCTGATGGTGTGCTACAGCGCGTCAGTGGCCAGGTACTGGACCCCACCAGCTCCCAGGTGATGCTCTGTGGCAATCCCGGGATGATCCAGGAAGCCGTTGCCCGCTTGCGCACCGCAGGATTCCGGGACGGGACCGATAACCCCGAAGCTCACGGCCGACTGCATTACGAGAGCTACTGGTAGGCCGACGCCGCTTCCCAGGTCGCCCTCGTCGTGCTAGTCTCTTCCAATCGATTGCCTGAACCCCATCCTGACCTGACACAATCTGTTGCATTTTGTCACATATTGGGTCGCCATATTTCAGGCCTTCGTTTTGGCGGATGTTCTGCCATGCCGCTGCGGAGACCACCATGATCCGTCACTCATTTGTTGCACGAGCCCTTGCATCCGTTATGTTCGGCGGGTGGCTGATAGCCTGTCAGCCCGCCACCGACAGCCCTCGAGCCGACGAACCCGCGACGCGGGATACGGGCTATTCGTTGATCCAGTCTCCCTCTCCGGATGACCCCCTGCAGGCTCACCTGTATGAACTGGATAATGGCCTCACGGTGTATCTGAGCGTGAACCGTCAGGAGCCGCGTATATACGCCGAAATCGCGGTGCGCGCGGGCAGCAAGCATGATCCGGCCGACGCCACGGGGCTGGCCCACTACCTGGAACACCTGTTGTTCAAGGGCACCACTGAAATGGGAACACTGGATCACGCCGCCGAGGCGCCCTACCTGGAAGAAATCGCGGAACTGTATGAAGCGCACTTTGAGGAGTCCGACGAACAACGCCGTGCGGAACTGTATGCCCGCATCAATGAGCTGTCGGGGGAAGCGGCGCAATTCGCCGTTCCCAACGAGATCGACAAACTCTACAGCAGCATGGGCGCCACCGGTCTGAATGCCCATACCTGGCATGAAGAGACCGTGTACCGGGTCGAGTTGCCCTCAAACCGGCTTCGCCAATGGGCAGCGCTGGAGTCCCACCGCTTTGCCGATCCCGTTTTCCGGCTGTTCCATACCGAACTGGAGGTCGTCTACGAGGAGAAAAACCGCACCCTGGACAACCGCGGTCGACTCTCGTCCTATGCACTGGGAGAGCTGTTATACCCGACCCATCCTTACGGACAACAGACCACGATAGGGACCACCGAGCATCTCAAGAATCCGTCCCTGAACTACATCCAGGAATATTTCGATACCTGGTATGTTCCCAACAACATGGCGATCTCGATCAGTGGTGACATTGATCCCGAGGAAACCATGGAAATCATCAGCGAGCACTTCGCCTACTGGGAACCGGGCCCCCTGCCAGAGGTCGGCCCATGGCAGGAAGAGCCGATCCGGGACATACGACGCAGCACCGTACAGTACCCGGGAGAAGAGGAAGTACGCATCGCTTTCCGCACTGTGCCGCAGAATCACGGTGACCAGGAAACACTGATGATGCTGGACATGATCCTGGACAACCGGACAGCTGGACTGATCAACCTGAACCTGAACCAGGAACAACGTGTCCGCCGCGCCGGGTCATCGCCCTCGTTTCACAATGACTACGGCTCCCAGCTTCTGTGGGGCGTGCCGCGGGAAGGACAGACACTGGAGGAGGTCGAGGCGCTGCTGCTGGAGCAGATCCAGAAGATCCGTGAAGGCGCTTTTGACGAGGACCTGCTGCCGGCCATCGTCAATGATTTCCGACGCATGGAGATGCGATCACTGGAATCCAACCGCTCCCGCGCCGCCGCCATGAGGGAAGCATTCCTTCACCATACACCGTGGGAACACCAGATCGGACAACTGGATCGACTCGCCGACGTGACGGCAGAGGATGTCATCGAAGTCGCCAACCGCCACTTTGATGTCGACAATTACGTGGCCGTATACCGCCGTGACGGGGAGGCCGACATCCCGCGGGTGGAAAAACCACGAATTGACCCGGTGGACATTGATCCGGAGCGGCAGTCGGAGTTCGCAAGACAGTTGCTGGCCATGCCCGTGGATCCGATCGAGCCGCGCTACCTGGACGCCGGCACCGATTACCGGATCGTCGAGCACGCCCCCGGCGTGGAGCTGATCCACGTGCCCAACCCACTGAACGGGCTGTTCAGCTTCACCATCACCGTGGACAAGGGAACGGAAGCGGACAGACGACTTTCGATGGCTGCCGGCCTGCTGGACAAGGCGGCGATCCCGGGCAGTACCGCGGCCGACCTGCAACGACAATGGTACCGTCTGGGCAGCGAATTTTCCGTGAGCAGCGGCGCCAACAGCACCCGTATCCGGCTTTCCGGCCTGGACACGGAATTCGCTGACAGCCTTGCGTTGATGATGCGGGTGCTCCATGAAGCGAGCGTGGAGCCGGCCGTGCTACGGGACCTGACATCCAGCGTGCTGCAGGATCGCTCCGACCAGCGACAGGACCCGGCATCGATCAGCACCGCGCTCTATCTCTATAACCGGTATGGTGAACAGTCCCCGTATCTTGATGTCATGAGCCGTGAAACGATCGAGGCATTGACCGTCGACGAACTGTTGCCGCTGGTCCGGGGCCTGACCGGCTACCAGCAGGAACTGGCCTACGTCGGTTCGCTCTCCCTGGAGGAAGTACGCGATACCCTCCACCAGCAATACCCCCTGGACACCCCGTTGCAATCACCGCCAGGGTACGTGCGCCGCGATGCGCGGGAGCTGCGGGACAATGAGGTGCTACTGATCGATCAGGATACGGCGCAGGCCCGGATCCGGATCGAGTCTCCCGGCGTGGTCTATGATCCAGCACTGACGGTTCCCGGCGCCCTGTACGACAACTACTTCGGACTGGGCATGTCCAGCGTGGTTTTCCAGGAGCTACGGGAAGCCAGGGCCATGGCGTACTCGGCCGCCGCACGGTACGCGCAGGGGGACCGTTCCGGTGACGAGAATCTCCTGCTCGGGGTGATCGGCACCCAGAATGACAAGGCCACGGAGGCCCTGGACACCTTTCTGACGCTGATCGACGAGCCGCCGGTATCCGAGGCGCGCTTCCTGGAAACCCGGGAGTCGATGATCAGCCAGTTCCGGTCCGACGTCATCGGGTTCCGCCAGATTCCGGGCACACTACGCGGTTGGCGTCACCGCGGTATCGAATCGGATCCCCGACCGGCACGGTTCCGTGAACTGCGGGATGCCACGCTGGAAGAGATGCTGTCTTTCCAGCGCCGGCATGTCGCCGATCAGCCACGTTTCATCTCCATCGTCGGCGACCTCGACCGCATGGACCTGGAGCCACTGCGGAACACGGGCACGGTGCGCCGGATGAGTGTCGATGACATATTCCGCGACTGAGGTATCGCGGCCGCCAGGCGGTCGGTGGTATGCTGATGGCCGGGTTCCGGAGAAATCATGAAGAAAGCGGTCTGGACAGCATTCCTGGCCAGCCTGGTCATTATCAACGCACTGGCCTGGCTCGCCGAACATTTCACCGACGTGTCTGTGCCGATGCCCTATCGCCTGACGGTGGTACTGGGCATCACCCTCATCACGCTGGTATTCGCTGGCGCCGCCGCGCTGGTGACACAGGCGGAGGAGGAAGTGCCTCTCACCCGCAATGACAACAGCCCGCCCAGCCCGTCTGAACCGGCCGCGGATGAGACACGGCATGATTCGGGCCGTCATTGATCTGAATCAATTCATTTATCGATCCGTCAACAGCCCTTCCCGTTTCCGACTGCTGACTCGGTGAGCGACTGCTATACTCGCCACTTTTCCCAGTACCCGCCCATGATGCAAGCCCGACAGGAAAAGCAGCAGACGGCAGGCGATGCCTGGTTACAGACCATCAGCCTGCTGGCCCGCGCCATCCGTCCCGGTGACCGCTTCAACGATCTGGGCCGGGCGCTGGCGGAATTGCTGGAGGCGGACGTGGTGGTGGTCGCAGAGCGCCGCGGCGGGCACGAGGTGAGCACCGACCACCTCGATCTGCTGACACTGACCACGCGCAACGATACCGCCCTGAAGCAGTACGACGACCGCAATCACAGGCTGCAGGGCACACTGTACGAACATATTCTGCAGCACGGTCGCGGCACTTTCGACCTGAACCGGTCGCCCCCGCTGCCGGATGCCGACCTGAAGGGAGTGAGGCCACTGGTATGCGGAGTGGGCTGCCCTGTCATCACCGCCCCGGACACGGATCATTCTGACGCCCTGATCTGTGTGCTGTTCGGTCGTCGGCTGACCGAGCGGGAGAGCCAGGAAGTCATCACACTGCTGGACGTCCTGACCGGCATGATCGCCTCCGAGATCAACAGGATGCACGCGGAGAGATGGCTGAAGCGGGCCCGACACTACGCTGAGGAGGGCATGCAACACAGCCCGGTCGCCATGCTGATCACCAATCGAAGCGGCCGGATACGACAGAGCAACCACGCATTCCGCGACCTGTCCGGATACTTCGCCCGGGACATCATGAACTGGGACGTGCAGTATTTCTTCCCGGACCCCGAGCAGGAACTGATCGAGCAGTGTCTGGACCAGCTCCTCAGCCGGCAGGCCACTCACCTGAATATCGAGAGCCGCATCCTGGACTGGAAATACCAGACCATCGAGATCGATCTGGACTGCTACTCCCTGCTGGATGATGATGGCGAGGTCCGTAATATTGTCTTCCAGCTGGAGGACATCACCGCCAGAAAGCAGGCCGACCGGCAGATTGACCGGCTACTGAAGTCGATCGAACTGAGCCCGGTGGCCACCGTCATCACCGACCACAACGCTATCATCGAATACGTCAACCCGCGCTTCAATGAGCTGACCGGCTTCAGCAACAGTGAAAGCATCGGTCAGAAAACCAATATCAATTCTTCGGGCAAGACGCCACGGGCAACCTATGAGGCCATGTGGGCCCGGATACTGGAGGGTCGTGAATGGCAGGGAGAACTGCTCAATCGCCGCAAGGACGGCAGCCACTACTGGGCCCGCACCATCATCTTTCCCATCATCGACCAACAGGGCCGGATCACCAATTTCGTCAGTCTGCAGGAAGACATCTCCGAGGCACGCAGACTGTCCCTGAAGCTGGAGTACGAGGCCACCCACGACCAGCTGACCGGACTGATCAACCGCAGGGAATTCCAGCGCCGCCTGGAGCAGGCCATTGACGAGGCCCGGGTGGATGAAGTCACGCATGCGCTGTGCTTCCTGGATCTCGACCGCTTCAAGGTCATCAATGACACCAGTGGTCACATGGCCGGCGATATGGTGCTGCGGCGCATCGGACATGTACTGCAGGAACACATCCGCGCCAACGACACCGTGGCCCGGGTCGGCGGCGATGAATTTGCCCTGATTCTTCGACATTGCGACATCCAGAAGGCGGCTGCCATCTGTGACCAGGTCCGCCGGACTGTGGCCGGGCTGAGCTTCCCCTGGGACGATCAGGTGTTCTCGGTGGGGCTCAGTGCCGGCCTGGCCGTCATCGATGGACAGCTCACTGACACCGTGGAGCTGTTCAAACAGGTTGACGCGGCCTGCTATGGGGCGAAGGATGCCGGCAAGAATCGGGTGATCATCTACAGTCCCGGCAACCGGCGCCTGCAGCAGTACCGGGAGCAAAGCCAGTGGGTGCCACGCCTGGAACACGCCCTGGCACAGCGCCGTTTCGTGCTGTTCGCCCAACCGATCTATCCGCTGCAACAGGAAACAGCCCTTCCGCACTATGAAGTGTTGTTGCGATTACGAGGCGATGATGGAACCCTCATCCTGCCCGGTGAATTCCTGCCAACCGCGGAACGCTTCGGCCTGGCCCCCCGGGTCGATCGGATGGTTTTTGACGGATTGTACCGATTCCTGACCGAGAACGCGTCGGTCGCTGCCAGAGCGGGGGCTTTTTCAATCAATCTATCCGGCGCCTCGATCAGCGAGCCCGGACTGCTGCGTCACATCATCTCGACCATCAGCCGCGGCAATCTTCCACCGGAACTGCTGCAGTTCGAGATCACCGAAACGGCCGCTGTGACAAACATCAACCAAGCCCGGCATTTCATGCAACAGCTCCGCGGCATTGGCAGCCGCGTAGTGCTGGATGACTTCGGCCGGGGTCTTTCCTCTTTCGCCTACCTGAAAAACCTGCCCGTGGACATGCTCAAGATCGACGGCCTGTTCGTGCGCGAGATCCTGGAGGACAGGACCGACCACACCATGGTGCGCATGATCAACGAACTGGCCCATTCGCTGGGCATGGAGACCATCGCGGAATTCATCGAGACCGCACCGGTGATGGACAGCCTCCGCCAACTCGGCATCGACTACGGACAGGGCTATCATATGGCCCGCCCGGCCGCGATCACCGAACTGATCGGTCGACCGCACTGTCCGTCGTAATTCCGCGATTCAAAGCGGCCAGACCACGAGTAGCACAGGCACGCTGACCAGCACAACCAGCATCTCCAGCGGCAGTCCCAGCCGCCAGTAATCTCCAAAACGGAACCCTCCGGGCCCCAGGATCAACGTATTGTTCTGATGACCGATCGGTGTCAGGAATGCACAGGAGGCACCAATGGCGACCGCCATCAGGAACGAGTCCGGGTTGACGCCGAGCTGGTTCGCGACACTGATGGACAGGGGACTCATTACCGCGGCCGTGGCCGCATTGTTCATGAAATCGGACAGGGTCATGGTCACCACCATGATCAATACCAGGGCCACCACCGGATTACCCTGCGCCACCCACCCTAGCAGGGTGCCGGCCAACACGTCCGCCGTACCAGTGCTGGCCATGGCCCCGGCGACCGGCAGCATGGCACCCAGCAACACAATCACCGGCCAGTCAACGGCCTGATACACCGAACGCGGCGGCACGATCCGCAGTACCATGAAAGCCAGCACACCGGCCGCGAACGAAATGGCTACTGGAGCCATGCCGACCGCCGCCGCGCCAATCGCCATCATCATGACAATGCCCGCGATGATCGCCTGCCGCTTGTCCGGCACCCGGATGTCCCGGGTGGCCAACGGAATACAGCTGTAGTCAGATGCAAAACTGGCAATGGCTTCGGGCACACCCTGCATCAGCAATACATCACTGGCACGCACCTTCGTCGAGCGCAGCCGCTTTACGGAACGCCGCCCCTGACGCGAGACGGCCAGCAGATTGATGCCGTATCGGGTACGCAATTCGATATCAGAGGCCGAGCGACCCACCAGGGGGGAATCCGGCATGGTCACCAGTTCCTGCAGCACCAGTTCGTCCCGGGTCACCGTCCGGGCTCCGTCGTCGGAATCCCGCTCGCCATCTTCCTCCGCCCCGTCGCTCTTCCGGTCCCTGGCAGCGGTTGCTCGGCTGTTCTTCCGACTGCGCTCTGCCGACCTGGACCGACTGCCGACCTTCTGCTCTGCCTCAGCGGAGACCTCCTCTTCAGGCTCCTCTTCCTCCTTCTCGGCGCTGACCGGGACTTCCTCTTCCAGTTTGAGCCCGACACTGGAAAGTGCGCTCGACAGCGATTCCGGCTCCGCTTCTATCACCAGAATATCGTTCTCTCGCAGCACCCGCCGCGAATACGGCGCAATGACCTTGACCTCACTGCGCACCAGTCCGACGATCTGCGCATCGGACTTGTCCAGGGTGATTTCCACCTCGCGCAGGGTTTTGCCGATCGATTTACTGTCGCCCGGCACCCGCACCTCGGTCAGGTACTTGCCAGTATCGAAACTGCCTGAATCCGCCTGCCTGCGCGCCGGCACAAGTCGCCAACCCAGGAGACCCACGAACACGACACCGGTCGCGGCCAGGGCGGCCCCCACCGGAGTGAAATCGAACATGGTGAAACTGCCCAGACCGGCATCCGCCCGGAAACCGGACACGATCATATTGGGCGGAGTACCCACCAGGGTCATGGTGCCACCCAGGATAGAACCGAAAGCCATCGGCATCAGCACACGGCCGGGCGGTATATCCAGCCGCCCGGCCATCTGGATTGCCACCGGCATCAATAGCGCCAGTGCCCCCACATTATTCATGAACCCGGACAGCACGGCGGCCAACGCAGTGATAGCCCCGATGGCAAACGTCGGGTGCCCGCCGGACGGCAGCACCCTCTGTGCCAATGCATCCACGGCGCCGGTATTCTGCAGCCCCTGGCTGAGTATCAGCACACAGGCCACCGTGATCACGGCTGGATGGCCGAAACCGGAAAACGCGGCATCGGTCGGAACCAGACCGGCGGCCAGACAGGCCAGCAATGCCGCTCCCGCCACCATGTCATGGCGCCACCGGCCCCAGATGAACAGGCCCATGGTACTCAACAGAATGATGATGATGGTGATCTGGTCGGGGGTCATCCCTGCACCTGCCTTACAGCGGCCATACGCGCGGCATCACGGCTGCCGCCACCAGAAAAATGACCAGCGTCAGCGGTAATCCCAGCTTGAGAAAATCTGTAAAACGGTAAGCGCCAGGTCCCATCACCAATACGTTGCTGGGATGCGAGACCGGGCTGGCGACACTGGCGGCAGCCGCCAACGCCACAGCCATCAGAGGCGCATGTGGTGCGATATCCAGGCTCAGGCTGACGGACATGGCGATGGGTGCCATCAATACCACCAGCACCACGGTCGGAATGATGATGGTGGCCGCCACGGTCAGCCCGAACAGACCTGCCACCGTCACCCAGGGTGAATGGCCACCGGTCAATGCCAACAACGTTTCCGCCAGCCAGGCGGCCGTGCCACTGACCTGCATGGCCACTCCCAACGGCATCATGCCGGCCACCACAAACACCGATCGCCAGTGGATCGCCTTGTAGGCATCTTCCATGCTGAGACACTTCGTCAGCACCATCAGGGCAGCGCCCAGGATTGCAGCAATATGGATCGGCAGCCAGCCGGTCAATGTCGCCAGCACCACCCCCGCCATGAGACCACCCGCCAGTGGCGCCTTACGGGTATCGGTGTCCCGAACCGAAACCGGGTTGAGGATGATGAGGTCCGGATTGTCATTGAGCCGCGCCAACTGCTTCAACGGGCCCACCAGCAACAGGGCATCCCCGCGCTGTAGCTCCATGCTGCCCAGCCCCGAGCGATGCGGGCGTCCTTCACGCCAGACTGCCGCCACGTCCACCTGATAGGTTTCCCGCAATTTCAGGTCCCCAACAGTCTTGCCATTGAGTGGCATATGGGGATGGATGGTGGCTTCCACCATTTCCACTTTGCCCTGCTCGAAAACACGCAGATACGGCGTGGCGTCATCCAGGATCTCCAGTTTCTGCAGACCACGCAACATGTCGAAGTCCTCTTCCCGACCCTGCACCAGCAACAGATCAGCGCCTTCTATGAGCTGGTCCGAGGCCAGGGGGCGCAGAAATTCTCCATCCCGGAACAGCGCCAGCAATCGGAAGTCGAAGTCCTTGCCCAGCCGCGATTCTCCCACTGTGCGCCCCGCCATGCCGGCGTCGCGTGGCACCTTCAACACCAGCAGCCGCTCCTCCAGCTGATAGTGCTCCTGCACCTGCTTTTTATCCAGCGTGTGCGCCTGCAGATTGGGATAGCGGTCGCGGAGTCGCTCCATGGCCCGGTCATCCGCCTGGATCAAAAGATGATCCCCGGCCACGATCTGCCGCTCGCGCAGGTGGGTCCGGCGTACCTCTTCGCCGTGGCGGATTGCCAGCAACCAGCCACCATAGCGTTCAAAAAACCGGGCTGGCACCACACGTTGCCCGATGGCATCCGACTTCTCGCCGACCACGACCTCGTACAGTGCAGCCCCCTCCAGCAACTTCTCATGCAGTATCGGCGCTTCGCGGGCAATGGACAATTCGCTCCATTGACGTAGCAGGGTGAAGCGATCCAGTCGCCCCTGGGCCAACAACACATCACCCGCCTGCAGTCGCGTGGTCGCTGAAGGCAGTGCCCTGGTCTGACCGGCACGGGTCAGGGCAATGATCATCAGTCCGGCCGTGGAAGTCAGCCCCGTATCCGCGATACGCTTGCCCACAAACTCGGTCTTCGCCGTCACACGCAAGGCGAAGATCCGCTCCTCCAGACTGTACAGCTGCCGCAGATCCCGACTGCGGGCCGCCTGCGAAATCGGATCCCGTTCCGGAAGCAGATGGCGTCCGGCCAACGCGACAAAGATTGTCCCCGCCAGCAGCACCGGGACACCCACCGGGGCAAAATCGAAGAATCCGAATCCGGCGTAACCGGCGTCAACCAGGGCGGCGTTGACCAGGAGATTCGGTGGTGTACCGATCAATGTAACCGCCCCTCCCAGCAGACAACCGAAGGTCATGGGCATCAGCAACCGTGAAGGTGCCAGCTGGCTCTGCCGCGCCACCCCCACCACCACCGGCAGCAGCAAGGCCGTGACGCCAACATTGTTCATGAACGCGGACAGGGAACCGGCCAGCAACATGAAGGCCGCGATCAGCCGCACTTCCCCTTCCCCCGCCACAGCCAGTACCCGGCGCCCCAATGCATCCGCCAGGCCGGCCCGGGCGAGACCCTCGCTGAGAATGAACATGGCCCAGACTGTGACCACGGCCGGATGACTGAATCCGGCGATGGCCTGCTCCGGATCCACCAGCCCCACGATCACCAGTGCACACAGGACCAGCAACGCCACCAGATCCATCCGGACCAGTCCGGTGGCAAACATCAGGACGGCCACGCCCAGGATGGACAGCACGATGATCATTTCCATGGTCATGGTCCGGACAGCCTCCCGCTCGGAATTCGATGCGCCTCAGGCCCCATCATATAGCGCCATGCAGGCCTGTTGAAACGGGCAATCAGGATCTGTCGTCATCCGGGGTGCCGTAGTGACGACGGTAGACCGCCTCTCCCATATAGCGGATCTGCTGGTCGACCATCCAGTCCATGACCCTGAGCAGAGGCCGATAACGACCCGGCGCGCGCTCGACCGTCTCCAATGCCAATACCACAGCCTCCAGCGTAGAAAGGAAACCCGGAGCGGGTTCGCGGCGGATCCGGTAGCGCGATGGGGCACCCGGCTCCAGATGATAGCGCGGCAATTCCGCCAGTGCCCGCTGCTCGTGGAGAACACGCCGGCTCTTGCGCCAGCTGGCATCAACAAACAACAGGCGCCCTGGCGCGGATACAGCTCGTTCCCCAAGCGGTCTGGAAGTGGCGCCCGGGTAAATCAGGATGTCATCCGGTTGCAGGCTGACCGGGCCATCCAGCACCCGCAGATCACAATCCGACAGCCCCAGATGAGCGATTCTGGCTGTACCCAGCGCATGCCCGCTTTCCCGCGGATGCTGAAATATGCACACCGGCCAGCGGTTGGTGATGGCTTGCAGCTGACTACAATAACAGACCACCCAAGGTCGCCGACAGCGCGGGCACTGACCGCGTGACTCAGCGCGTCCGGAGGACATGGCCGGGCTTGTCCCTGTACATGCGCTGATCGGCGGCACTGATCAGCTCTTCCACTGACTCCCCATCAACCCCCCACAACGCGACTCCGGCGCTTATGGTCACTTCAAATCGATACCCGCCCGACAGCTCAACCGCTCCCTGTAACGAACGGGCCAGACGCCGCCGAATCATTTCCCCCTCGCTGACACCATCCACATCTCTGGCCAGGATGATGAATTCATCTCCACCCAGCCGCCCTGCAAAATCCGCGTCGCGCACGAAGTCCCTCAGCCTTCCGGCAATGATTTTCAGCAGCTCGTCACCGGACGCATGACCGAAGCGGTCATTGGCCGACTTGAATGCATCCACATCCATCATGATCAACGCAAAACCACGGCCGCTCCGTTCGGCCTCTTTTCGCGCCCGGCCCAGCTCTTCATCGATGCGGCGCCGGTTGGGCAGTCCGGTCAGGGCATCTTCGCGCGCCAGCTGCATCACATACTGATTGGATCGATAATAGCAGGCGATCGCCACGCCATAGGTCCAGCCGATGCTGAAAAGGATCAATGCCAGATACAGGGCCAGGCTGGCTGGCATGTCCAGGGCAACAGCAGCGGCATCCTCGGCGCTGGCCGCAACCACCCAGCGAATGGCAAAAGCGGTGGCCAGCATGAAGGCTGAGCTCGCGGCCAACAGGTAGGCCCGTAGCTCGACTGAAGTGCGGGTACGCCAGATCATGACAACTCCCGCGGCCCCCAGACCCAGTGCGGCCACCGCATCATGCAACAGGTAGCGCGATTGCGCGTCATGTCGCAGCAACCAGGCCATGATGATCATGGCGGGAATGAGCGCCAAACCAGCAAGACTGCGCCCGGCAGAGGGAGGATGACCCCGGAAGCGCAGACAACCCTCCAGCACCAGCAGCACCGCTGGCATACTCAGCGCATTGCTGATAAAGGCATCCAATGCGCCCGAATGACCCGCCATGCCCACCACGAATATGGTCAGGAAAGCCAATCCAATGAAGAGACTGCCCAGCATCCACTGAAACACACCCGCCAGATGGCGATCGATCCGCCAGAGGATGAACAGCGCCAGGGCGGACAGAGTGGCGGCACAGGTGAGCGTGATGCTCAGCGTGAGTAGATCAAGGGACATGGCACATCTGAACGTGATAAAGGGAAAATCGATGATAGTGCAGGGCGCCCACCATGACAATCGCGATCCGGGTCAGGTGCCTTCCGGCCCCTCATTTGCGGATCTCGGCCACCCCCTGTCACACTTGGTCTTGATGGCTTGCCCACGGTGCGCGAACTGTGGTTATATCAGCGGCCGGACATACGGGGGAACAGAACAACAATGAAGCTGCTCACGCTGTGCCTGCTTGCCGCTCTGACGCTGACCGCCTGCTCGGATCAGCTGGCCGCGGACCGGCCCTACATCCTGACCACGGCCACCACCGGCGGTGCCTATTATCCGATCGGCGTCGCCATGGCCACCATCACCAAATCCCAGCTGGAACCGGATACCGGTATTTCCCTGTCCGCCATCAGCTCCGCCGGTTCCCAGGAAAACATCAAGCTGTTGCGCGACAACCAGGCCCAGTTCGCCATGCTGCAGGGCGCTTTCGCTGCCTGGGCCTGGGCTGGCGAAGGCCCGGTGAGCCGCCAGCAGGAACACCTGCGTTCGGTCAGTGCCATGTGGGTCAACGTGGAGCATTTCGTGCTGCTGACGGAACTGGTGAGTGATGGCACCATCCGCGACCTCGACGAGCTGGACGGAGAGCGCTTCGTGCTGGGCGCCCGCAATTCCGGTGCCGAGCAGACCGGCCGCTACATTCTGGAATCACTGGGCGTGGATTACGAGGACAGCCTCTCCCTGGCCTGGATGGGCTATGGCGGTGCCGCCAACGCCATACAGGATGGCAATATCGTGGGCATGAATGTTCCGGCCGGCGCACCGGTCAGCGCCATCACCCAGGCCTTCGCCCAGCTCGGTGAAGAGCTGACCATACTTGACTTCAGCGACGAGGAACTGGCCACGATCAACCATCGCTACGACCTGTGGGATTGGTACGAGCTGCCCGCCGGCACCTACCCGAACCAGCAGAACGACGTACGCTCGGTGGCCTCCCCCAACGTGCTGGCGGCCCGCGCCGACGTGCCGGAGGATGTGGTCTACCATGTCACCCGCACCATCTGGGAAAACCTGCCGGTGTTGCAGGATATCCACGGCGCTACCCGGGACATGGCGCTGGAGCGGGCCCTGCGTGGACTGGGCGCCCCGCTGCATCCGGGTGCGATTCGCTTTTTCCGGGAGGAAGGACTGGACATTCCGGACAACCTGATCCTGCCTGGCGAGGATCGCCCGGCCGGGCTGGACGTCGATAACGGTACCGACACCAATGACTGACAACAACTGAGTTGCCGCCATGCATTCACCCTATCTGAAATGGGCCGCCTTCCTGTTCGCCCTGTTCCACGTCTACACCAACGTGTTCGCCACCATGTCGGAACTGTGGTTCTCCGCGATCCACTTCGGCGGATTTGTCGCGCTGTGCGCGCTGGCTTCCAATGAGCACCACGGCGAGTACGGTACGAAGCTGCCGACATGGCAATATGCGCTGAACGTGGTGCTGGCTGTCATCGCCGTATTGGTGCCCGTCTACCTGATGCTGTTCGAGAACGCGCTGTATGACCGGGAGGCCGAGTTCATTGTCTCGGATTACGTGGTCACCGCCATCGCCGTGCTGTTGGCGATCGAATTCACCCGCCGTACCACGGGCTGGTTCATGCCCATCCTGATCCTGATCTCGCTGAGTTACATCACCTTTCTGGGACGCTATGTCCCGGGCGTATTCAGTTTTCCGGGGCTGACCGTGGAAACCGTGCTGTACCGCAGCTTCTACAGCGAGGAAGGCATGTTCGGGATGACCGCCAACATCTCGGCCACCTACGTGTTCATGTTCATCCTGTTCGGCGCCTTCCTGCTTCGATCGGGCGCCGGCGACTTCATCGTCAATCTGGCCCGCTGCCTGGCAGGCCGCTTCACCGGCGGCGCCGGCCTGGTGGCGGTGGTCGGCTCCGGACTGATGGGTTCGGTATCCGGTTCGGCCGTCGCCAACACGGTCTCCACCGGTGTGATCACCATCCCGATGATGAAACGCTCTGGATTTCCCGGACAGTTTTCGGCCGGGGTGGTCGCCGCCTCATCCACTGGCGGTGCGCTGATGCCACCGATCATGGGTGCCGGTGCTTTCGTGATGGCCAGCTACACCCAGATACCCTACCTGACCGTCATCGCGGTTTCCGCGCTACCGGCGCTGCTGTATTTCCTGACCGTGACCTACTTTGTCAGCATCGAGGCCAAGCGGCTCGGTCTGAGGCCGGATCAGGTCGGCGAGCACACGCCGGTGATGGACGTACTGAAGCAGGGTTGGCATTTCATCATCCCGCTGGCCGTGCTGGTCGGACTGCTGGTGGCCGGGTACACCCCGATCCGTGCTTCCGCGGTCGCCATCCTGGCCGTGATCGTCTCTTCCTGGCTGTCGCCCACCCCGATGAAGCCGAAGGACTGTTTTGAAGCGACCGTGGATGGCGTCAGGACCATGATGTCGACCGCACTGCTGCTGGTGGCCGTGGGCTTGATCATCAACGTAGTGACCACCACCGGCGTGGGCAACGCGTTCTCATTGATGATCGTGGAATGGGCGCAGGGCAACCTGCTGATCAGCCTGCTGCTGATCGCCATCGCCTCGCTGATCCTGGGGATGGGCCTGCCGGTCACAGCTTCCTATATCGTGCTGGCCACACTGGCCGCTCCAATCCTCTACGACCTGATCAGTCACGACGCGCTGCTCGAAGCTCTGCGCAACGGCGCCATTCCCACCAGCGTCCAGGCGTCACTGGACCTGTTCGAAGGTGGTCCGGCCGCGGCGCTGCGCGAAATGCCCCTGGAAATGAAGCAGATCATCCGCGAAGAGATGCTGAGCCCCGAGCTGCTCACCGGCATGCTGCTCAGCGCCCACCTGATCATTTTCTGGCTCTCCCAGGACAGCAACGTTACGCCTCCGGTCTGTCTGGCCGCATTCGCCGCGGCCGGTATCGCTGGCACGAAGCCTATGCCCACCGGCATCACCTCCTGGAAGATCGCCAAGGGGCTGTATCTGGTTCCGGTACTGTTTGCCTACTCTCCCATCATTTCCGGCACCTGGCCGGAACGCCTGACGATCTTCTTCTGGTCCGCGCTGGGGCTGCATGCCATGGCCGGCCTGCTGCAATGGCGCATCGACCGACCGCTCAATGCGCTCACCGCTGCCATGCTGGCATTGAGCGCGGCGCTGCTGCTGTGGCCACCGCTGAGCACGCATTACCACGTGGCCGGTGCTGTGCTATTGTTCGGGGTGGTATTCTGGCAGAAGTATCAGATTCGCCAGGCAACTACAGCCTGAAGAACCAGAAACATGAGACAGGAACCATGTTTTCCGAAAAAGCACTCAGGCTCGAGGAGAACGAATTGCGCGAGCAGATCCGGACATTGCCCGAAGCAGCCCGTCGCCGGTATCTGGAGCTGGAAAGCGGCGCGCTGAAAAGCGCGGGCCGCTATCGGATGATGAATCTGCTTTTTTTCACCGGCCTGAATCATTTCTATCTGCGACGCTGGATACGCGGTATCCTGAACCTGGGCGCGTTCGCCGGTGGACTGCTGCTGATGACCCACGATGCCTCGCGGCTGTACGGTATGCTGTTGCTGCTGACGCTGCTGATTGTCGAGATTCCCCAGATGCTCAATGCCCGACTGCTTGTCCATAGCCACAACAACCGGATCATGCAGGAGTGTCTGATCCGCGCCAGGGCTGATGCCGGCCAATGACCGGGAAGAGGACTCTCAAACGCCTGCAACGCCGGCTGCAGCGACACGCTCCGCTCTTTCCGTTGTCCACCACCGGGCTGATCGTGCTGGTGATCGCATCGGCCTCGCTGTATGGCCTGGGATACCAGCGCATGGATCTGGTCGTATTCGCTCTTGCCGTATGCGCCCTGGTCATTACCCTCGCCGCCATGGCATTGACGACGATCACGGGGCAGGTCCTGAAGCGGCGCCAGCGTTTGGCACAAGACACGCCCCCGGCCACGGGCGATCTGCGAATGGAGTCGGGATATCCCAACGAGTCCGGTTACACCAGACCTGCCATGCCATGGTTGCCGCTGGTATCACTGCACTGGCGGGTCATCCATCCCGACGCCATCACCACCCGCATCCGGATCAGTAGCGACGGAAGGTACCAGGATGAGGAGCTCACTCCCCGGCGGCGCTGTCTGTCCAGCCAGGTCACCCGTCGCTTCACTGTCAGTGATGTACTTGGCCTGGCGCGGCATTCCTGGACGCAGACCACTCCCACGCGGATCATGGCACTGCCCGCCAAGGGGCCGATACGACAGCTGCCCCTGCTACGCTCCCTGAGCGCGGAAGACGGCATTCCCGATCCGGCCGGCCAGCCGGTCGGCGACCGCATGGAGATCCGCCCCTACACCCCCGGCGACCCTGTGCGACACATCATGTGGAACGTCTATGCCCGGAACAGACAACTCAACATCCGTCTGGAAGAGAGAAGCGTATTTGACAGTCAGCGCACCCTGGCCTACCTGATCAGCGCCGACGAGGATGAGGCGGCCGCTGCCGCCGCGCGGATCGCCATCGACAGCGGGGCACTGGGGGTCGACTGGCTGTTCGGCGCCGACGGCAGTCGTACCGTGACCGCGGACCGGCACGAGGCACTGGAACTGGTCTGCGCCTCGCGCCCGCTGGACGCAAACGTGACCGACACCCAGGGCAGCGGACTGGATGCGTTTCTGGAATCCACGGACAGCCAACGCAGTCACTGCATCGTGTTCGCGCCGGCTGTGGGCGGGCCATGGATCGGTGCGTTGCAGCGGGCCGCTGCCAGTCACCGGGGACAGTTCTCCGTGATTCTGGGGACTGACGGTTTCCGTAATGAAGATGCGCGCCCCTGGCTCAGACGACTGCTGTACCGCGACACACGGGAAGATGGTCGCTCTGATGGCGGTCAAGTCTCCAGTATCATGCAACTCCGTCGGACACTGGAGCAGATCAGGCCCGTGGCCACACAGGTCATGGTGGTTGACCGTAACACCGGCCAGAGTTTTGACCGGGGTCTGAACAGAGTTTAGTATCAACCGTTTACCGATGCCGAAGGGGCAGCTCTTCGGGTCATATCACTGCAGGCGGTGCGCGCTCCATGGCAACAGCGGTTTCATTGACCACAACCCATTTCCTGCCTTCAGGCCTGCGTGCCGTGATTCTGGCCGCGGCCTGGTGGGTGCTGAGCCTGCCGTTGACCACGGTCAGCGGTTCAGCCGCGGCAGTCGTCGGCTGTCTCGTGGCCGGATTCGTGATCGATTCACCGGGCGCACGCCACCGACTGCATCCGATCCGCATGCCGACACTGTCGTTGACCGCCATTGCCGCACTGGCCGTGATCAGCCTGTTGTGCCAGTGGTTGACCAGCAGCGCCCTGCTTGCCGGTCTGGTCGGACCGATGAACGCCTACCATTTGTCCCAATCACTCTGGTGGCTGGCCGCGGCCGGCCTGGGCACCGCATTCATGCGGCATCTGGCGCAACGTTACCCCGCCACGCGCCTGTTGGAGATCGTGTTCGTGGCCGCTGCCTTTGTCATCGCATTGGCAGCGCATCGCCAGGGCATGATCCACCGCCCCTACTTCATCGGTGATTTCGCCTTGATCCAGGGTATCGACCCGGCCTCCATCCTGCTCGCCACCGGCTGTGCCGCCGTGCTTGGCCTGGCCGCGCTTCTGATGATGGAGAACAATCACCGGCGATTGCCCTATCACTTCACCGTGCTGGGACTGTTATGTTTTGCGCTGCTGGCCTGGGTCCAGTTTTTCGGCATGCCGTCTCCGACCCTGACCGACGATCTCGGACTGACCGGGCAGGCACAGACGCCATCCTCCGGAAGTCAGTCGGAAAATCCGTTCAGTAACGGAGAGAACAACCCCGAGGACCGGGAAGCGCCCGTCGCCGTCGTTCTGTTCCGGGACGACTACACGCCGGACGAGGGCATCTACTACTTTCGTGAATCGGCTTACTCCCAGTTCAACGGTCGTATGTTGTCCACGGCCACCGACCCGACCCTGGACCGCGACCTGGTCCGAAGGATCGGTCCTGGCCAGACCACGGTGGATGAGCGAATTCCCGCCCACGACATGCGCCGGGAAGTGCGCACGACCATCGGGCTGCTGGCCGATCACAGACAACCGTTCGGCCTCGATGCGCCGGCCCGGTTTTCCGAGGCGCCCAATCCGAACAGCCTGCGCTTCAAGCGCACCTATGATGTGGTTTCCCTGGTACCCGAATTCGATTTTCCGGACCTGCTGAGCCGGGATATCGGGGCGCCGGACTGGACCCTGTCGCAGTGGGAAGAGTATCTGGAAATGCCGGATGATCCGCGCTACGAAGAGCTCGCCCGAGACCTGATCGGCGATGTCCGTCCGGAATTTGCCAATGATCCCTATGCCCGCGCCATGGCGATCAAGCAATACCTGGATGGCAACGGCATCTACAGCCTGGAGAACGTCCATGCCTCGGAGGAAGATCCCGCCGCCTCCTTCCTGTTTGGCGACCTGACAGGCTATTGCGTACACTTCGCCTATGCGGCCACCTACCTGTACCGCAGCATCGGCATTCCGGCCCGTGTCGGTGTCGGCTATGCGGTGCCGGCGGACAACCGCGCAGGCGGCTCGGCACTGTTGATCCAGGCAGTGCACGGCCACGCCTGGCCGGAAATCTATCTGCAGGGACGTGGCTGGGTGATCGTGGACCCATCGCCCTCGCGCACCCTGGTCGACATGTCCATGGACCCGCAGGACGACCTGCAACAGTTGCTGGGCGACATGCTGCGCGATGACGCCTCCTTTGAGTCCTACACGGACAACCTGTCCAGGGACTTTCTATCGATGACGGCAGTGTTGCGCGGCACAGCGGGTCTGCTTGGGCTGCTGCTGGTGATGGGCTGGATCATCCGCGTCTGGCGGCAGCTGATTCCGTTGTTCTGTCCAAGTGACGGACTCCACCGGCACAGCTTTCGGGCTGCACTGGACAAACTGGCCGCGTTCGGCATCACCCGCCAGCGCGGCGAAACCAGGGAGGCATTTGCCCGGCGGCATTCGACGCGCCTTCCCGTATTGCAGTCGCTCACCACGCATCACCTGGAGCGCGCATTGGGAAGCGGTATCAGCGACAGCCATGTGATGGCAGCGGGCGATGATAGCGACGCCCTGCGGCAGTCGTGGCAATCACAGCTGCGTGAGCTGGACCGCCAGCTTCGGAACACCCATCCCCTGTGGCGGCGCTGGCTGGCCGCCCTGCACCCGTTCCCATGGCTGACCGGGCGCTGAACGCACAGATCAATCGGAGACGTATCGCAATGAATGCAGTATTGGATGGCAACCCCGCACTGGCTGAATCCCGGGACGTGATCGAACGGCTGCGTGCCGCGGTCGCGAGCCGTGTTCTGGGCCGGGCTGACGTGATTGAACTGGTCGTCATTGCCCTGATGGCCGATGGCCACGTATTGCTGGAAGACTACCCGGGTTCGGGCAAGACCACTCTCGCCAAGGCGCTGGGTGAAGCCATCATCGATGACCGGGCCGGCGATCACACGATCGTTCCGTTCCGTCGTATCCAGTTCACACCGGACCTGTTGCCCTCCGACGTCACGGGCGGCGCTGTATTCGATACCACCAGCAACAGCTTTCATTTTCGCCACGGGCCAATTTTCGCTCATGTGGTGCTGGCCGATGAAATCAACCGGACTTCGCCGAAAGTGCAGGCGGCCATGCTGGAGGCGATGGGCGAGAAACAGGTTACTGTCGACAACACGACTTATCCGCTGGACCCGCTGTTCTTCGTGATCGCCACTCAGAATCCGCTGGACCTGGTCGGCACCTATCCTCTGCCCACCCCACAGCTGGACCGTTTTCTGTTCAAGCTGACCATGACCCATATCGATCGCGAGGCCGAACTGCAGGTACTGGAGTCCTGGCAGTCTCGCCGCGATCATGCCGGCGATGCCGCGCGCGTCAGTCGGGACACCATCCTGGCCGCCCGCCGCGCCATCGACGAACAGGTCGAGATCGCTCCGGCGATCCGCACCGCGCTGGTGGACATTTCCCGGAATCTGCGAGACGACGAACGTATCGTGCAGGGCAATTCCACCCGCAGCATGGTGTTGCTGCTACCGGCCCTGCAGGTGCGGGCCGTGCTTCATGGTCGCGGCTACGTCAATGCGGATGACATACAGGCACTTCTCGGCCCCGTGCTCCGGCACCGGATCGAACTGGCACCCGGTATCACCGACTTTGACAAGGTGCTCCAGGAATGCAGCCACGATCCCATGGAGGCACTGGCACGCAGCACCCTGAGGGCCGTCAACTGACCATGACGATGCGGATTCACCGGCGTCCGGCCCGACTGTTGCACCGCACTCGGCTATGCGGTATGGCGATCTTCTGTCTGGCCGTGGCCCACCTCGCGGCGCCGCCCGCCCTGCAGGCACAGACGCCGGACAGCAGTGGACTGGGCGACGGTTTCAATGCCACGGCGCCATCGTGCTTCGGCATGACCGGCATCACCGAAGAGCGGGCACTGGCCATCTGCGACGCATTGTTCCTGCGTCAGAACATCGAGGCCCGGGAACTGGCTGAACAGTGGGTGGCGGAGGCACCCGACTCACCCGGCGCCCATTTTTCCCTGGCCGAGGTCCTGTCCCGGGTGGAAGGCAACCTGCCCCGCTCGCTATACCACCTGCACCGTGCCGAGGAGCTGCTGGACTACCAGTCCATGGGCCGCGCCATGGCCGACGGCAATCTGGAATGGCATTATCTGACCCTGACCGAACTGTCCTATGCCCATCAGCTGATCGGCAACCAGGAACGCTCACTGGCCTACCTCGAACGCATCGAGTCATTCTACGGCCAGAGCACCGAATCGCTGCGTGGCTGGCCCCTGATCAAGCTGGGCCGCTTCAATGAAGCCCGCGCCAGCGCCGAGGAGGTCCTGTCCAGCACAGACGATCCCCGGGAACGCAGCCGCGCCTGGAATACACTGTGTGCGGTGGAGCTGGCCGATCTGCGGCCACTGGAGTCGATGGAGGCTTGCGAGAACTCGATGAGCGAGGAGGACGGGGTCTCATTGCTGGAGGACAGCACGGCGGCCGATACCGTTCATCTGCTCAATGCATCGGAGGTCTCTCTCAGCCTGCTGCGTTTCGGCGAGGCGGAACAACTGCTGGAGCGTGCCACCCTGTTTCCCAATCCGGACAGCGTCGGCAATCCCTGGGTCTATCTGCTGTACCTGCGGATGAATCAGGGCCGCTTCGAAGACGCTCACGATAGCCTGGACCGGATGCTGGCCTGGCGCGAACGCCAGCGTCCCCTGGTCACCATCATGAATCGGGCCGAGCACCTGATGGTCAGCGCCATGATGTTGCTGCTCAGCGGCTACCCGGAGGATGCCGAGCGGCTGACTCGCAGCGCGCTGAATCAGCCGGACCGCACCGGCTCCTACAGCGCCGATGAGCAACAGAAAGACGCCATTGCCGCCCTGGTCCGTCATGCCGCCGACCGGCAGATACTGGAACGCAAGCGCGAGGAAATCGCCACGCAGGGCTGGATCGAGTCCATTCCCTCGCGCCTGGAGTCTCTATGGCTGCA
Source organism: Gammaproteobacteria bacterium (assembly GCA_041685555.1). Classification (GTDB taxonomy): domain Bacteria; phylum Pseudomonadota; class Gammaproteobacteria; order Pseudomonadales; family Pseudohongiellaceae; genus PWQG01. The sequence continues at coordinate 13,995 of JAWLFN010000003.1, read as the reverse complement.
GTTCCGGACCTGGCGCTCCTCCCGACAGGCCGCCTCCCTTTTTGCTGACAACCAGACATTGATGAATCGGCTGCGCCCCTACGCGCCACTGGATGTGCATATTCCGGAATGGATCGAACCGGAACTGGTGCAGTTGATGGGGCGTGGCACCATCAGCGCATTGCTGGAACAGACCCGTGAGGCGGGTGCCTATGCCCTGAACGAGGGTTACTATCACGCGTATCGCGCCGAGATCGCATGGCAGGATGGCCGTCATGATCGCGTGGTCGAGGCCGGAGAGCGGGCGCTCGGTCAGCTTCCACCCGAGGAAGTGCTGCTGCGTGCCAGAGTGAGTGCGCGCATGGCCGATGCCGCCCGACGCAGCGGACAGAATGATGAGGCACTGGAACTCTATGAATCCGCTCTGCGAGCTGACCCGTCCATCCTGCGACGCCTGGGCGATGCACTTCCGGTGCGGATCGCATCGCAGGAAATGGATGCCGAGCTGGTCCGGCTGCTGCGTCGTTCTCCGCGGTTCAACGTGGGCGAGAGCGGCCTGGCCATCACCCTGGACCGAGGCGATACACCGGCATTGTGCCTCCGGGCCCGAAGCGGCGACTCCCTCTCCTGTGTCGACGCTGGCCCGAATGATGACACGGAGCAGCCACTGGTGGACCTCACCCGACGTTTCCTTGATGGCGCGTTCGGGCCCGGCATCGAGATCAGCCGCGCCCAGCGTACGGCCCTGTTGGGCGGCAGCATCATTGGATCCTCGCGCGATACATCACGCCAACGGGACATCAGTGATTTTCTGTTGGAATGACCGGTTGACGGACCAACTGAACCCGATCAGACTGATAGAGAGAATGCAATGTCGAACCAGGGCCATCATGAGCCGGTCAATGAACTGACCGACATCACCTGGGACTTTTACCACGAATAGGTCGCCATGGACAGTCAGTCCGGTACAGCGCCTCCATCAGCGCGACGCCGCATCCTTTATGCATCCCTGGCGTTGTCCGCCGCATTGCATGCGCTGTTGCTGACCACACCACCACCCGGCCAGACAGATCCGGCCACCGACCAGGACAATGCCTCCATCGAGATCGTCCTGCAGGAGCCCCCCTCTCCCGCGGCGGCATCGGAGACAGGATCCGTGACGACCGTCAATGCGACCACGACCGAGCCAACAGCCACTCTGCCCGATCTTCTGCCGGTGCCGGACGGGGCAGCGTCACTCCCCGCACCACAATCGCCACCTCCCCGGAATCATACCGAAAGCGATGCCGGGCCGGCGCCGCAATTCAGCCCTGTACCGATACCCCAGCCATCACCTTCCCGGCCGGTCCCGGTCGACAGTCGCATGGTTGTCCAGGCCCCGCCCGACCCGCCACCGCGGCCAGAAATCGAACCGACCGTCCAGGCTGCGCTGACCGATCACATCCGCTCTCTGCTCCCGGAGTTGTCCGCTTCAACGGCAGTGCGGGAATTCACCTGGGAACATGAAGGACGGATCTACCGGGCCCGACTGCAGCCTCCAGAAACACCGGCGCCAACCCGCTCCCAACAACGCCGGCTGGAGATCCATACCGACGGCGATGGCGATCGCACACTCACCACCAGTGTCACATTGCAACGCACGGCTTTCTCCCGCTTCGCCAAGTTCGTGGACCACTGGGATGATAATGTCTGGCTGTCCGGTGACGAGGTGATCGGACGGTTCCACTCCAACTCGCGCATTCGGGTGGAGACCTCGCGGCGGCTGCGGCCGACCTTCCATGGCCCGGTCACCGTGGCGGCACACATGCCGGTGACCCGCCGTCTGCGGGACCCCGACCTGTTTCCCGAGGGAATCCACACCGGTGTGGCACGGATCCCCATGCCCACGATCGATCTGGACGAGGACGCCATCAGCCGGGCCGACGCCGATCCGCAACAGGACGTCCGGTTCTTCACCTCGGACGCCACCATTGAATTCCTGGCGGGAGGAGGCTATCGCTGGAACAGCGATGATGGGCAGGGCGGTCGGACACCCCACAGCCCGATAGCGTATCTGATCGCCCGCGATGGTGTAACGCTGTCGGTCCGCGGAACCGTCACCGGACAGATACTGGTCTACGCACCACGTCGACTGCTGATCACCGGCAACCTGGTCTATCGGGAGTCGCCGGACAGCAATCCCGCCAGCACGGATCTGCTGGGGCTCATCAGTGACGGCTCCGTACTGGTGGCCCCGCCCACGGTGACAGGACGGGGGGATCTGGACATCCATGCCGCCATCTATGCCGGCAGGCGCTTTGCCGTACAACGATTCCGGTCGCGGCAGGGGGGCACGATGACCATTCTGGGCAGTCTGACAGCGGGATCGGTGTCGGCCACCGAACCCCGGTATCGCACCCGCGTAATTCATGATGATCGTTTTTCCGTGCTGCGGCCACCACTGTTCCCGCAGACAGCAGCGTGGACCGAGGAGCCATTACCCCAACACTGGCGCATTGCCGGGGATGGGGACGACCCATTCACCCCCGACAGTGTCAGAACCGCTGTGCCTGGTACTCCTCCAGACGCTGTCGACAACGCGGCGCCTCTTCCAGAGCGGTGACGCAACGTCGCAGGCGCTCCATGGCCTGGTCACGGAACTCGTCGTACCAGTTCTGCTCGGCCCAGTTGAGCCATGCCCCTTCCATATTCTGCTCGATTGACGGTCGGAAGGCATCGGATCCGGGCATGGCAAGATACTCGCGGAAATGCCCCAGCGCCCGCTCCCAGTCGCCCTGTTCCCAGTCCACCGCGGCCAGCCCCGAGTGCAGGCGCGCAAGGGCCTGCATACACAAGTCGGCTCCTTCACAGAGGGCCGGCAGTCTCGACAGCTGCCTCCGGGCATGATCCAGATCATCGGCACTGTTCATCTGCTGCATATAGTCGTCCAGTACCACGTGCGCATTGTGACGGATAGTCTGCGATTCCGGCGTGGTCGACGACACCGCTTCCAGCACGTTGAGGGCCTGCTCGGCCCCCTGCCGCGACGCACCGGAGGCGATCAGTGCCGCGGCACGCTGCACTTCCAGCCAGTACCACAGCCCCTCGAACTCCTGATCGGGCTCCCGCGCCTCCTCCAGCAGGGCCAGCATGTGATCCCGCCAGGGCGCCGTCTGCCGCATGAACCGCTGCAGCGTCTCCGTATCTTCCTGTTCCAGCATCCATTCGATCTCGCGGCTGTAGTAGATCATGCGGTTCATCTGCGCCGGCAGGCTGGAGGAGCGCAGGTGTGCCTGCAATTCCGCCAGCCGCAGACGATCTGCATACGGCAGACGGGCCGCATGCTGGTTCCACATGTTCTCGAGGCCAAGTTCCGCCGCGCTGACCCGTTGACGGGCCTGGTAGTCTTCGTATCGCGGCACTTCCAGGTCGCGCGCCTCGAACCATTGTTCGTCGTTACCGTCGAACCAGGCCTGATCATGTTCTATACCGAACCCCTCCGGAGAAGTGGTTTCCACCGACAACACCTGGCCGTCGGGCAGTGTGATGTCGACGAAAGCATGGGAAGGCAGAATCACGCCGTTGGCCTCCAGCCCCGCCCGCCGGGCCAGCACAATATACAGCAACGAGGAGCTGATACAGTTGTAACGACCGGATCCCAGCAGGGTGCTGAGCTGACTCTGAGCGGCGTCGTAGGCCTCCAGCGGATCATCCAGACGCGCTTCTCCACCCAGAAAACGCTGGAACATGGCCTGGAGAAGGTCTTCTCCCGTCTGCCGGGCCCCCAGGCCGTCATCCGTTTCCGGCGCGCGATCCCCGATCAACCGCCGGTACTCCCGGAATGCCGCGCGAGTGCGGATGTCACCGGAAGCGACCAGATACAGCGCCAGCAGCGCATCCGGATCACCCTGCTCCGCCAGCGGATAGCGCTCAATGGTATCCCGCTCGAAATCGGTCAATGGACTCCAGAATGATGCCCCCGACTGCCCGTACTCCGCGCGGGAATGATCTCGCCCGTCATCTTCCGCCGCTTGCGCCACCGGCATCGACAATGCCAACGTCGCGAACAGCACTGGCAAACGGATCACCAGGCAGCTGCAATGCACAAAATATCGTGTCATCATCCCGACAATGCTCTCCAGGCTGGACTGAAACTGTCTGGGAGGGAGTATTGACCATGTGGTCGCGGACATTCAAGCGGCCGGATCGGGGCCATTGCCGATCGTGCGGGCCCCGATCACCCAGCCGTCATGGAGTCGTGGCAGGCCGCCGTCAGATACCAGCGTACGCTTCCACATAATTGACGGCGTGATTCTTGATGTGCCTGAGCGAGACGAACATGTCACTGTAGGTCTGCGCCGTTACAGACTGGCAGTCCCCGGTGCGTATACGTTCCAGATGCCGGTCACGCATCTGATCAGCCATCCGGGTCAGCGGTCTGGCGTCCTCGATCAGGGCATTGATCTGCGCCAGGCCGGATTCCTGTTCGCGCGCCGTGGTCAACCGGTCGAAATACTCGCCCACCCTGTCATAGAACGCCATGATGTCGCTCCAGGCCTCGGTACTGATGTCTTCCCTGCGTCGGTACAGGCGGCTGCGGTATATGGCAAAGGACTGCAGGGAATCGGCAATGCTTTCGATCTCATCCGCCATGCGGATCAGGCCATAGCCCCGGGCAGACTGGGTCCGGCTGACTGAACCGGTCAGCACCACGGTGATGAACTTGATCATCTCCTCCTCGATGTTGTCGGTGATATCTTCCAGATGATTGATCCGGTTGTAGCGCTTCTTGTCGTGCTTGGCACCGTTGACGTACTCGCGGGTGACTTCGAACATCTCCCGCGTGATCTCCACCATGTTGTTCATTTCCAGATCGGCCTGCTGCAGAGCCACCTCGGGTGCCATGGTGGAACGGGTACCGAGATAACGCAGCTTATGAGGCTCTTTTTCCCCTTTCTGCGGCACCAGCCAGGTGACGAAGCGGGTCAACGTGCCGATCAGCGGAATCCAGAACAACACATTCCCCACATTGAACATGGTGTGGGCCACGGCAATATGGAAGGCGATATTGGGGCGCATACCGTCCTCGTCCTGCAGATTCACGTCGCCTCCCACCATCCAGTCGATGAACTCCACGTACCAGGGGAATATGATGATGACCAGCACGGCCCCCAGTGCATTGAAAATGGCATGTGCCCGCGCCGTTCGCACAGCCGAGGTATTGGCGCCTATGGAGGCCAGCTGGGCAGTGATGGTGGTGCCGATGTTCTCACCGATGATCAATGCCACCGCTGTGTGGAAATCGATGACCCCAGTGGTGGCCAGGGTGATCGTGATACCCAGCATCGCGGAACTGCTCTGGATTACCACCGTCAGCAGACAGGCCAGAACCACACAGGCCAGCAAGGTGGGCAGGGACCGGGCATCGAAGAGGTACAGGTAGGAAATGAAGTTTTCATCATCCCGCAGCGGCACGAACGCGCCACTCATGAAATCCAGGCCGATGAAGATCATGCCCAGCGCCACCAGGGTCTTGCCGGCCGTATTGACCCATTGGCGCTCGGCCACGAGCATCGGATACATACCCAGGCCGATCATCAACAGCCCATACTGTCCCACCTTGATAGAGATGATCCAGCCGGTCACCGTGGTACCGATATTGGCTCCCAGCACCACGCCGATGGCCTGTTTCAACTCCATCAGACCCGCGTTCACCAGGCTGACCGTCATTACCGTGGATATGGAGCTGGACTGAACAAACACCGTGATGCCGATGCCCGCCAGCACCGCCATCAGACGGTTTCTGGTCAAGGAGGCGAGAATGCCGCGAATCGCTTCCTTGCCGCTGGACTGCAGGGATTCGGAGAGATACCGCAGGCCCAGAAAAAAGATACCCAGGCCGCCCAGGGCGGTGTATGTGATCTCAAAGTAGTTCATTGGGGGCGAAGTCTATGCAAAGCGGCGAAATATTACAATTTCTTTACACTTTAATGACAGAAAAATTCCTCCTTCCGTCACTGTGGCGGGCCATTGTCCTTACCTGGCACCGCAAGCGGCTGCTACTGGCTCCGGAGTCGGTTACAATGCCATTTCGACTTCATGATCGACCAGCGAATCCGCTGATATGCAGAAGGGGAAAGACCATGAAAATTGCCGATATACTGAAGCCATTCACTCTGCTCCTCGCCTCCGTCTCTTTAAGTGGCGTGTTGCAGGCACAGCAGACTGGAGACTACACACTGGAGCCTCTCGTTGAGGGAGTAGGCATACCCTGGGGTATGGAGTGGCTGCCGAATGGTGACCTGCTGGTAACCGAGCGCGGTGGTACGCTGTACCGTATTGTGGATGGCGAGCCCTCCACCATTGAGGGACTGCCCGAGATTCACGTCAACGGACAGGGCGGGCTGCTGGATATCAAGGCTCACCCCGACCACACCGACAACGGCTGGTTGTACATCACCTTCTCCAGCCCCGAGGGCGAGGGTGAAGGCAGCAACACTGCACTGATGCGTGCCCGGCTCGATGGCAATCAGTTGGTGGATCAGGAAGTGCTGTACAAGGGTGAAACCAACAGCACGCGCGGTCAGCACTATGGCAGCCGGATCGCTTTCGATGAAACCGGAGAATACGTGTACTTCTCGATCGGCGATCGGGGCGACCACTTCAATGTCGTCCAGGACCTCTCACGCGACGGAGGCAAAGTCTACCGGCTGCATGCCGACGGCCGCGTACCGACCGACAATCCCTTCGTGAACAATGCCGATGCCAAGCATGCCATCTACAGCTATGGTCATCGCAACCCGCAGGGAATGGATCGACACCCGGAAACCGGTGAAATCTGGGTCAGCGAGCACGGTCCGCGCGGTGGCGATGAAATCAACATCGTACAGCCCGGCACCAACTACGGCTGGCCCTATGTCGGCTACGGTATCAATTACAACGGCGAACCGCTGGCAGAGGTCAAGACACGTCCGGGCATCCAGCAGCCGGTCTGGTACTGGGACCCTTCCATCGCCGCAGCCGGCATTACCTTCGTGACCAGTGATCGCTACCCGGAATTGCAGGGACACCTGCTGGTCGGCGGCCTGGGTGGTAATGTGCTCGAACTGCTCGAACTGCACGAAGATCGCGTACTGCGCAAGACCTCGCTACTGACCGACACGGGTCGTATCCGCAGCGTCGAACAGGGACCGGATGGGTACGTCTATCTGGGCATTGAAGACGAAGGCATCATGCGACTGATGCCGTAATCGATGCACAGGAAGTGTCTGGCCGGAGACGAACGTTTCCGGCAGGGCTTCGGAAGAAGAACCGGGACCGGCTGCCGGGCAATCTGATGGACTTTCCATGGATTGCCCACCGGGTCCGGGCCGGCGCCCTGGCGCGGCATGGTATCCACGATGACATCTACTCCGGCTCCATGGAGAACGTGTCACAGTACGTGGTGTCATCCAGATGCCGGGTATAACGGTTGAGCCAGCGCATGCCGTCCGAGGCTTTCACATGACCGGCATTGATCTGACGACGCACGAAGTCCGACATGCGACGATCCAGATCATTCGGAAAATATTGAACCTGATTCAGTATTTCCTTTACCGTGATACCTTTCAGGCGTTTATCGATCCAGAAATTACCTTCCTCGCCTTCCCGGGCGTAGACATGCACCTCGTCGACACGTCCCAACAGATTGTGGGCATCGCCCAGAATCTCCTGGTAGGCCCCCACCAGAAAAATCCCGAGAAAATATGGCTCTCCCGCATGGTACTCATGTAGTGGCAACCACGAAGGGTTGGCGTGGGAGGATACATAGCGTCCGATCTTGCCGTCCGAGTCACAGGTCAGATCCACGATACGGGCGCGACGCTGCGGCCGGCGATCCAGTCGATGCAGTGGCATGACGGGAAAAACCTGGCCAATGGCCCAGTGGTCGATGATGGAATGGAATACCGAGAAGTTGCCCAGATACAGATCGGTCAACTGCTCTTCCAGTTCCACCTGCTCCGGCGGGACCGGGTCCGGTGCCTGGGCCACCAGCCGGCGCAAGATCTCGCGACAGGCACTCCAGTACAGACTGTCCGCCGCCGCGATATCGCCCACCGTCAGATAGCCCAGCCGGGCCAGCTGCTCACCCTCTTCGCGCAACTCCCTGATATCGTGATACGACTCCAGCAACATTCCGGTACGATCGCAGCGACCGACATCCTCCAGGACAGCAGCCAGCCGGGTCACGACAGAGGGCGTATCCGCTGTGGTGGGCACTTCGCCGGTCGCCGGACTGTCCGGTCGGTGTACCCCAAGCACCGGGACCACCAGCATGGAATGGTGTGCGGTCAACGCACGACCGCTTTCAGACAACAACATGGGCGCGGCGACCTGCTTCTCTTCACAGATTTCCTTGACGGCGTACACCACGACATTGGCGTATTCACGTAATCCATAATTGATGGCCGCATCGGGATCACTGGAACCTTCCCCGTAGTTGACCCCCAGACCGCCACCGACATCCAGGTACCGCACCGGAATCCCACGCAGTACCAGGTCGGCATAAATGCGGGTAATCTCACGTACGGCCGAGCGCAGCACCTGGATATCGGCAATCTGACTGCCCAGATGGAAGTGCAACAGCTGCAGCGCATCGGGCCAGCCGCGCCGCTCCAGCGACTCAAGCAGACTAACCAGCTCCGGCACGGTGAGTCCGAACTTGCTGCTGGCGCCACCTGACTCGTACCAACGCCCCGAGCCACGCGTACTGAGCTTGACCCGCACACCCAATACCGGCCTGATCCCGGATTCATCCGCCAGTTCCAGCAGATGCTCGAACTCGGTGTATTTCTCGATCACTGGCAGCACCTGCTGCCCCATGCGCTGCGCCTCCAGCATCAGGTGCAACATGGAGCGATCCTTGACCCCGTTGCAGAGCAACAGGGTCTGATCAGTGACCAGCGGCAGCGCGGCCAGCAATTCGGCCCGAGATCCGCATTCCAGCCCGATATCGAACTGCCGGCCGGCTTCCAGCACCTCCGCCACCACTTCCTGCAACTGATTCACCTTGATCGGAAATATTCCCCTGTACCCGGATTCATAGCCGGCTTCCTCGACCGCTTCCCGGAATGTCTGGTTCAATCGCTGGACCCGTGAGCGGATCACATCCTGGAAACGGATCAGCGCCGGCAACGATGTGCCTTCGGCGCGGGCGGCCGCGACCACTTCCATGATGTCGATCTCGAGTTCGCTGTCCTGGATCGGACGCACACAGACATGACCGTGACGGTTGACTGAAAAGAATCCGTCCGACCAGCTGTCCATGGCGTACAGGTTCCTTGCATCGATCGCCCGCCACTCATCGCTATCACGCACCAGCGACACCTCCATTACGCATCACCCGGTTGTCCGCGTACAGACTCAGCATCTCGATACCGATCTGGGCGGCCGCCAGCGCGGTGATCTCCGCATGATCATAGGCGGGCGCCACCTCGACGATGTCCATGCCCACCACATTGAGGCCGCGCAGGGACCGGAGGATCTCCAGTGCCTGGAAAGTCGACAGCCCGCCCGGCACCGGAGTGCCGGTACCGGGAGCGAAGGCCGGGTCCAGGCAGTCGATGTCAAAGGTCAGGTAGACCGGTCTGTCACCGGCGCGCTGCAGCACTTCCCGGGCCACGTCTTCGGGAGAGCGCTGATGGACCTCCCGTGCCGTGATGGTGCGGAAGCCGAGCGTATCCTCATTGGTGGTGCGGATACCGATCTGCGTGGAATGCGCCGGATCCACCAGTGCCTCGCGGGCGGCCTGATGGAACATGGTGCCGTGGTTGACCCCGTTCCCGGAAGAAGGCCAGGTGTCTGTATGGGCATCGAAATGCACCAGACAGAGGGGGCCATGCACCGCTGCATGCGCCCGAATGCACGGATAGGCGATGAAATGATCGCCACCCAGGGACAGCACAGCGACTCCGGACTCGAGTATGCGCGCCACATGCGTCTCGATATGGGCCACACTGAGCAGATTCTCTCCCGGCGGTTCGCAATCGCCGTAATCGACCACCCGCAAGGCCCGCATCGCGTCCACCACCCATGGCCAGGGTCGGTCCCAGGCCAGAGACAATGATGCCTGCCGGATCGCTCGCGGCCCCAGGCGCGCACCCGGACGATTGGTGGTAGCAATGTCCAGCGGTATGCCCGTCACCGCCAGATCGATACCGGCAAGATCCCGGCTGTAGGGGATGCGGAAGAAACTGCCTGCCCCTGCAAAACTCAATGTGTGGGACAACCCCTGTCCCGCCTCCCCCCGGAAGGCATCATCCCAGCTCGCCATACTGTCTCCTCGATCATAAGCTCATTGACATGCCACCGACTGTCGCGCGAAACGCGCAAAATAACGCATTGACACAGGTTTGGCCCAGCCTCGTGCCTGTGCTCTGTCAGCGTGCTGACGACATTCGCGAGCGGATTCTAACGTGATTGAGGCCAGCCTGTCCCTGCGTCAGGCCCAGGAAAGCCTGGCGGGATCCGGCTGAAAGTGGCGAGCGTGCCTGAGACCGGCGCCCTGCGAGGTCACATGCTGCGCCGGTACTGCCCGCCCACCTCGAAGAAGGCGTCAGTGATCTGCCCCAGGGAACAATGCCGCACGGTATGCATCAGTTCCGCGAACACATTGCCGTTCTCCAGCGCCACCTGTTTCAGCCTGGCCAACGCCACATCCGACTCCCCGGCATGACGTTGCTTAAAGTCATGCAGTCGATCAATCTGGCTCTGCTTTTCCCCGGGCGTGGATCTCGCCAGCTCCGGTGATTGTCCTGTGCCATCCGAGCCACTGTCCGGATCCAGAAAAGTGTTGACCCCGATGACCGGCAGGCTGCCATCGTGTTTGCGGTGTTCGTAGTACAGGGACTCCTCCTGTATCCGGCTGCGCTGGTAACCGGTTTCCATGGCGCCCAGCACACCACCACGAACGGACAGTCGTTCAAACTCCTCCAACACGGCCGCTTCCACCAGATCGGTCAACTCCTCGATGATGAAGGATCCCTGATTGACGTTCTCGTTCAGGCTCAGCCCCCACTCCCTGTTGATGATCAACTGGATGGCCATGGCCCGCCGCACCGACTCATTGGTGGGAGTGGTCACCGCCTCGTCATAGGCATTGGTGTGCAGGCTGTTGCAGTTGTCCTGGATGGCGATCAGGGCCTGCAATGTGGTCCGGATGTCATTGAACGCCATTTCACTGGCATGGAGTGAACGGCCCGAAGTCTGGATGTGATACTTGAGCTTCTGGCCGCGATCCGTGGCACCATACTTTTCGCGCATCGCCACGGCCCATATCCTCCGGGCCACGCGGCCCAGTACGGAGTATTCCGCGTCCATGCCATTGGAAAAGAAAAAGGACAGATTGGGAGCGAAGTCATCGATATCCATACCCCGTGCCAGGTACGCCTCGACGAAGGTGAAGCCGTTGGCCAGCGTGAAGGCCAGCTGTGAGATCGGGTTCGCACCAGCCTCGGCGATATGGTAGCCGGATATGGAAACCGAATAGAAATTCCGCACCCCGTTCTCGATAAACCAGGTCTGAATGTCTCCCATCAGCTTGAGGCTGAACTCGGTGGAGAAAATGCAGGTGTTCTGCCCCTGGTCTTCCTTCAGGATATCGGCCTGCACGGTGCCCCGAACCCTGCGCAGCGCCTGCGCCGTGACTTCTTCCACTTCGGCCGGCTCCGGTTCCCTTCCCTCCTGTTGCCTGAACTGATCCAGTTGCTGATCGATGGCCGTGTTGAGGAACATGGCCAGTATGGTGGGAGCCGGACCGTTGATGGTCATGGACACCGACGTGTCCGGGCTGCACAGGTCGAAACCGTCATACAGTGCCTTCATGTCATCCAGCGTCGCGATGGACACACCGGCATTGCCGATCTTGCCATGAATGTCCGGACGTTCCGCCGGATCGAAACCATACAGGGTCACCGAATCGAAGGCGGTTGACAGACGCTTGGCCGGGGCATGCTCCGACAGGCGGTGAAACCGGCGGTTGGTCCGGAACGCATCGCCCTCGCCGGCAAACATACGGGTCGGGTCTTCCGCATCGCGACGCAGCGCGAACACACCGGCCGTGTACGGGAAACGTCCGGGTACATTCTCGGTCATCAACCAGCGAAGAAGATCGCCATGGTCCGAATAACGGGGCAAAGCCACACGCGGGACACGTGTCCCTGATAGTGTCTCCCGATACAGTGGACCACGGATCTCGCGATCACGCACCTGCACCACCAGTTCATCCTGGCGATACCGCGCCTGCAATGATGGCCACTGTTCCAGTAATGTGTCGGCCTCGCCCGACAGGGCCCGAGCACGGGCATCGACAGCATCATCGAACAGAGATCGCGGCACCGACTCTTCCTGGTCGCCGGAGACACTCTCGCCGAGCAGCTGCCTGGCGGCCGTCAGCTGCTGTCGTTCCCGCGCCAGCCGAGCCTGGTCCCCGACCCTCGAATGATACCCCCGCACGGTTTCCACGATCTCCGCCAGATACCGCTGGCGCGACGGAGGCACAATGACCGCGCTACGCGTGGATACCCGGGTATCCACGAGCGGCAACCGTGGCTCGAAGCCGGTCAGTCCCTGTTGCCACAGCCGGTCACGCAGGTGCTGGTAGAGTGCGGTCACGCCGTCATCATTGAAGGTCGAGGCAATGGTGCCGAACACCGGCATGGCCTCGACCGACTCACTGAACGCCATCCGATTGCGCTGCAACTGTTTGCTCACATCCCGCTGCGCATCCTCGGCTCCCTTCCGATCGAACTTGTTGATGGCCACCACATCGGCGAAATCCAGCATGTCGATCTTCTCCAGCTGGCTGGCGGCGCCGAACTCGGGCGTCATCACGTACAGCGCACAATCGACGAATGGCACGATGCCGGCATCACCCTGACCGATTCCCGGAGTCTCCACGATCACCAGATCCACGCCGCTGGCGCGCGTTGCCGCAATCACCCGCGCCAGACTACCCGGTAAACCACCGCTGTCGTGACGACCCTCCCGGGTGGCCAGAGAACGCATGTAGATGCCTGGATGATGGATGGCATTCATGCGCAGACGATCTCCCAGCAACGCCCCGCCGGTCCTGCGCCGGGTAGGATCCACCGCCAGAACAGCGATACGCAGGCCGTCGCCGCTGTCCTGACGCAAGCGGAGGATCAGTTCATCGGTGAGGGACGACTTGCCCGCTCCCCCGGTGCCCGTGATCCCCAACACGGGCACGCCGCTGTCCGGAGAGCGGTCCAGCCACTGCCTGACCGGTTCCGTCTCCGGCGCGCCGATCTCCAGCGCGGTGATGATTCGGGACAACGCCGACCAGTCTCCCGCCACGCAATGATCGGTCCCTCCAGGTTCCGGCATGGTCACCCCGGCGGTGCGGTTGAGCATGTCATCGATCATGCCCTGCAGTCCCAGGGACTGCCCGTCCGCCGGCGAATAGATACGCTCCACACCGTAGTCTTCCAGCGCGCTGATTTCTTCCGGCACGATCACTCCACCACCGCCACCGAACACCCGGACATGACCGGCATCACGTTCTCGGAGGCTGTCGATCATGTATCGGAAGTACTCCGTGTGTCCGCCCTGATAGGAACTGACCGCGATGCCCTGCACATCCTCCTGGATGGCCGCCTCCACGATTTCCCGCACGGAGCGGTTGTGGGCCAGGTGGATGACCTCGGCGCCACTGGCCTGCAGCATGCGGCGCATGATGTTGATGGCGGCGTCGTGACCGTCGAACAGGCTGGCGGCAGTGATAAAACGAATCGGTGAGGAAGACAATCTGGTCATGGCGGCGGGTCCGGCGTGGCAGGGTTTTCATTATTGTCGTTTCGGGCTATTATATTGACGTTTACGTTAACGTCAATCAACCCGGTGGATTTCATGGACAATCGTGGCTCTCTGGACGAAGCCTATCTGCGTTCCCGGACTCTGGACCCCCACGACAGCGGGTCAACCACCTACTCCATCTCCGCGCTGGCCAGGGAATTCGACATCACCACCCGGGCCAGCGCG
>JAWLFN010000289.1:0-2999 GCA_041685555.1 Gammaproteobacteria bacterium | reverse complement strand
TGGCGGTCGACGCTCCTGATCGGGGTCACCCGCCGCAAGACCTGACTGCATCTGTACATTCTTCTGACGGCATCACTCGCAAAGCTCAGCCGTGGCACTCCCCAGCGATGTCGTGTCCGAGGAGCACGACGGCCATGCATGCCGGTGAGGAGCGAGTCTCACACTTTCAACTCCTGCGGTTGCCGTCACCTTCGTCAGAGAAAGCAGTTGGCTTCGCGGCACGGGTAGCCGTCACTTCGTTGGCAGACAAGGCGTCGTCGGGGTGTAGCGGGGCGAGACCCTCGTCCGCCATGGATGGCGGACGCGGAGCGCCCCATGGACGGGTTCAAGCGAGTCCCGCGGCGCTACACCCCGACGACGCCTCCCTGCTAAAGAACGTAGCCACTTTTAACCACGCCAGCGCAGGAAATTGCCGAGCAACCGCAAACCAGCATGCTGACTCTTCTCGGGGTGAAACTGCACGGCAAACAGATTCTCCCTTGCCATGGCCACCGCAAATGGCTGTCCGTATTCCGTGACACCGTACACCTCGGCATCATTCTCGGGCTCTACGTAATAACTGTGCACAAAATAGAACCGGCTGCCATCCTCAATACCCTCCCACAACGGGTGCTCGCGCTGGCTGACGGTATTCCAGCCCATGTGCGGGACCTTCAGCCGGTTTCCTTCGCTGTCCTGTAAATCGCCACGGCCGCCAAAATGTTTCACCTGGCCGTGGAACACGCCCATGCAGTCCACATGGCCGTTCTCCTCGCTGGAGTCCATCAGGGCCTGCATACCCACGCAGATGGCCAGCACCGGGCGACTCTGCACGGCTTCACGCACAATCTCGTCGACCCCCAGGCGGCGGATTTCAGCCATGCAATCGCGGATGGCGCCGACGCCGGGGAAGATGATCCGGTCCGCGCCAAGAATGGTGCTGGCATCGGAAGTGATGGCGACACGCACCTCCCTGTCCAGGCTTTCAACAGCCTTGGCCACGGAGTGCAGATTACCCATTCCGTAATCGATGACTGCGACGGTTTTCATGCAATGCGCTCTGTCAGCCGGCTTGTCTACAGACTGCCCTTGGTGGATGGCACGACGTCCGCACTGCGCGGGTCGATTTCCATGGCCATGCGTAGCGCGCGGCCAAAGGCCTTGAACACGGTCTCGATCTGGTGGTGCGCATTGTGGCCGCGGATCGTGTCGACGTGCAGGGTCACCAGGGCATGGTTGACGAAGCCCTGGAAAAACTCGTGGAACAGGTCGACATCGAAGCCGCCCACGGCGCCGCGCTTGAATGGCACATGGAACTCCAGTCCGGGGCGTCCGGAAAAATCGATGACCACACGCGACAGCGCTTCATCCAGCGGCACATACGCGTGGCCATAGCGACGGATGCCCTTGCGATCCAGCGCCTTGTGCACGGCCTGCCCCAGGGTGATGCCCAGATCCTCCACCGTGTGGTGGGCATCGATCTCCAGATCACCGTCGGCCCGGATATCCAGATCCACCAGGCCATGTCTGGCGACCTGATCCAGCATATGGTCCAGGAACGGCAGACCGGTCTCGCACCGGAGCTCACCGGTGCCATCCAGATTCACCGAAACACGGATCTGTGTTTCCCGGGTATTACGTTCGACTGTGGCCTTGCGCGCTGATTCTGTCATGATGACCGACCTGATGCGGCCCGCTTCGGGCGGGCATGCGGGAAGAACTGTGTGAAACGGCGCATTATAAAGTAAGGCCAACCCGAAGGCCACGGCCTGTCATTGTTCTTCCCCGCACGGTATGATGACACGATGAAGTGGAAACCCCGGCTCAGCGGCATCTACAACCTCCGGATCGCCCTGCTGGCCTATGTGCTGATTCCCGTGACCATCGTCCTGGCCCTGGCCGGCTCCTGGTCACTGCGCCTGCTTGAAGAGCAGGTCGACCAGCGCATGCAACAGGACATCGAGCTGATCGCGCGCGCCATCCGCCTCCCGCTCAGCCATGCCCTGGAACGTGACCGCCCCGGCAGCATCCAACAGGCTCTGGATTCGGCCTTCAGCATCGATGTTGTCTACGGCGCCTATGTCTACGACGAGGACGGCCAGGAAATCGCCCGCAGTGGTCTCCCGCAAGGCACCGTGCGCACGTCCGAGGCAGCGGCACTGGCAGCCGCGGGCGACCGTCTTGGCGAGTTTTCGCAGGCCGGCGATGAAGTGATCTTTTCCTACTTTGTTCCCCTTACCGATACTGGCGGCCGCATCAGCGGGCTGTTGCAGCTCACCCGACGGGGCAGCGATTTCAGCGACTACATCGCCATGGTCCGCCAGGGCACCGTGCCGGCGCTGGCCGGCGCCCTGCTGCTGATCATCGCGCTGGTGCTGTTCGGCCATCACAGCGCCATCGGCCGCCACCTGCGGCGGATCGCCGGCGACATGACCCGGATCAACGTTGGGCAGACCGATCGCCGCCTGCGCGAGGAAGGACCGGCGGAAATGCAGGTGCTGGCTGGCGGCATCAACGACATGCTGGACCGCATCAATGCCTCGCAGAGAGAGATCGCCGAGCGCCAGGCGCATGAAACCGAACTGAAACTGCGGCTGCAGGAGTCGGAAAAACTGGCAGCCATCGGACAACTGGCCTCCGGTATCGCTCATGAACTCGGCACCCCATTGAGTACCGTGGACGGCAAGGCGCAGCAGGCACTGCGCCGTGACGACCTGGACGACAACCTGCGCCGAAGCATGGAGCGGGTGCGGCAGGAAGCCGGCCGCATGGAACGCATCATCCGGCAGCTGCTGGATTTTGGCCGCCGCAACCCGCTGACCCGCACCGCCATGGACTGCGGCAATCTGCTGCGATCAGTGGTGGAGAAGCTGGAGCACGATATCCGTCAACGCGGTGTGACGGTGGACATTCCGGACAGCCAGAACAGCACACCCTGCATGGTCCGGGTGGATCCGATCCGATTTGAGCAGGCCCTGAGCAATCTGGTGGCCAATGCCGTACAGGCCAGTCAGGAGCAG
>JAWLFN010000288.1:0-3003 GCA_041685555.1 Gammaproteobacteria bacterium | reverse complement strand
CTGAGCCTGACCGCCATGTTGCTGACCCTGCTCAGCGCCGGCACCTTCGAGGTCATGCGCGACTGGGACAACAACCACGAGGGACTGGATCGTACCCTCGACCAGACCGTGGCCATGCTGCAGATCGAACGCGCCCTGCAGGGCGCCACGCCGCACAGTTATCGCAATGTCGACACCATGGGGCGTGAAATCTTCTTTCGTGGCAGCGAGGATGACCTGTCCTGGGTCTCCACCGTATCCCCGCAACGCGGCACCGGACTGACCACCTGGCGATTGCACAATGATTCCGATGGCGGGGTGCATCTGCAACTGGCCCCGGCCCTGAGCGATGATCCCGGCCCACTGCTGGACGAGGCCCGCCAGCGGCTGCTGTTGCCCGGCTACCGGGCCACCTTCAGTTACCTGTTCGAGGAAGGCGACGAGGATCGCATATGGCGTGACACCTGGGACGGCGCCGAGCGACTGGGCCTGCCACTGGCGGTGCATGTACGACTGACGCCACTGGAGGACAGCAGCCGCGAGACCGGACTCGACATCGTCGCGCCGATACCGGCCCACACGCATCGGACCATCAACCCGAACCCCCTGGTGGGATTGTGATGCCCGGCTTCGTACGTCCACCCGGTCGCTGCCGTGGCGCCGTGCTGATCATGGTGCTGTGGACCACCGTGGTGATGACCATCATGGTCACGGTACTGGCCGCCAACGTGCGCCTGTCCGCCACCACCGCCTGGCACAACCGCACCGGCAGCGAGGACCTCGCCGGTCAGTTGTCCACGCTGCACAAGGCGGAGATGGAACTGATCATGGAGCGCATGCCACCGCCACCGGACCTGCCCATGGACCTGGACGATGAAGGCATGCAGCGCATTCCGGCCTACCGCTTCAATGGCCAGGCACTGAACCTGCATTACTCGACCGACGAGGACTGGGTCGTGCGCATTCATGACCACGCCGGGAAGATCAACCTGAACCGGATTCCCCGGGGCAACCTGCGACAGATCATCGAGAAGCGCCTGGGCCCGGACCCCGATCCGGCCCGGGTCGATGAGCTGCTGGCCGCCTGGACCGACTGGACCGATCTCAACGACCAGCCCGAGCCCGGCGGTGCCGAGGATGATTATTACCAGTCACTGGATCCGCCCTACCGGGCCCGCAACAACCCGGAGCTGGACAGCGTTGAGGAGCTGCGTCTGATCCGTGGTTTCGATGCCCTGTTCGAGGACTTCAACCTGGAGGCCGCCTTCACCATTTACGGGTCCGGCCGCCGGGTCAACCTGAACCTGGCCAGCCGCGAGGCCATGCAGCTGCTGCCCGGCCTGGAGGACGAAGCCATCGAGCGCATCCTGGCCTACCGCGAACAACGCGACTTCCGCAACCGCAGCGAGGTCGGCCGCGTGGTGCCACTGGAACAGCTGGCCGAACTGTCGCCCTGGATCGGCAACAACACCTCCAGCTATTACACCGTCCAGGTCCATCCCCGTCCCGAGTCCGGGGAGGAGGATAGCGAGGACGCGCCGCCGGTGCGCCAGGCCTACCGCCTCATCCTGGAGGTGCGCTCCCCCGTGGAGCGGGCCCGGGTGCTGCAGGCGCATCCGGTGGCGCCGTTGCCGGACATCACCCCGCCGGAGGTTGAACTGGATCTGAATGCGCCGGGCAGTCTTTTCTGATAATTTGTGCTGCCATTCGGAGCAGGAATGGCCACGAGAATTCAGATTGGAGGTCCGTCGTGAGTAAACTGGATCAGGAAGAGCGCGAAATTCTTGAGGCGTTTGATGCGGGAGAGCTCAAGCGGTCAGAGCATGGCGAGCAGATGCGGCAACGTCATCGGGAGTATGCGGAAGCAACGTCCAGCGAGCGAGATAGTCGTCGGAAATAACCCGAATTGTG
The DNA here is from genome assembly GCA_041685555.1 of Gammaproteobacteria bacterium. Taxonomy (GTDB): domain Bacteria; phylum Pseudomonadota; class Gammaproteobacteria; order Pseudomonadales; family Pseudohongiellaceae; genus PWQG01. The sequence continues at coordinate 1,113 of JAWLFN010000288.1, read as the reverse complement.
GCGAGAATTGCCAGGGATGGATTGATCATAAACTGATAACCTTCTGATAATAATTCGTTTATGGAAATGGCACGGAAGCTGCTATCACCAGATGACACCATCTGTTGAGCACAAAGCAGGGAAACGCCATGATCCGAACACCGATGATCGTTCTTCTCGCCGGTCTGACCCTGACCGGCTGTCTTTTCGTCGTCGACTCCAAGGAACGCCATCATGGCGAACAATGGAGCCAGCATGAGGCCGACCGCATCGAGCGGGGCCGCACCAGTGCCTCGTGGATACGCGAGAACTTCGGCCCCCCCGATCGCCGCGTCACCTATGAGGACGGCACCGAGCTGTGGCGCTACAGCAATCGCCGCACCACCGACTCGGAGGTTTCGCTGTTCCTGCTGTTCAATATCGATATCGAGCGAGACCGTACGGAGACGCTGACGCTGGAGGTCCAGGACGGGGTGGTCACGGACCACTGGGTGGAGCAGCGCTGACCCTGCAGGAAGGGCCATATAGAAAAACGCAGCCTCTGTATTTATAAAAACGCTGACCTTCTATTTGTAAAAACGCGCACTCTGAAGTTAGAATAAAGCACATACAAGACTTCAGGAGCATCGATCCGGTGGAAAGTGTCGCGATTTTGCCGCGGTGGCAGGAGGCCGCCGTTCGCCGAGCCCTGTCAAAACGTCGTGTGCTGGTTCTCTCCGGTGCCCGGCAGTCGGGCAAGACCACGCTGGCGCAGTATCTGTCAGACAACCGGTCCGAATACAGGACGCTGGATGACCTTACGCTTCTGGAAGCGGCAAGAAGTGACCCGCAGACCTTTGTCGCGCACGATGACAGCCTGCTGATCATCGACGAGATCCAGAGAGCACCAGAACTTCTACAGGCCATCAAGGCGGAGGTGGACCGGGACAGGACGCCGGGGCGTTTTCTGCTGACCGGTTCCGCAAACATTCGTGGACTGCCCGGGGTCAATGAGTCGCTGGCGGGGCGGGTCAGAACGCTGCGGCTCCGGCCGCTTGCCGCCGGTGAGATCGCCAGACGTTCGCCGGACTTCCTGGAAGCGGTGACGAGTGACGACCGGGAACGTCTGTCCAGCAGCGCGTCACCAGACGCAAT
>JAWLFN010000058.1:0-12491 GCA_041685555.1 Gammaproteobacteria bacterium | reverse complement strand
CGTGAGTAAGGGCGTTATATGCCAGAGAGCACGAAATCGACGGCGGCGACAATTTCAGCTCTGTAATGAGTAAGATCGCCAAGCTCCTGGCCAAGCTGGTTGCGATCTATCCCAGCCATGTTTTGCACCATCGCTGTAAAGTGATCGCCATCCATATCTAGAACTGAGTTCAACTTTGACATTGTAATGTGGGCCACTGACTCTGAAGGGCATAGCGGTACCACAATTGTAGTACGCAGGTCATCGAGCAGATCGCTTTGAATATCTAATAAGCAGGGAAATTGCTCGCGGCTGGCGGGATTCGGGTTCTGATAAGCAATGAACTGAGCCATCAGAACTTCCTTACACTGTCGCCAAATGTGCCATACTTTTCGACATAATCATTATAAGCTCGAATAGCCGGGGCGTTTTCCTGGCGCCATTCACCTCGCCGCCTTTCACGCAGCTGTTCGGTCAGCGCTTGTTCAAGTGTCGCTGACAGATTGATTTTCAGGCTTCGCGCCTGGCTAAGTAAGTCACTGTTTATACTGACGTTAGTCGGCTTTTTCGGGGCTTCAGCATTGTAGAAGTCGCTCATGACAACAGGCCCTTGCATAGTTTATGCGCATAATGGCTGCCGGGCAAAGGCATATGGCAAATCGATCAACTACGCCCCCTCCGGGCGCAGCCTGCGGCCGTGCCGGTTATCCTCGGGCGTTATGAGCTACGACAATGATCACACTTCGCAAGTACAGGGATAGTGACAATGAACTGCGCGCCTATGGCGCCGGACAACGACTTCGCCGTTGCCGGCTATCTACGGCGTCAGGGTTCAGCGCGTAAGTAATCCCCAGCTGTCATTGCGATTTCAGGGAACAATTGAATTAGCTTTCTATCGCCAGTGACCAGTTTTAGACGCAATGATTTTGCAAGTGCTATAAATTCGCAATCATAAGCGGAACAGCCGCTCCCAGATGCAAGAGACAGTACGTCCATGGAATTGATGGTGTATTCGTTATCGGCAAGGTGCTTCTCTGCTTGTGATTGCATAGCAATTGCCGTAGCTAAATCAATAATGCCTTTTCTGACGTACAGCGTCAGCACGTTCCGGAACTCGCTTCGCCACAGCAAAGGTGCAATCCAATGAGGATCTTTGTGCAGCAACGCGACCACATCATCCGTTTGTGCGGTGGGCAGATACAGATATGCGATGATATTGGTGTCCGCTACAATCACTCTCTGCCCTGGTTTCTGGCCGCAGTGATTTCGTCAACATCCAATCGTGTGACCGCTACTCGATTGCGCAGCTCACCTGCTTCAAGAGCAAGCTCTGCGGCGGAGAGCCGGGTTGGTTTATATGTCTTTTCCAGGCAATGAATCAGTTCGCTGTTTATGCTTCTATGGTGCGCGTTGGCCGCCTGCTTCAGTTGTTCATACAGATCATCGGGTATGTTTTTTAACGTAACATTGGCCATGCTTGAGCCCCGTGTAGTTCCAATACGGTTCCATTATGGTTTTAGCGTAATTATGTGTCAAGCCACCCTGACCATCAATTGCACGAGACCAGCAAGGCTGGCGCGTGGATGCGGGAATTATGAGGCATTAAATGTAATGCCACATCCATGCGCTTGTGTAGTATTCAAATGATCTCGATATCGCAGTCAGTACCAAGCCGGAAGAAAATGATGTGGCTGCCTTCAGGGTACTTGCAGTAATTCTTTCTGATATCGTCGCACTTTCGGCCAAGCATGGGATTCTCGGCTAGTGGGCCATGCGGGCAATACCAATCAAGTCTTCCCTGGCTTTGTTGGCAATTTTGAAAGGGACATCAATGCCTTGAGGTGGGAGCCGGACCAGGACGGTTTACACAGACTCTACACGAACTTGGCTGCAGCATTATCGTTAGTGATATCTCCATGGTGCAATTGGAAGCAAACCGGGAGAATGCGAAACAGCTCGGATTCTGAGATTCTGTAACTGATTAAGTAAAGGTAGATGTAACGAACCTGGAGAATTTTCCATCAGTGCGTTTTAATGCCATAGTCGCCTGTGGTGGGCCCTGAGCTATGTGTTTGATCAGGTTGAGTGTCACAGAGTACTGAGAGCAGGTGGGCTGCTGATTGCTAGTGCAATGTCTCTCTGGGGAACTCTCTGCATCGATTCTTTCCTGACATCAGATCGCGCGATTTGGTCCAACTGATTCAGAATGGAGACATCACGCCTGAAACGGAGCCATATACGGGGCATTATTTCCACATGTATAGAGCAGAGGAACTCCGGGGTGCATTTGAGCGAAACGGATTTGAGATTATTGCTTTGTCGGCTTCGAATGGCCTGTCGTCCACAAATATCGAGACGCTCGGGGACGTCAGACAGGATCCTGCGAAATGGAGCGAGCTGATTGGAATGGAAATAGAGGGCTGCACATCGTCGGGGCTACTGGAATCAGGCACTCATATTATCGTTGTAGCGCGCAAGCCATGAGGCATGATATCCAGCACAGGGTTCACGAGCACTATTCAGTGTTCGAATCCTGTGGCAATCAGCAGGCTATCCTTTCAATGGAACGACCGGACCTCCAGCATCCTTCCATGCCTGCATCCCGCCGACATTGGCAATATCCTCATACCCCATGTCGATCAGGGTCTTGCCGGCCATCGCGGCCATCAACCCGGCACCACAGACAACGCATATTTGCGCGTTCTTTTCGAAGAATGGCTTGTAGTACTTGCTCTCCGGGTCAGCCGAGAGTTCAATCATCCCACGCGGAACGTGGTGTGCTCCAGCGATTGTTCCCGTCTTTCTGAGGCTGTTGCTATCACGCACGTCAATAAAAATTGCCTGACCACTTGCGTGGATTTCAATCGCCTCCTGGGTCGTGACACGACGGACGATTGCATTGGCTTCATCAATATATTCTTGAACGTTTTTCATAATGGGCTCCTTGGTAGGTACCTTGAAGTATAGGCATCCGGAATCCTGGGTGCCAGCAATGGTTCTTACGCCATTGACCCGACATGGCGCGAGTTGAGTCAGGTCGAGCCTGTGAGACGCGGCGCCTGAACGTAATCTTATTATCCGCAGTGGGCTACAGAATCATGAAGTGACGGGGGCGCGCGCCAGGCATGGGAGCTTCGTGAAGCCCAGCAGAGGTAACCAGATTACAGAGGGCGGCACAGCCCTTGCGGGCCACTGCGCTACATCGCCTTCCTGGTACCTGTGGGTGCGTATCCCGATGCAGGCGGGGTTCATTGCGCTTGCCTATCATGGAACCGGGCTGGAATGGTTCCGTCGCGGCAGGCTCCGCGCCGGGTGAGCCATTGGACCACCTTCACTGCCGGATGACCTCAAAACGTTCCAGCTCCTCCCGTGGCACATCCCAGTCGGGTGCCAGTTCCGATGCCCGGCGATAGTCGAGATAGGCGGCCCGCAACTGCTCCAGGTGTTCATGGGCAATCCCCCGGTTGAAATGGACTCGCGCCATTTCCGGGATGACATTGACTTCACCGGGTGCTCCCGACGGTTCTGTATCAGTAACTTCCACAACGTGATCCGCCCGGGGCTCGATACCCAGCTCTATCGCATGATCAAAGGCACTGATGGCCTGTTCCCACTGTTCGCGCCGGATGAAAATATTGCCCCGGTTGATATGGGCAAACACCATACGCTCATCCCGGCGCACAGCTTCTTCGAAATCGGCCAGGGCGGCATCCAGATTGCCTTCCTCGAAATGGAGTACACCCCGGTTATTATAGTTCGCCGCCCGGTTGGCACTCTCATCACCCGCCTCTATGGCCAGGGTGCACACGCGAATCGGTGACATGGGAAGTCGGGATCCCGTGATCACGACCGAGGACAGTCGTTCGGGATTGTGGGCTGCCATGGAGCAGTACTCCGAATAGCCTCCGCTTCCGTCTATGATGGTGATCGGCGAGACAGGCTGCGCGAGCGTGGTGGCGCCAGCCAATACGGCCACTGCGGCGCTGAAAAAAAGCACTGGCCGGAGTATTGATTTCATCGTGTCTCTCCAACAGGTCGTCGAACGAGCGGGAACCGCTTACCACCCACCTGTCTGGTGGGTGACGACTCGGTTATATCATTGAAATCAGGATAACTCTGCCATCATCCGGTGGCAAGATGCGCCGGCGATCCCCGAATTGCCGTCATTGCTGGCAACTCCCGGCTGCATCTGCCGGCATCCGGAATACGATCAGCATCCGACGGGGAACGGGCGACCGTGATCATCCGTCCGGGTCACGCAGTGGCGCCATCACGCGATCGATGATGGACACCAGCGTCGACAACAGCAGCAGCCAGGCCAGCCAGTAGCCGGCCTGCATCAACAGCGACCCTGTATCTCCCGGGACCAGCCGACCCAAAGCCAGCAGAATCAGCGGGGCGAAATACAGGATGCCGTTCCAGCGGCCGATAAAGCTCATGCGCAGGCTTTTGTCGCGATATAACAGCCGTGAATCCAGCACATACTGAATGAATGCCACCGCCACCAGCAATGGCAACCAGTGCGTGACAAGACCGGCGATGGCGGCGCCCGTCAATCCCGAGGTGACGAACAGAAAGTCCGTGGTGTGATCGAAAACCTGGCCGGCGGGCGATGCCGTGCCCATCCGTCTGGCAACGGCGCCATCCAGGAAGTCGCTGGCGATGGCCACGACGATACAGCTCAGCAGCCATTCCGGCGCGAGCAGCTCCGGCCGGGCCAGGCCCAGTGTCACAGGCACGGCCAGCAGGAGCCGCAAGGCCGTAAGTGCATTTGCGATCACTGGCCAACGGGGCCAAACAGTTCACGCTGGGCACGGCGCCAGAACACCAGGCCGATCAGCGCGTTGAACAGGATGAAGAAGTTGTGCTGCACGAAACCGAAGGCGGCCATCTGCCCCTCGTTTTCCGGGAACAGCACCACCCAGAGCGTGATCGCGGCCGCGCGCATCGGCGTGGGCACCGAGGCGGCAAAGAAGATCACTGGCAGATAACCGAGCAGGCCCAGGAATGTCGCGTCGACGCCGAACAGGTTCAGTGCCACGGTGTAGACCAGCACGGCCATCAGCAGGGCCGGCGAGCGGATCAGGAAGAACATGGCGTAGTGCTTCAGCCGTGCCAGACGGAAAGCATGGAACAGCCGGCCCTCGCGCAGCTTGTTGCCGGGCAGGATGATGCCGCGGAAATACAGATTCCAGAGCGTGAAAACCAGGATGCCAACGACCGCCACGTAAGGAATCATGCTGAACACATCGGGGAGCTGACTGGAGGTGAAGAAGTAGCCGGCCGTGGCCCAGACCAGCAGGTAGAACAGTTCGGAGAACATGATGAACAGCATCACCGAAGCCACTTCCCAGCCGGGCACACCGTCGCGCCGGTTGAGATAGTAGGCCATGGCGCCCTTGCCAATCTGCTCATTGAACACCGAGATGATATAGGCGCTGGCACGGATCGGCAGGATATCGCGGTAGCGTATCTTCTTGACGAACCAGCCCAGTGCCTTGGTGGATACCAGTGTGTCGAGCAGGAAAAAGAAACAGGAATAGGCCATCATCAATGCCAGCCAGGGCAGCCACTGCACATTCGCGAACACCTGGCCCATGTACTCGACCAGGGTCTGTCCCTGGCGCGAGGCGGCGCCGCTGATGCGAAAATACAGGTAGATGAAACAGGCCACCGTGATCAACAGAAAAACGATCCGCCCGAGAGGGCTGGATTTCGCGGAGGGTGGCTTGCCGGCTTCAAGCGTCTCGTCGCTGACGGGGCTGTCCGGGCGTTCGGCTTCGGTCATGAGTTTCCCCTACTGTTGTTCGCGATCTTTTCCAGGGTTTCCGCCAGCGGTGTCAGCTGTACTCCCAGGTCGCTGTCGGCATTGTGAGAGACGGTTTCATCGGCCGTGATCACCTCGAGAATCGCCGGGGAGATGCCCGCGCGTTTGATGGCGTGACTGGCGGCAGCGATCAGGCGCAGTCCGGCCACGGGTATCGAGGCGATACGGATATCGTTGCCGATGGCCGCGGCCATGCGCCGGATCAGGTCCGCGTAGGACAGTGGCTCGGGCCCCACCAGCTCATGGGTTGCCTGGTTACCGGGCGGCTGGCGACAGGACTGAAGGATGGCCGCTGACAGGTCATCGACGTCCAGAGGACGGACCTGGTAGCGACCGCCGCCCGGTACCCTCGCCGTGCTGCGCGACGCCGTTGCGGCCAGTGACTGCCCGCCGGCCGTGTCCGGCCCCAGCAGCATCGGCGTGCGCAGTACCGTGGCCGCCAGTCCCGATGCATGTACGAGCTCTTCGGCCTCTCCCTTGGAGCGCCAGTAGGGGTTCTTTGAAGCTGGGTCGGCGCCGACGACACTGACAAACAGGACCCGGGCAACCTGCGCGCGGCGCGCCGCTTCCACGACCGCGGCCGTGGTCTCCACATTGGCCTTCCGATAGGAATCGCCGCGACCGGGAAACAGCACGCCAGCCAGATGCACGACGCAGTCGGCGCCAGTGAAAACCTCGGTCATGCCACCGGTATCCGCGTAATCGATCAATGCCGGTGTGATTCCGGGAGCGCCCGGCAGACTCTCCATCGAGCGGGATGAACGCACACCGGCCACGGCCGAGAACTCGTTCTGGCTGGCGATCTCTGTAAGCAGATTACGGCCGACGCTGCTGTTGGCGCCGGTAATGGCCAGTTTCATAGTGGATGTATTTCCTTTTTCAGTGTTCAGGGGATTTGTCGGGCAGACTCCAACCGCTTGGTGCGCTGAACCCTGGCCGCTGGCGTGTTGTCCATGGCCAACAGCGGGCTGGCCGCGAAGGCGGTCTGGCGCTGTTCTTCGCTGACGTCGCCGTACACGGTCGTGCGCATGCGCGGCACCCGGCCAGCCTGGCGGATGATTTCTTCCAGTATGGCCGGTGAGCATTCCTGGCCATGGCCGGCACCGGCGGCGCGTGTGATGCTTTCATTCATCAGTGTGCCGCCGAGGTCGTTGGCACCAGCGGCCAGGCACAGTGCCGCGCCGTCACGTCCCATCTTGACCCAGGAGGTCTGGATATTGTCGATCAGCCCGTGGAATATGAGTCTTGCCACCGAATGCATCAGCACCGCTTCCCGGAAGGTCGGGCCGCGCCGTGAACGGCCCTTGAGGTACAGCGGGGCCTCCATGTGCACATAGGGCAAGGGAACGAATTCGGTGAAACCGCCGGTGCGTGCCTGCAGTTCGCGCAGACGCATCAGGTGGGCGGCCCAGTGGCGAGGCTCTTCCATGTGTCCGTACATGATCGTGGCCGTGGTGTTGAAACCGAGCTCGTGCGCCGCTTCCATGACCTCGAGCCACTGTCCGGTGTTGATCTTGTCCGGGCACAGATCCCGGCGCACTTCGTCATCGAGGATCTCGGCTGCCGTGCCGGGCAGGGTACCCAGGCCGGCCGCACGCAGCCGGCTCAGGAACTCCCCGATCCCCACGCCCAGCGTCGCGGCGCCCTGGTACACCTCCAGGGGGGTGAAGGCGTGAATATGCATTCCCGGTGTCGCTGCACGGACCGTATGAAGAATGTCCAGGTAGGTCTGTCCGGTATAGTCAGGGTGGATACCACCCTGCATGCAGACCTCGGTAGCGCCACGATCCCGGGCTTCGCGGCAGCGTCGGGCAATTTCCTCGCCGTCAATGTCATAGGGCGCACCGCGCAGGTCCTCGCTGTGCCTGCCCTTGGAGAAGGCACAGAACTGGCACTTGAAGTAGCAGACATTGGTGTAGTTGATATTGCGATTGACCACATAGCTGACCGTATCGCCGTTGACCTGGCGCCGCAGGCGGTCGGCCGCCTGCACCACCCAGTCAAAGTCGGCACCCCGGCTTTCGAACAATCGTGTGATCTCTGCCTCCCGGATCGGTTCACCGGCTTCACAACGCGCGACGATATACTGAATATCAGGGGATACCCGGGTTTTGTCCGCGGTCGCCCTGATCAGTCGCAGGTCCGCCGGGGGTACCGGATGCTCGCCACCCGGGCACCAGTCATCCGGCCTGGCCAGGCCACTGGCATCGGCAACACGCAACACGGCCGGGCGCAGCGGGTCTGCCAGCCAGCGCCCGCTTTCGCGGACATAATCAGGATAGATCGTGAGACGCTGCTCCAGACATTTCCCGGCCCTTTCCGTCTCTCTGCGCAACTGCTCCAGATGAGGCCAGGGTGCTTCCGGATTGACGTGATCGGGCGTCACAGGGGACACACCACCCCAGTCATTGATGCCGGCACTGACGAGCTGCTCCAGGACACCGGGGCTGAGATTGGGAGGCGCCTGGATATTCATCGCCGGCCCGAAAATCAATCGCGCCACTGCAATGGTCCAGACCAGGTCGTCCAGATCCGGCTCCGGCGCCCCGGCCATGCGGGTGCCCGGTTTGGCCCGGAAATTCTGTACGATGATTTCCTGGATGTGGCCATGACGCTCGTGCAGACGTCGCAGGGCCAGCAGTGATTCAATGCGCTCATGCCGGGTCTCACCAATACCGATCAGTATCCCGGAGGTGAACGGTACGGATGCCCGGCCGGCCTGCTCAATCGTTTCCAGTCGACGCCCTGGCTCCTTGTCGGGTGATCCGTGGTGCGGCATGCCCTTTTCGCACAGGCGCTCGGAGGCAGATTCCAGCATGATGCCCATGGAAGCGCTGACTTCGCGCAGACCGGCAATTTCATGGGCATCCATGCAGCCGGCATTGATGTGGGGCAGCAGTCCGGTTTCTTCCACTACCCTGCGTGCCACCTCGCGCACATACTCCAGGGTGGTTTCGAATCCCATGGCCTCGAGCGCTTCGCGAGCCGCCCTGTACCGCAGCTCGGGCCGTTCTCCCAGGGTGAACAGCGCCTCATGACAGCCGGCGCGCGCGCCTTCATGGCATAGCGCCAGGACTTCCGCCACGGGCATGTAGGCCTGCGGGATATGCCTGGGGGTCTGTGCGAACGTACAGTAGTGGCACACGTCCCGGCACAGGTGCGTGAGCGGGATGAAGACCTTGCGTGAGTAGGTGATCACGTTACGGTGGTACGCATCGCGGAGCACGGCCGCTTCCGCGGCGAGTACTGCCGTATCGCTACGTTCCGCCAACCGCGGGGCGGCTGCCCCGTCCAGACGGGACTCTATCTCATTGGCGCGTTCTACCGACATGACTGCCTCTCGCTGTGTCTGATTGCGCGGGGTCGGCTATGGGGAAAGGCCTCTACGTCTCATCGGATGGAAACGGACGGTGGTGTGTCCACCCGGACTCAGCAGAAGCAATACGATCACTCCCGAGGGACCCAGAAGAAAACATGCCATTCCCGCAGAGGCTCTGATCCCTCATAAAGAGGCTCGTCCAGGGTCCGGCCGGCTTTGGTGGCCCATTGTTCCATCATCTCGAGACGTTCTTCGCCGTGTTTTTCCACTGCCCGCATCGTGAACGTCGAGTCGCCGATTCGCAGCCAGCCATCACCATCCTCCCTGGCCCGTCGTGCCCAACGCCCGCCATCGGGCCGCGTTGCCGTGATCACCCCCTCCGGTGTTCCCACCCAGGAGAGGTAGTTGACGAACGGGGGCATTCCGGCCTGCTTCATCATCAACGGCCCCTGCACTTCACCGTTCAATGTGGAGAAATCGACCAGGGGAGCGGTGGGCGTGCCGCCAAGATAGATACCCGGCAGACGACCCAGGCCCTGATTGCTCAGATAGGGGGCGGTGAAAGCCCATCCCAGTACGGCAATGAGCACGACGGCGCCAGCTGCGATACCCGCGATTCTGGTCTTGTCCATTTTTCAACTCCATGAAAGAAATTGACGCACCGTGTTCTACCCGCGCATCAGATGACTACCGGGGGATGTACTGGGGCTGCACAAGCAGGTCCGGGTCGGCATCCTCTTTCGGCAACAGCTTTTGTGGTCTGCCTGCCTGATTATCGGTGGCATATAGCGTGCCATCACTACCGACCGCCATCGAATGCATCTCGATCCACATATGAGGCCCTTCGGTCGGCAGATGCCACGTATACTCTCTGTTTCCGGACAGATCGAACTTGATCAGCTTCGGGGGCCTCAGATCGGTCACCCAGGCACTGTCGTCGTTGACAACAATCGACAGGGGAATGTCCAGCCCGCCCCAAGTGTCGACATGTTCATAGGAAGGATACTGTGCCGACCCGCTTGCGGCGGACTGCTCGAATACCTTGACGTTGGCAGCGTCGCGATCCACCACGTAGAGCCGCTCGTCCGGGCCCAGAGCCAGAATATGTACTGAACTGAACTGGTCCTCGGCTTCGCCGGCTTCACCGAATTCCGAGTGATAGGAACCGTCGGCATTGCGTACGACGACCCGCTTGTTGCCCAGGCCATCGGCAATCATGAACTTGCCGTCGGGCAGAAATACGATGTCCTGAGGTTGGTTATAGTGCGTCTCATCATTGCCGGGCACGTTCTTCTCACCCAGCGTCATCAGCAACTCCTCGCCATCATTGGAGAATACGTAGATGATGTGGCCGGTTTCATCAATCACCCAGACCCGGTTCTCCGGATCGTACGGGCTGATCTTGATACGATGGGGTCCCGGGCCGTCGGTGCCCTTGAAGAGGTGGTCCCAGTGGTCCCAGACCTCGAGCACTTCCCCTTCACTGTTGACGATATAGATACAGTTCTGCCATACGCGGCCCCGGCCCCGCAGCACATTCCAGCCCATCGAACCCGGGAAGCGGGTGTAGTCCGCGGGAACGGGGTCGGGGAGCCGGGTTTCGCCCCGCTGCAGGAAAAAGATACGGTCTTCGTTCTGCACGAACACACCGGAGTTCCCGCCCCAGGTGAAACCCGGTTCGGCAAATGGGGGAAGCCATGTCTCGGAAATGAATTCGTAAGGGGGCGGGCCGACGCTGTCCGCGTCCTGGGCCAGGGTATGGAATGCGGCAAGGCAACCGATGAACAGGACGAGGACTGGTCTGATCGTAATCAAGAGTACGCTCCTTTTTTGTGTTATTCGTGCGCTTGTTCCAGCGTAATTTGATATGAGGGCAATGTCTACTGTTACCGGACGTTCCGGTTAAGTACCAGCGACATGAAACAGAGGGTTGCAACCGGTGCTGATCGGTTACAATTCTTGTCAACAGCATTAAAAGGCGACTTTTCTGCGATCGAAGAGGCATGAAGGTGTACAGACAGGAAATGGCAGACCTGATCCTGGACAGGGTCAGCAAGGAGAAAAGCACGATACATCACATGTATGAAAAATCATGCGATCATATTGGCTACTTTTACATAGACAACCTCCTCCCGGATAATGTGGCCAGGCAGATCCATGATGCCTTCCCCACGCCCGGGTCGATGAAATTGCGAAAGAGTTTGCGTGAGCACAAACATGTAGCGGCGCAGATGGATCAGTATGCTCCGATGCTGGAAGAAGCCGTCTATGCATTCCAGGATCCACGTATACTGGAGCTGATCCGGGAGGTGTGCGGAATTGAATCGCTTTACGCCGACAAACACCTGTACGCGGGAGGGGTTTCGTTAATGGGGAAGGGGCAGTTTCTCAATCCGCATCTTGATAATTCGCACGAGAAGGATCGCGCACGGTGGAGAGTCCTGAACCTGCTGTATTATGTTTCCCCTGGCTGGGAAAGCCGGTTTGGCGGACATCTGGAACTCTGGCCGGACGGTGTAAAGGGCCAGCCGTTGATCATGGAAAGTGCCTTCAACCGTCTGGTGGTGATGGCGACGCATGGGGCTTCCTGGCATTCCGTAAGCCCCGTACTGGAGGATAGAAAAAGAGCCTGTATTTCCAATTATTATTTTTCGGATTCTCCGCTCAAGGCCAGTGACCGGTTTCATGTAACTTCGTTCCGGGGCCGGCCTGAGCAGAAAATCAGGGATATCATGCTCAGGGCCGATATACTGCTGCGCCAGAGTATACGGAAAATTTTCCCCAAAGGCGCTGTCAAGACAGACCATCTTTACAGAAAATGAGGCTGCGCAAGGTGCCGAGAACATTGCCTGCCCGGGGGCAGGCCGACTGAACCCGTATCCGATACCACTCAACAGGAGTCCATGATCCGAAGCTTCATCTACGACATGCTCATTCTCAGACTCACTTCCCGGTGGTATACCGAGGTGCTGAATCGCGTACCTCGCGGTAGTGCGCTGCTGGACGTCGGCATCGGTACCTCCGGCGCGCTGCTGGCGAACGTCGATCTGATCAGGCAGAAAGACCTTCACGTCACGGGCATTGACATCGATGTGGACTATATCGAGCGTGCGCGGCAACGAATCCGCGGGTCCTGGCTGAAGAATCGCGCCGAGGTGAACCTGGAGTCTGTTTATGAGCATCAGGGCGGACCCTATGACGCTGTGTACTTCTCCGGAAGTCTGATGCTCCTGCCAGAGCCTGAGCGCGCGCTTCGCCATTGCTCGTCTTTATTGAACCCGGGTGGGCGTATTTACCTGACACAGACCATCCAGCTGCGCTCCACCCGCTGGATGGAACTCGTCAAACCCCGGCTCAAGCGGCTGA
>JAWLFN010000287.1:0-3071 GCA_041685555.1 Gammaproteobacteria bacterium | reverse complement strand
GCCATACCATCATTGGCACCAGCATTTCTCTGGTCTCTCCGCTGGCCAACCTTCTGGCTATCCCCGTGGTGAGTCTGGTGGTTGTACCGCTCTGTCTGGCTGCCGCGGTGATGACGCTGGTATCGCAAAGGGTCGCGAGTATGATGTTGCTGTTACCAGCCTGGTGTCTGGAATGGCTGGAACGCCTGCTGATCGCCCTGCGCGACCTCGCCGGGGATCTGGCGGTGCTATCGCTGCCTTCACTGTCATGGCCCGCAACCGCCTGTATCGTGCTTGCCACCACCCTGTTGCTGCTGCCAGCGGGATGGCCGCTGCGCTGGCTCGTGTTGCCGCTGATGGCGCCATTGTTGTTTTCACGACAGGATCGGCTCGAATCCGATACGGCACGTCTGCTGGTGGCGGATGTGGGACAGGGGTTGGCCGTGATCATACAGACGCGCCATCATACGGTGGTATATGACACCGGCCCCGGCGAAGGGCTGCTGTCGAGGATAATGCTTCATGAGCTGCGTGCCGCGGGACACCAGCGGGTTCACAGCGTGATCATCAGTCATGATCACGCCGACCATGTCTCCGGGCTGGACAGGCTCGAGCAGCAGTTCAACGTTGACCGTCTGTGGGTCGGGGCAGAACGCCGGGTGGATCGTGCCCGGTCCTGTCGGGCCGGGCACTCCTGGCGCCTGGACGGCGTCCGTTTCCGTGTGTTGTTTCCCGGACCAGAGAACCGCCACCCGAGCCGCAACCGGAATAACGGATCCTGTGTGCTACTGATACAGGCCGGGGAGGACGCCATCCTGTTGCCTGGAGACATTGAGGCGGAGGCGGAGTCCGTTCTGGTCGAGCGTCAGGCAGGATCGCTCGAGGCGGATATCCTTTTGATGCCTCACCATGGAAGTAGCAGTTCATCGACCGAACGTCTCATCGATACCGTCGATCCGTCAATGGCCCTGTACTCCGCAGGCAGGGATAACCGGTTCGGGCATCCGGCCGGTGAAGTGCTGACTCGCTACCAGGAGCGTGGCATCGGGATTTATGGTACGCCCCGTTCCGGGGCCATCCGTCTGTGCCTTGGAGCGGGCTGCTCGGGAGGCCTTGTGGAGCGGCAATACCGGGCCGGACGACCACGATTCTGGCGTTGACCCTGACGCTGCCACCGCGGGAAGGGATTGTGATAAAGTAGCCCGAATTCACGGGAGGCGAGTTGTGGTTGAAATCATCAGGGCCGGCGGTTGGTTGATGCTGCCCATCATACTGTGTTCCATCGTGGCCATCGCCATTGTCATCGAACGGTTCTGGACCTTGAACGAGAGCCGCATCGCGCCGCGTTATACCGCCGGTCAGGTGTGGACCTGGATCAAGAACAACGAGCTCGACAGCAATCGGTTGCGGGAGTTGCGGCTGTCATCGCCACTCGGTCAGGTGCTGGCGGCGGGCCTGGTCAATGCCCGCTACGGTCGGGATATCATGCGGGAGAACATCGAGCAGGCGGCCGGGCTGGTCATCCATGAGATGGAGCGCTACCTGAGCACGCTGGGAACCATTGCCGCGATCACACCATTGCTGGGGCTGTTGGGGACCGTGATCGGCATGATCCGGGTGTTCACGGAAATCATGGTACAGGGCACGGGAAACCCGAACGCACTGGCTGGTGGTATCTCCGAGGCCCTGATCACGACAGCGGCAGGTCTCACTGTAGCTATTCCCGCGTATGCTTTTCATCGCCATTTCCAGCGCAGAGTGGACACACTGGTGCTGTCGCTGGAGCAGGAGTCGGGCAAGCTGGTCGATGCCCTGCACAGTGATCGCCGGGTCAACCTGCAGGAGCCGGTGCAAGAGTGAAGTTTCGTCGCCGACAGCGCGAAGAACCCGCTATCAATCTGACCGCATTGATTGATGTGGTGTTTCTGTTGCTGATTTTCTTCATGGTCACGACCACTTTCAACCGTGAAACCCGGCTGGCCGTCAATCTGCCGGAGGCCGATGCGGAAGCGGCCGAACCCTCACCGGAACAGCTCGAAATTGCCGTGGACCCGGATGGGCGCTACGCAGTCAACGGGCGTCTGCTGACTGACCGTGAACCGGGTACTTTACGCAACGCGCTGGAAGATGTGGCTGGTGACGACCGCGGCATGCCCGTGGTGCTGGTGGCCGACGCCGAGGCCACGCATCAGTCCGTGGTCACGGCCATGGATGTACTGGGTCAGTCCGGGTTCAACCGGATCAGTATCGCCACGAGAGAGTCCGGTACCAATGGTGCGGGCCAGGACGATGCGTCGGGAAACGCCGCGCCGGCGCGGGAGTAGGGAGCCATGTCCAGGGAAAGCCATATCGCACCATTGTCCGACAGTGGCCTGCGGATCTACCAGCGTCTGCTGAAATACGTGTTGCCCCATTCGGGCATGTTTGCCATATGCCTGGTGGGTTATGTCATCTTTGCCGCCAGCAGTCCGGCCACGGCGGCCTGGCTGGGCTGGACCATCGACCAGGTAGAGGCGCAGAACGCCGATGCGCGCCTGATCAGTCCGATTCTCTGTGTGCTGATCGTGCTGATGCGGGGTGTTGGCGGTTTTCTCGGTGGTTATTCGCTGGAGCACGTGGCCAATCACGTCATCCACCGTTTGCGGGTGCAGGTGGTGCATCAGTTGCTGTCACTGCCGGTCGGTTTCTACGATGGGCAGACCGTTGGCCGACTGGTATCCAAGGTGACCTACGATGTCATGCAGATCAAGGGCGCGGCGACCAATGCCGTGACGATCCTGCTGCGTGAAGGACTCACGGTGGTCGGACTGTTACTGGCGCTTTTCTGGACCAACTGGCGGCTCAGTCTGGTGTTTCTGCTGGTGGCACCGGCCGTGGGCTGGGTGGTCTATCTGGCCACATCCCGCTATCGGAAGTACAGTCGCCAGATGCAGGACTCCATGGGAGATGTCACGCAGATCACCAATGAGTCGATCCGCGGACAGCGGGTGATCCGTACCTTCAATGCCACCGGACATGTGGCGCGGCGGTTCAGCCGGGCCAGTGAAAGCAACCGTCGCCAGAACATGAAGATGGTGTTGACCGAGACCACG
>JAWLFN010000286.1:0-3072 GCA_041685555.1 Gammaproteobacteria bacterium | reverse complement strand
CGCATCATCCGTCTTGATGATGAGCACCGCAACAACGGCATCCCCGACTGGATGGGGGACTCCGTCGGCTACTGGGAAGGTGACACCCTGGTCGTGCATACTCGCGATTTCCGCCCGGAACAGACGTTTACCCGGGGTGTCGGTATTTCGGAACAGTTCGAGGTGGTGGAGCGTTTCACGCTCGTCGATGACAATGCCATCCATTATGTATTCACCGCCACGGATCCCGTGGCCTTCACGGCTCCCGTGGTGGGCGAACGCATGCTGACACGCAACAGCCCGGAAGACCGGATCTTCGAATTCGCCTGTCATGAGGGTAACCGCTCGTTGCCGAGCATCCTGCTGGGAGCGCGGGTGCAGGAGTCCCGCCGCTGATCACGGCGGGACTCCTGACAATCATTATGGTGCCACCCGGCGCCTCTCGACGTTGATCGAGTCGCGCACGCGCTCCGCCTCACCACTCACCGCACCACCATCCACGGGACGGGGGGCCGGGGCGGGTCGCGAAATGGCTCTCTCAACGCGATCCACCGAAGGTCGGACCGGGGTACCACCGGAGTCATCGGTGCCCGGAGGATTCAGGTCACTCAGATCATGCACTTCACCGTCCGCGGTCGTGTACGTACCGCCGCCCCCGGTGGTCCAGCTGCCGCCGCTGCCATCACCACTGATACCGCTGCTGCCACTGAAACAGGGTATGGGACAGGTCAGCGGTAATGCGTCTCCCTGGTCCCGGGTACTGTTGTACTGACCCGCCAGCCAGGTCAACGTCGCCACTTCAGCATTGCTGTCGAAAAATACCGAGCTGTTGCCGTTGTAGTCGTCATAATGTGCCAGCCTGACCGAGTAGACTGTCTCATGCGTCGGGATCAGGTGGCCCGTGCGGGCACAGAATCGCCTGCCGTCCGAGCCCGGATTGCTCGGTAAGTCATAGTATTCCAGTTCGTCCGGCGGGTAATTCTCTATGAGATTGCTGACTTCATTCCATGTGGCGTGGAACGATTTGTGGTTGTAATCCACTTGAATCTGTCGCGCGTTGGAGTTTTCGTTATAGTTTCCCGGCCGTATTACCCGGAGCGTATACCCATGTGTGGGGCAGGAATAGGTGGATAGTATTTCACCGCTGGAAGTAGGTGCCGCGCGCCCCCCTTGCGCTGACGCCATGCCTGCGCCAGTTGCCATGGCCATTGCCAGTGTCAATGCCGAAATTCGATGATGGTTCATGGTCGTTCCCTCTTGTTGTTACTTTTCGGAGTCGTCAATCACCCTATCGCATGCGGGATGAACCGAAACTGAACTGAAAAGCACCCCGTGCCCTTTATCCTAGCCTGTAGCGCATTGGCAGGCAAACGGGTTCAATAACGGTGACGGGCCCGCCTGCTTCCAACCTCAGCCACGGTGGCCATCCCTCTCGCTGGCCCGGGGTGACTCGCTTGTATGTTTTACCGACTGCCCTGTACTATTCAGGGACCACAAACCCGTAACAGGAGCTCACCCATGAAACGTCACGCAAGCGCACACTGGGAAGGTGGATTGAAGGATGGAAAGGGAGCCGTCTCCACGGAAAGCGGCGTGCTGGACAATCAGCAGTACTCTTTCAGTACGCGTTTTGAGGACGCCAAGGGCACCAATCCGGAGGAACTGATCGGCGCCGCGCACGCCGGATGCTATTCCATGGCCCTGTCGATGATCCTGGGCGAGGAAGGCATGACCGCCGACAGCATCGACACAAAAGCCGATGTGACACTGGACCAGGTAGAGGGCGGCTTCGCCATCACTGCCATACACCTGACCCTGGAGGCCAGCATCCCTGGCGCCGACAAGGCGAAATTCGAAGAAGCCGCCGAGAAGGCCAAGCAGGGCTGTCCGGTATCGAAGGTCCTGAACGCGGACATCACCCTGGATGCCACCCTGAAGGGCTGAGGAATGCTGAACCATGAGCCGTTGCTCGACAGCTCGGACATGACATCGGGAAGCTGGAGCCGGGACCGTCAAGCCCACTCCGGATTGCCGAGTCACTTCACGAAACTGGACAATCGCCAACATCGGAGATACCCCATGCGACTCATGCCTCTCCGGCTCGTCGTGACAGCGCTGTTGGGCCTCGCGCTTGCGTCCACGACACTTGCCGAGACCCGCGCCTTCGTCGGCGCCCGCATCCTGCCCATCGCCGCCGAACCGATCGAAGACGGCGTACTCGTGATCGAGGACAGCCGTATTGCCGCGGTAGGTGCGCGCGGCGACGTGCCCATTCCACAGGGTGCCGAGCTCGTCGAGCTCGACGCGGACAGCGTCATCATGCCCGGCATCGTCGACACCCACAGCCACATCGGTGAAGTGTCCGGAGCCGACCGCTCGGGACCGATCCAGCCCGAAAACCGCGCGCTCGATTCCGTGAACCTGCGCTCCTCCGGTCTGACGCGCGCGCTCGCCGGCGGCATCACCAGCGTCCACGTCATGTCCGGCTCGGGCCATCTGATCAGCGGCCAGACGCTCTACCTCAAACTGCGCGACGGCAACCGCATCGAGGAGCTCGCCTACCGCTTCGAGGACGGCGCGATCGCCGGTGGCCTGAAGATGGCAAACGGCACCAACCCCATGGGCGATGCCCCCTTCCCCGGCACCCGGGCCAAATCCGCGGCCCTGCTGCGCCAGGCCTACCTCGACGCGCAGGACTACCGGGACAAGCGAGGCCGCGACGAAGAGGAGGAACGCCCCCCACGTGATCTCGGCAAGGACGCGCTCGTCGAGGTGCTGGAAGGCCGGCGCATCGCCCACCAGCACACGCACCGCCACGATGACGTGATCACGGCACTGCGTCTGCGCGAGGAATTCGGCTATCGGCTCGTGCTGCACCATGTCAGCGAGGCCTGGAAAGTGGCCGACGAGATTGCCGCCGCGGATGTGCCGGTCTCGCTCATTGCCCTGGACAGCCCCGGCGGCAAGCTTGAGGCCATTGATGTGTCCCTGGATTCCGGCGGCGCCCTCGAGGAGGCCGGTGCCACCGTCGCCTTCCATACCGACGACTGGATCACGGACTCACGCTACTTCCTGCGCATGGCCGCCATGAGC
>JAWLFN010000285.1:0-3072 GCA_041685555.1 Gammaproteobacteria bacterium | reverse complement strand
GACTGGATTCAGAGCACCCATTTACTGCTTATCAATGAGAACGGCCGAATCATGGCTACGCCATCAGAAAAACTCGCAGAATCCCTGGAGGTCCTGAAAGAGCTACAGGACCAGGGCATCGCCGCCATCCGGTCCCGCGATCTCAGCCGTACTCATCGTGAGAGGCTCGTTAAAAGCGGGTTTCTGCAGGAAGTCATCAAGGGATGGTATATTCCTTCTCGCCCGGACGAAAAAGCCGGAGAAAGCACCTCCTGGTATGCCTCTTTCTGGAGCTTCTGCGCCTCCTATCTGGAGACCCGGTTTGATGCGGACTGGTGCCTGTCACCGGAGCAATCACTCTCAATCCACACAGGTAACAGGACTGTACCCAGGCAACTATTGGTCAGAACAAGGAAAGGAACCAATAACGTCACCAACCTGCCCCATGACACATCACTGCTTGATATCAGGGTGGACCTGCCAAACAAAGGCGATACCAGCGTCATGGAAGGCTTGCGTCTTTTTTCATTACCGGCGGCACTGATCGCCTGTGCACCCGCCAGCTACAGACAGAACCCGACCGATATCCGCGCTGCTCTTGCCATGATCGGTGATGCTTCCGACCTGCTCGAACGACTGCTCAACGGCGGACACAGCACAATCGCCGGACGCCTGGCCGGAGCTTTCCGCAACATAGGCAGAGAAGACATCGCCGAGAACATAACCGGCACGATGGAAGCCGCCGGCTATAACGTGCGCGAAAGCGACCCCTTTGAAGCAGCCAGCCCGATGACGTTCAGTACACGGGAAAGCTCGCCCCATGTCAGCCGCATTCGAATGCTGTGGTCACAGATGAGGGAAGAGGTCCTCAAGGACTTCCCGGCGCCCCCCGGCCTTGCAACAGACAAGGCCGCGTACCTGAAAGAGATTGATGACCTCTACACCTCGGACGCCTATCACTCGCTTTCCATTGAAGGGTATCGCGTGAGTGCCGAACTCATCGAGCGCATTAAATCAGGCACCTGGAACCCGGACAACGACAAAGGTGACAGGGAACATCGCGATGCGATGGCAGCAAGAGGCTACTGGCAGGCCTTCCAGGCTGTTAAGCAAAGTATTGAAAAAATTCTGGATGGCGCAAACCCCGGTGAAACAGTCCGGCAGGATCATGCGAACTGGTACCGCGAGCTTTGGGCACCCAGCGTTACGGCGGGCGTCCTGCGCCCCGGTGATCTCGCGGGCTATAGAAACGGCCCCATCCATATCCGGCGTTCCATGCACGCACCGCCTGGCATGGAAGCGGTCCGCGACCTCATGCCCGCTTTCTTCAAGCTGCTTGAAGAAGAGGCTGAACCGGCGGCCCGTGTTGTTCTGGGACATTTCTTCTTCGTGTATATCCATCCTTATATGGATGGGAACGGGAGGATCGGACGGTTCCTCATGAACACGATGATGGCGGCGGGAGGCTATCGGTGGACTATCATTCCTGTTGAACGGAGAGAGGAATACATGGCCGCCCTGGAATCAGCGAGTGTCGATCAGGACATCAGGCCGTTTACCGGCTACCTGGCACAGCTCCTGTAATCGCCTTCAGTGATAGGCTGGCGTTCGTGATCTTGCGCCTGATTGCGATCCGTCGGGATATGCACCTGCCGACGTTCCGTAAGCGGTAACGCCAGACATGGTCGACAAGTCTAGCGAACACTAGTGGGCCATGCGGCGCAAACTCAAGCCGGACCACCATGCCGCCTCTCGCCCTCTCAACCGGCCGGAGGTGGTTCCCTGCTGATGTCCCACACATCATCCCCGAACCCCTGCAACCACCACGTCAGCTGCTCACTATCCACCACCGTCGCCGTGATCTCATAGTATTGTTCATGCTCAATCACCCGCTGGTCCTCGGACAACCGCGCCTCGAGCAAATGCATCCCCGCCTGGCGGTCTATGCAGAACGTGAGCCGGATCTGCTTTCCGTACCCGTAACCGAAACGCCCGTCGCGGTCATACTGACTGAAATCGAACTCGGGCGGGCGCCGAAAGCCCAGTGTGGTCTCACGCGCTGATTCAAAGCGATGCAGCGCCAGGCTGCGCTCATTGTCGTAGCCCTCGAAACGGCCGACCAGATACAGCACCTGGCCCTGCTGCGCCAGCCCCAGCGGCATCACCCGCTTTTCCTGCAGTTTCCCGGCGCGGTTGCGATATTGGATCTCCAGCCAGTGGTTGGCGTACAGGGCATTGCTGACGGCGCTGAAGACGTTGTCGTCAACGGCCGGAGGCAACAGCGGCTGCGTGGTGCTGACTACACGCACCTTGTCCAGCCACTCGCGTTCGCGGGCCGCGCGATCCGTGTCATCGCCGTTGTAGTGCAGGTTGCTGCGCGCCTGCTGGAAGAACCCTTCCATTGACCGCAACAGGCGAACCGGCAGCAGATTGCGCAGGTGCTGCTCGGCCAGTGACAACAGCAACGACTCCTGCTCATTGAGGCCTGGCAACGAAAGACCCTGGGCACGTTCCATCCAGGAGTAGCCGTACGGGCGGTCGCGATCATCGCACTGGATGGCAAAATGTTCGGTGAGCATTTTCAACTGTCGTTGCACCGAGCGCAGATCGCGCTGGATACCCGCCTCCCGCAGCTGGCGGTGCAGCGTGGCGGAAGTGATCTTGCGCGGGTGACGGGGTATACGACGCAGCAGCTCGATGGCCAGATGGACGGTCTCCACCGTGTCGGGTCTTCGTGGCATATGGGCTCCCTGCATGCATCCCGGTCTGTGGGCGCACTGCCGGGCTTTCCGACAGACTGCCCGCTTGAACGACATTGTGTATCGCAAGCGATTGCAACAGCATAAGGGCGGCTTGTCTACTGGACTGCCAGTACAGTATTTTTCCCGGGGTCCGGCCTGCCGCCTCGAACACCATCTTGCAGTGCACGCGAACCGTGGCTGCGTCACTGTTTGTCGCGCGGCCAGGGATCATGGTGACAACCATACTGGATTGCGAGGATGCGATGACACTGACCGACCGCGCCGAAGGCGCATTACTGGGACTGGCCGCCGGAGATGCCACGGGCACCACAGTGGAATTCAAGCCGCGAGG
>JAWLFN010000284.1:0-3073 GCA_041685555.1 Gammaproteobacteria bacterium | reverse complement strand
CGGTGTTGCGCACTATCGCTGGACTGTGGCAGCCGGCACGGGCCCGGGTGTCGGTGGGCGGAGAGATCTGGCTGGATACGGAGCAGGGCATCTCGCGACCGTCACACCGCCGCCGGGTGGGGATGGTGTTCCAGTCCTATGCGCTTTTTCCGCACATGAGCGCCCTGGAAAACGTCAAGGCCTCCCTGCTTGACCGGACAGCTGCCGAGCGTGATGAAGAGGCCCGGCGGTTGCTTCGGCTGGTGCATCTGGAGGGGCAGGTTGCCCGCCGGCCCGGAGAACTCTCTGGCGGGCAGCAGCAGCGTGTCGCCGTGGCAAGAGCCCTGGCGAGACGACCGCAAGTACTGTTGTTGGACGAACCTTTTTCAGCGGTCGACCGGCGCACGCGTGAAACCCTGTATCAGGAAGTACGTGAGCTGCGGAATCGGCTGGACATGCCAGTGGTGCTGGTCACGCACGACATTGGTGAGGCCGAGCTGCTGGCTGATCGCATGGCCGTAATCAGTGACGGTCATCTCGAGCACGAGGGCACAGTGGGTGAAATACTGTGCGACCCGGCCGCTCTGCGACATCTGGGGCTGCGTGACATGGGTGCCTCGCTGTCCGCGCGGATTGTGACACAGGATGGGGATGGTCTGACCCGGTTGGAGTGTCAGGCTGGCCCTCTGTGGCTGCCACGCGTGGAGGGACCGGTCGGCACGCGAGTGCGCGTCCGTGTCATGGCCCATGAGGTGTTGCTGTCACGGGAGGCGCCCACCGGTCTGTCCGCGCTCAACATCCTGCCGGTGACGGTGACGGGCGTCACGCCCGGCGATGGCCCGGGAATGCTGGTGGAATTGCGCGCTGGCGAGGAACGGCTGCTGGCCCGCATCACGCGGCGCTCCGCGCTGGCGCTGGAACTGGCGGAGGGCACGTCCTGTCATGCCATCATCAAGTCCATGGCGGTGGCCCGGGATCATGTGGGGCGCCCGTCGGGTTGATGGTCACGGTGCCTGCAGGTGTTGTACGGGCCAGGGTTCCTCCATCCCGAGATGGCCCAGGCCAGGCAGTTTGATCGCCAGTGATAGTGGATCGAGACCGGCGGACAGGCCCAGCAGGTTCAGCTCCAGGCCGTCCCGCGGCCCGGCCAGGATTCCCAGTACCCCGAACAGCGACAGCTGATAACCCGAGCCGCCCGGTGTGCCGGAAATGGATCGCAGACCGAGGTAGTCCTTGCCCACGGCGGTATTGGGCAATGGTGAGTGCAGTTCGGGCACGTTGCGCAATACCCAGGCCGTGAACGTGTTGCTGTTGGGACCCGGCCAGGCCCGATAGAGGTCGGGCCATGGGTAGGTGGCCACGGCTGCGCGCAGTTTCGGCAGCGCCGTTTCGGCACGATCGCCACGGATGTCCAGGAGCAGGCGGGGCGCGCTGCCATACCATGCCCGGTCGGGAACCTCCTGTGTGGAGCGCACGTAGGGTTGACCCCAGCCGGTGACCTGATGGACTTCGTAGTGATCGGCACCTGGTGCTTTGGAGGATAGCCAGGTATGGACGGCGAAGTTGCCTCGCCAGTCGAAGGCGCGGGCCGAGTAGACCTGGATCACTGCACGGGGTTCATCGGTGGGCGCCGGCGCCAGTTCCGCACTGGAGCGATCCGCGTCCCGCCAGCTCACGTCATCGGTGTCGTTGCCGGCGGCCAGCAGAAAGGGGCCGGCCAGCAACAGGCTGATCAGCAACAGGAAGGGGCGCATGGTCAGTCGCCTGTGTAGAGGCAGCCGCTGGTGCAGGTCTCACGGATCTCGACCCGGCACAGTGCGGGAAGCTGTGGTTTGAGCCGGTGCCAGATCCAGCGGGCGATATGCTCGCTGGTGGGATTCTCCAGACCCTCGACCTCGTTCAGATAATGATGATCGAGCTGTTCCCGTATGGGACGGAAAGCGGCCTTGATATCACCGAAATCCATGACCCAGCCACTGATCTCGCCGACCGGTCCGCTGACCACGATTCTTGCCTGGAAGGAGTGGCCGTGCAGGCGCGCGCACTTGTGTCCGTCCGGCACGTTGGGCAGACGATGGGCCGCTTCGAAGGTGAAGTCCTTGTAAATTTCCATGGGGCGGTATGGTAGCCTCGGGACGGGGTTGCGGCAACCAGTAATGTCGTCTCTGGTCTTTATTCGTGGAACGACGGGTAATACTGCGTTAACCACAAACCGAGTCAGACCGGCGGTGGGTAAAATTCTTTACACGGTATATTGACAAGGTCGGACAAGTCGGTAAAATGCGCGTCACCCAACACGGCGGGTGGATAGCTCAGTTGGTAGAGCGTCGCCCTTACAAGGCGAATGTCGGGGGTTCAAATCCCTCTCCACCCACCAGATTGCCGCTGTGAAAAAGGATGGTCGGAACAACCATCCGGTGACAATTTCCAGGTGCAATGTTCGGGTAAGCATGGTAACATGCGCGCCTTTCGCGGACCGGTAGTTCAGCTGGTTAGAATGCCGGCCTGTCACGCCGGAGGTCGCGGGTTCGAGTCCCGTCCGGTCCGCCATAATATCTCCCGAAAAGCCCTCGTCCCGCGAGGGCTTTTTTGTGGGTGCGCCATGCCTGGCGCTGTTCCGGTACAGGTGGTGCTGACCGGATGACTTGGGGGTGCAAGTCCCCTGTCACCTTTGCTCTCCAACGTACTGTTGACCGACATGGATCGGGAAGTGGAACGTCGAGGCACCGGTTCTGCCGCTACGCCGACGACTGCAACATCTACGTCGCCAGCGAACGGGCCGGACACCGGGTCATGACCGCTCTTACCCGCTACCTGGAACGGGTGTTCGACCGCCTTTGTCTGGTAAACTTGCTGGATACGATGACGCGGCTTCAGCGTCAACCATGAACCGCCGTGGTACGGAACCGTATGCCCGGTGGTGTGAGAGGACGTGGGGGAGGTGACTCCCCCTCCTGCTCGATCGCCCACTTCATGAATCACTACCTGTCGTGTCGGTATAGTCTGCTATACTCGAAGCACACTAATAAGGGACCATTGCCTGTTCAAGGGGAGAATCCAATGAGCGTAATAAACGTAGGGGGAAAGGTCGTCC
>JAWLFN010000057.1:0-12805 GCA_041685555.1 Gammaproteobacteria bacterium | reverse complement strand
TATATAGGGAATCAGCGTCAGATGCATGAACAGGGCCCTGGTGGAACCGAGCTCGACGCGCAACTGTCGCACGGCCTCCAGGAAAGGCAATGACTCGATATCGCCAACCGTGCCCCCGATCTCCACCAGAGCGACATCGGCATCACCGGCACCATCCAGTACACGACGCTTGATTTCGTCAGTGATATGGGGAATCACCTGGATGGTCGCTCCAAGATAGTCACCACGGCGCTCCCGGCGAATGACCTCCTCATACACGCGGCCAGTAGTGAAGTTATTCTTCGCCGTCATGGTGGTGCGGATGAAACGCTCGTAGTGACCGAGGTCGAGATCGGTTTCGGCGCCATCCTCAGTGACAAACACCTCTCCATGCTGGAACGGACTCATGGTACCCGGATCCACATTGATGTAGGGATCGAGTTTGAGCATGGTGACGTTGAGTCCACGAGACTCGAGAATGGCAGCCAGAGAAGCCGAAGTGATACCCTTGCCAAGTGAAGAGACCACGCCGCCAGTGATGAAAATATATCGTGTCATTCACGCCCCATCCAGAGAATTCGGTGATTGCGAAGAGTGTGTTGTCGGTATCGGAACAGGCCGGACAAGCACTGCCTAGATGGGATTACAGACTACCAGAAAGGCCTAGTGCCCACAATCAGATTCTGCCGAGATGCCGGGCGGAAGCCACTCGAAATCCCAACCCGTCCCGGCAGTCGGACTGGTGGCCGTTGAACAGATCCCGATGACCGGAACCCATGCCGGATCGTCATTAATTGTGACAAGCGGCAACCGGTCGCGCCACCAGTCAGGAATGGAATACTCCTGCAACAACCGGCCCAGCGCGCGCCGCGGACGCCCAGGCACTTCGCATTTCTCTCCACGGCGCCGATAGCGTATGCCATATACGCAGCCCGCCGGCAGCCCTGTCCCAGCCGCGTGACGCGCCACCAGAACGCCGTTGTCTGGCAGCATCAGTTGCTCCCCCTCCCGCCGCGGCCTCCAGCATCCCGACCACGTCGTATCAATCCGGTGCAGCGGGGCACTCAGGCACAGGCAGTGACGATGACGCCGCATCATGAACCCGGCGACCGGCACTTCCGGGCGGGCATCCGCGCGTGCCGTAAGAAGCTCTCCAGTGATTCTCCGTAATACGGCCTCGCCCACCCGCACTCCGGTCGCCTCATGAATCCAGAACCGCAATACGTTCCATTGGCGATGATTGGTCAGTTTCAGCAGTTCGCGACCATTCAGCAACCGGTCTTCCGGTATGAACGGCAGCGCCCCGGTTCGCAAGCGGACGAGATCCTGACACGCCAGTTCGTCATCCATTCTGGCTGACGCCGCACTGTGCCGGGCCGTCAGAGACACTCCATTCCGCCAGGCCGGCCACCGCTCGGCCAGCACTGGCGCAACACGATGACGCACAAAATTGCGGTCCATACGCGGGTCGTGATTGCTGTTGTCCTCGATCCAGGACAGACCCGCCTCACGAGCATGCTTCTCCAGTTGGCTTCCGGGCACATCCAGAAAGGGGCGCAACAGTCGTCCCTGCCCCAACCGGCGTTGCGCTGGCATACCGGACAACCCGGCTGGTCCCGCCCCTCGCATGAGCCGCAACAGCACGGTTTCTGCCTGATCGTCCTGGTGATGGGCCTGCAACAACACGTCCTTGCTGCCAAGTTGCTCGGCGAACGCCTCGTACCGGGCCTTTCTTGCCCGGGCCTCGGGCACTTTGCCACCACGGTCCGGTGGCGAGTGGTCACCGACCTGAACGGTTCGGATGACCAAGGGTACCGACAAAGCGTCGCACTGCTGCTGACAATGGCGCTTCCAGTCCGATGAACAGGGGGAAAGACCATGATCTATGTGAATGGCCTCCAGTTGTCGGCCACGGACGGCAGCCAGGCAGGAACCGGGCAGACGCCCGAGCAGGACACAGGCATGCAGCAGCACCGTGGAATCCAGCCCGCCGCTGAACGCCACGATGAAACGGTCGATTTCGGGACAATCCGACAGCATCTGTTCCAGGCGATGCTGTAACCGGCACACCAGGTCCGTACCGTCCGGAACGGGCTCCGGACCACGCGGCATCATCAGCTGCTCAGACCATAGCTCATCAGCCGTTGGTAGCGACGCGCGATCAACTCGTCCGTGTCCATACCCTGCAATCGATCCACCTGCTCCACCAGCGCCTCGCGGAGGTTGTCCGACATTGCCTTGACATCCCGGTGCGCGCCACCCAGAGGCTCAGGTATGGTCATGTCCACGATTCCCAGCTCCTCCAGTCGACTGGATGTCACTCCCATCGCCTCGGCCGCCGCGGCCGCATGCTCCGACGACTTCCAGAGAATGGTGGCGCATCCCTCCGGCGTGATGACGGTATAAGTGGAGTACTGCAGCATGTTGAGCTGATCCGCAATACCAATGGCGATGGCACCGCCGGAATTGGCTTCACCGGTCACGGTGGCAATCAACGGCGTCCTTACATTGGACATCATGGCCATGTTCTCGGCGATGGCCTCGTTGATGTTGCGCTCCTCCGAATCAATGCCGGGATAGGCGCCGGGCGTATCGATGAATGTCAGTACCGGCAACCGGAAGCGTTCGGCCAGTTTCACCAGACGCCTTGCCTTGCGATAGCCCTCCGGCCGGGGCATGCCAAAGTTGTGACGGACCTTTTCCTTGGTGCCGCGTCCTTTCTGATGTCCCATCACCACCACCGGCCGGTCATCCAGGCGGGCAACTCCGCCGATCAGGGCCATGTCGTCGGCAAACAGCCGATCACCATGCAGTTCATCGAAATCGGTGAATATGTGCTCGATATAATCCGCTGTATAAGGCCGCAACGGATGTCGCGCCACCTGCGAGATCTGCCAGGAGCTGAGGTTGCCGTAGATTTTTTCGGTCAGCTTGGTGCTCTTTTCCTGTAGACGCTGGATCTCGTCACTGATGTTCAGGTCATTGTCGTCACTGACATGACGCAACTCGCCGATTTTCACTTCCAGGTCGGCGATGGGTTGCTCGAAATCGAGGTAGTTGGGGTTCATGTTGCGAAAGCCTTACGGACTGGGATCGATGGGGCCAATCATATCAAAACCATCACGGCGTTTCACTCCCGGTACACCAGCTCGACCCGCTCGATTTCCGGCGACTGTCGCAACTCCTGGACCAGATCCTCTTCCAGCACCACGCCCCAGTCGTTCCCCAGTCGCAGACGACCGGACACAGTACCGGCCATGCATTCAACCACCACGGGGCAGCCTTGCATTGGTGCCTCATCAGGCTGTTTCTGCACCGGACTGGCGAGCGGCTCTGACTGCGTCACCTCAGTCCCGTCCTCGCCCGGCACGGCTACGGCACAACGGTACGGTTCAAGCAAGCGCGCAAACTGTTCAACGAAGCGCTCGCCGACCGCACCGGTCTTCACCAGCAAGTGCCGGGCATGACGTTGCCTCGCTTCCTGCAGACTGTAGACGTGCTCGGCCCGTCCTCTCAGGCCACCGCTGTAGTCATCGACCGATACCTGACAATCGATCACCAGTATGGTATCGGTGTGCAACTGCTCCCGGTATCGCTCATAGACGCGGGGTGGCAGAGATACTTCCAGACGGCCACTACGGTCATCCAGGGTCACAAAGGCCAGCATGTCCCCTTTCTGGCTACGCATCGTCCGGACCGCGACCACCAGCCCCGCCACGGTCTGCCTTCCCTTGGTGGGCCTGAGAGCGGAAAGCCGGTCACGGGTCATGGCCCCCAGTTCCTCACGATACTCGTCGACCGGATGACCACTCAGATACAGGCCCAGGGTTTCCTTTTCCGCCGCCAGGCGTTGCCGCTGCGTCCATGGACGTGTTTTCAACCGCGAACCGGCCTGATCACTCGGTGGCGGTGCAATGTCTCCGAACAGATCCACGACACCAGCTGCCTGATTCCGACTGGTCTGTTCGGCCGCCTGGATGGTATCGGTCAGATCCGCCATCAGCACGGCGCGACTCGCGTCGACATCACCCTCCGCCAGGCTGTCCAACGCACCCGCCCGCACCAGCGCTTCCATGGCACGTTTGTTCACCGTTCGCAGGTCGACCCGTTGACAGAAGACCAGCAGGGAATCGAACAGGCCACCGGAGCGGCGCGCTTCGGTAATGTTGTTGATGGGCCCCTCGCCAAGCCCTTTGATGGCCCCCAGCCCGTACACGATCTCGCCGCGGTCATTGACCGTAAAATTGTAGGCGCCCATGTTTACGTCCGGCGGAACGATCGGCAACCCCATCTGCCGGCACTCCTCGATCAACGTGACCACCTTGTCGGTCTGTTGCATGTCCGCCGAAAGTACCGCCGCCATGTAATAGGCCGGGTAATGGGTTTTCAGCCACGCCGTCTGATAGGAGACCAGTGCATAGGCGGCCGAATGCGACTTGTTGAAGCCATAGCCGGCGAATTTTTCCATCAGGTCGAAAATGTACCCGGCCAGCTCCGGTTCCAGTCCACGGTCCCGCGCTCCGGCCAGAAAAATTTCCCGCTGACGGTCCATCTCCTCCTGCTTTTTTTTGCCCATCGCCCGCCGCAACATGTCCGCGCCGCCCAGACTGTAGTTCGCCAGCACCTGGGCGATCTGCATGACCTGCTCCTGGTAGAGGATCACGCCATAGGTATTCGACAACACCGGCTCGAGATCAGGATGAGGATAGTTGACCTGTGCCCGGCCATGCTTGCGATTGATGAAATCATCCACCATACCGGACTGCAATGGACCGGGACGGAACAGAGCCACCAGAGCGATGATGTCCTCGAAGCTGTTCGGCAACAGTCGGCGTATCAGTTCCTTCATGCCACGGGACTCGAGCTGGAACACGGCCGTGGTCTCGGCGCGCTGCAACAGCCCGTATACCGCGCTGTCCTGCAGATCAATGGTATTGATGTCCAGCTCGTGGTCGGCATCGATCACCTTGCGAGCGCGGGCGTCGTTGATCATGTTGACCGCCCAGTCAATGATTGTGAGCGTACGCAGCCCAAGAAAATCAAATTTGACCAGGCCGGCGGTCTCCACATCATTCTTGTCGAACTGTGTGACCAGACTCTCGCCATCATCATCACAATACAACGGAGAGAAATCGGTCAGCCTGGTCGGCGCGATCACCACCCCGCCAGCATGCTTCCCGACGTTACGGGTGATTCCCTCCAGCTTGCGCGCCATCTCCATGATTTCCTGTGCGTCTTCATCTCCATTGATGAATTCGCCCAACTGAGGCTCCTGCTCCAACGCCTTCTCAAGCGTCATTCCTGGCTCGAACGGAATCAACTTGGAGAGTTTGTCGGCCAGTCCGTAGGATTTTCCCTGCACACGAGCCACGTCCCGGACCACTGCCTTCGCCGCCATGGTGCCGAACGTAATGATCTGTGACACCGCATCCTTGCCATACAATTCGGCTACGTGCTGGATTACCCGGTCACGGCCGTCCATACAGAAATCCACGTCAAAGTCAGGCATCGACACCCGCTCGGGATTCAGGAAACGTTCAAAAAGCAGATCATATTTCAGTGGATCCAGGTCAGTGATACGCAATGCCCAGGCGACAATGGAGCCGGCCCCGGACCCACGCCCCGGACCCACCGGAATCCCGTTGTCCTTGGCCCACTGGATGAACTCCATGACGATAAGGAAGTAACCCGGGAATCCCATCTGATTGATGACATCCAGTTCGAACTCCAGTCGACGATAATAGGCATCGGCAAACTCGCTATCCAGCGATGCACCCCGCGCCTCGGCCTCGTTCCGCAGCCTTTCCTCCAGCCCTTCGCGAGAGATTCGGGCAAGAAACTCTTCCGTGCTCATGCCCCGCGGGACTGGATAGTTCGGCAGACAAGGCTTTCCCAGGGACAACTCCAGCGTGCAGCGACGTGCGATCTCCACGGTATTGTCGAGCGCTTCGGGGAGGTCGCTGAACAGCGCCTCCATTTCTTCCGGAGATCGCAGATACTGGCCCGGCGCATGGTGTCTCGGGCGGCGGGGGTCATCCAGCGTACGCCGCTCATGAATGCAGACGCGCACCTCGTGTGCCTCGAAGTCCTGTTCTTCCATAAAACGCACATCATTGGTTGCCACCACGGGACACTGGTGATCGCTGGCCAGCTGCACGGCGGATTGCAGATACTGTTCTTCACCGGGTCGACCACAGCGCTGGACCTCGATGTAGAAGCGCCCCGGGAAGCAGTCCATCCATCGCCGCAGGCGACGCCCCGCCTCGGCGGAGTCTCCTGCTGACAGGGCGCGACCGATCTCTCCCTCCAGTGCGCCTGACAACGCAATCAACCCCCCGGTAGCTGCCTCAATCCACTCGGCACGCACCAGAGGCACGCCGTGTCCGATCTTCTCGGTGTAGGCTCTCGAGATCAACTCGGTGAGATTGCGATATCCATCACCGTTCTGGACCAGTAGTGTCATTGCCGTGTGTCGGCCCGGATTATCCGGGTCCTCCAACAGCACATCGCAGCCACACAACGGCTTGATCCCGGCGTCCAGGGCCGCCGTATAGAACTTGATCAACCCGAACAGGTTGGTCTGATCGGTCAGCGCCACGGCAGCCATGCCCTTCTGCTGAACAGCATCGATCAATGGCCGGATTCTGACCAGACCATCGACTACAGAGTACTCACTGTGCAGTCGCAGATGGACAAATGGTCGCGTCATGCTCTGATGCCTCCTCTGGCAGTAGTCCGACGTAATCAGTAGCCGGGCAGTCGGCGGGCTACCGGAGCAAAACTCCGGCGATGCGCTACACAGGGACCCGATACATCAAGCGCTTCCAGGTGAGCACGGGTGGGATACCCCTTGTGCCGGGCAAACCCGTAGCCCGGAAAGCGCTGATCCAGCGCGAACATATCCCGGTCGCGCTCGACCTTGGCGATGATGGACGCAGCCGCAACGGAAATGAGCAGTCCATCACCCCGCGGCACGGCATCCACCGCTCCGGCCACGGCAGGGCTGTGCGCACCATCCACGTAAATCCGCTGCGGTTCTACCGTCAGCCCATCGAGTGCCCTCTCCATGGCCAGCAGACTGGCCCGGAGAATATTGAGTCGATCGATTTCTTCCACACTGGCCCGACCGACAGCATAACACCGCGCCTGACTCGTGATGTGCTCGTAGAGCTGTTCGCGATGCGATGCGGTGAGTTTCTTGGAGTCATCCAGAGTCAACGCGCTGAATGCAGGATCAAGAATGACTGCCGCCGCCACGACGCCTCCGGCCAGAGGCCCCCGACCGGCCTCATCGACTCCGGCGACCAGAGCCTCGGTATGACCTGGCAGTCGCATGCAAAGCACAGTCAGCCGATTCCCAGTAGTCGGGTCACCGCGTCGGCGGCGCGCCTGTTGGCGTCGCGACGCAGCATCCGATGCAGATCATCGAATCGCTCGCAGGCAATGCGGGATGCAGCACGATCCCGCAGCCAACCCTGTACTTCATGCTGCAATGCCTGCGGCGTGGCCTGCCCCTGCAGTAATTCCGGAACGATACGCTGCCCGGCCAGCAGATTGGGCAGCGACACAAACGGTACACGAAGCAAGCGCGACGCGAGCATCCAGGTCAACGGCGCCAATCTGTAAGCCACCACCATGGGGCGCCGTAGCAGAAGAGCTTCCAGCGTAGCCGTGCCCGAGGCCAGCAACACGACATCCGAGGCCAGCATGGCCTCCCGCGAGCGGCCATCCACCAGTACGCAGCGCTCAGCCAGTGTGCTGTCGTCTTTCGACAGATGCTCAATCACTTCCTGGATCTGCTGACGTCGTGCTGGCGTGGCACAAGGAATGACCGCCAACAGGTCTGGTTGCGATTTCAGGCACCAACGGAACGTCTGCAGGAATGGCATTGCCAGACGCCCTACCTCCCCGTGCCTGCTGCCCGGCATCAGGGCCAGCACCGGCGCGCCGACCGGAATGCCAAACCGCTCACGGTGTTCTGTACGCACCGCCTCGTCGTTGCCCAGGCCCGGATCTATACTGTCGGCCAGCGGGTGCCCCACGAACTCGACCGGAATACCGTGCTGCCGATAGATGTCGGTCTCGAAGGGCAACAGCGCCAGCACCAGATCCACGCTATCGACCATCTTCAGAACCCGCTTGCGGCCCCAGGCCCAGACACTGGGGCTGACGTAGTGGACCGTGGGGAGTCCCGCATCATGGAGTCGCTTTTCAAGACGAAGGTTGAAACCGGGCGAATCGATACCGATGACCACGTCGGCGCGCCAGTCCAGAAAATGCTGTTGCAGACGCCGCATGATCCCGAGCAGTTCGGGCAGCCGCCCCAACGGCTCGATAAACCCCATCACCGATAGCCTGTCCATATCGGCTATACTGGTGAAACCGGCTGCCAGCATCCGGGGACCGCCAATGCCGGAGAATTCCACATTCGCGTGGCGCTCCGCCAGCGCATCCATCAGACCGCGTCCCAGCATGTCACCAGAGGATTCGCCGGCCACCAGCCCGATCCGCAAGGTCATTACACCATCTCCGCCGCGCGCCTCAGCGCTGGATGCCGCGAGTGGATCGACGTATGGACTCGATGAAGAGTCTCAGAGACGCTGCCTCATCGGCCAGCGCTTCCAGCTCACGCAAGGCTTCTTCCACGGTAAGCCCCCTGCGATACACCAGCTTGTACGCTGAGCGGATTGCACGGATGTCCTCCCCGGAAAAGCCACGACGCTCCAGCCCCACCGTGTTGACACTCCTGACGCAGGCCGGATTACCATTGGCGATCAGATAGGCAGGTATGTCGTTGGTCACATGTGTCATGCCACCGATCATGGCGTGTGCCCCGATCTTGAGGAACTGGTTGACACCGGCAAATCCACCCAGAATCACCCAGTCATCCACCTGCACATGCCCGGAAATACCGGCATTGTTGGCAAACACCGTGTGATCTCCCACCACGCAGTCATGCGCCACATGGACATAGGCCATGAACAGGTTGTTGCTGCCGATACGGGTGTGACCGCCTCCGGCACCGGTCCCTCGATGGAGCGTGCACCCTTCCCGGATGATGTTGTCGTCACCGATCTCCAGCCAGGTGTCCTCCCCCTCGAACTTCTTGTCGGCCGGATCCTCCCCGATGGACGCAAACTGATAGACCCTGTTGTTTGCACCCAGGCGGCTGTTGGCCTTGATGACCACATGCGGGCCAACCTCCGTTCCCGGGCCGATCTCCACATTCGGTCCGATGATACTCCAGGGGCCGACGGACGCATCGTCCGCCACGCGGGCAGTGGGATCGATGATGGCGCGCGAATCAATCACTTTCACTCTTCCTCTCGGCACACATGATGGTCGCACTGCCCACCAGCACACCATCGACGGAAGCGCGGCAGGCAAACTTGTAGATGCCGCGCTTGCCGGTCACGATGGTCGCCTCCAGACGCAGCTGATCCCCGGGCACCACCGGGCGCTTCAGGCGCACATCATCGGCTCCGACAAAATAATAGAGATAACCGTCCTTGGGCTTCTTTTCCTGGCTCTTGAAGCCCAGCACTCCAGCGGCCTGGGCCAATGCTTCGATGATCAGAACCCCGGGCATGATCGGCTTTTCCGGGAAGTGCCCCTGGAAAAAGTCTTCATTAACCGTCACGTTCTTGTAGGCGACGATCGACTTGCCCAGGTCAATTTCCTCCACCCGGTCCACCAGAAGAAACGGGTAACGCTGCGGCAGATACTCCTTTATTTCCTCGATATACATCATAATCTTGTCCTGATCAGGGATTCAGGCGACGGTCCGTCGCCCGCTTGTTGTCTATCATTGCGGATCACTGTCATCGCCGGCGAGTTGCGCCAGCCGGTATTCCAGCTCCTTCACCCGTTTGCTCAATGAATCCAGGTGCTGCAGCCGCAGCGAATTCTTCTTCCACTCCCGGGTTTCCTGTAACAGAGTCCCCGATGAGTATACTCCCGGCTCAGTGATGGACCGGCTGACGAACGACATCGCACTGACCGTCACGCGGTCTGTTATCTTCAGGTGCCCGATGATGCCGACACCTCCGCCAATCACACAATACTGTCCTAATTCCGTGCTGCCCGCCAGGGCACTGCACCCGCAGATCACCGAACCATCACCTACCCGGCAGTTATGCGCAATCTGCACCTGATTATCGATCTTCACACCATCGCCGATCACTGTATCCTCCAGTGCTCCCCGGTCGATGGTGGTGCCTGCGCCCACTTCCACATCGTCGCCGATCCGGACGCCCCCAAGCTGCGCTATCTTTATCGATTTTCTTCCATCGAACGCGAAGCCGAAGCCATCAGCGCCGATCACCGCACCGCTGTGCACAATGCCGCGTTGTCCGATGCGCACGTCATGGTATAGCGTTACCGCCGGATACAGACGAGTACCGGCCCCGAGGTGACAATCCGCACCGATGGTGCAACCGGCTCCTACCCGTACACCCTGCTCCAGCCGCACATCAGGGCCGATCACACAATTCGGTCCTATCTCCACATCATCGGCAAACTCGCCCTGCCCGGAAACGACGGCGGTAGGGTGGATGCCGGGCGCGTCCGCCGTCGCGGTATCGGGTCCGCGCGCGAAAAGCTGTGAAGCCCGGGCATAGGTCAGATAGGGATCATCAACCACCAGACAGGCGCAGGGCGCGTCGCCGGCATGCCTGGCATCAATGATGACAGCGGAAGCGCGGCAGGTCTTCAGTTGCTGCACATAACGGTGGTTGCCCAGAAATGACAACTGCCCGCCCCCGGCCCCCTTAAGCGTCGAGAGGCCGGTGACGAGCAGATCCGGATCACCCCGGAGCTCGGCATCCAGCAACCGGGCCAGTTCTGCCAGTGTATAACCGCTGTCTGCTGTATTCACAGGCTCTGTACTGGCCTTATTGCGTCAGTTCGTTCAGTCTGGCCGTCACCTCGGCGGTGATATCGTAAGTATTGTTGAAGTAGGCCACCTGTTCTGCATTCAGGACCAGGTCGTAGTCCCCTTCCTGCACCACTTCCTCGATGGCCTGGCCCAATGCCTGCCGCATGCCATTCACGAATTGTTGCTGGCGTTCATCCCAGGCCTCCTGAAGGCGCTCAGCGACGACCCGGAGCTGCACCTGCTTGTCCTGGGCATCATTATTCAGGCGCCGCAACTCGGAATCGCTGAGGATCGACTCGTCACGCTGGGCGCGCTCCACGATCTCCTGCAGCTCGGCATTGAGCTGCTCGAGACGCTGCTCGTCCTCGGTAAACTCCTCTCTGGTATTGGCTTCCAGTTGCCGGGCCGCCTCGGTATTGAAAAGTGCCTGTTCAAGGTTCACAACACCGATCCTGTGATTTTGCTGGGCCAGAAGCCCTTGTGAAAATGTCAGTAGTACTGCAAGGATTGCTATTTTCTTCATCATCATGATCACGGTCTACTCCGCCTCTTACGTGAACGTGCGGGACGTTACCGCCCCGTAGTCAGTCATTCTACCATCGACCGTAGCCAGTCTCAGTATCCCGATGGAACTTTCTGTAACATCGCGGATCGGCGATGTCAGAAGCCGGCCCCCACAGTGAAGTCGAAGGTCTTGGTATCATCCCGCTCGTCCGTGCTGAACGGCTTGGCAAGATAAAAGGTCAGTGGGCCGAACGGAGACAGGTAACTGACACTGACACCAGCCGAATACCGCAGTTCCCCGGCGTCAAAGTCGCTGCAATTGCCCAGATTGGTCTGTCGCGCGGAACAGTTGGTGGAAAATACAGAACCGACATCCACAAAGAACGACGATCGTACCCGACTGCGATCTTCAACGAATGGCAACGGGAAAAGCAGCTCCATGCTACCCGTCGTCATGAGGTTGCCACCAAAGGCATCGGTACGCCGGTTCAGGTTGACACTGTTGACAGCCAGTTCGACCACCTGATTCCCGTCTTCATCGTATACCGGCTCTCCATCGGGGCCGATGACCGGCACAGTCTGGAATGCCTGGGCTCCACGGGCAAACCCGGCGGGCTCTCCGGATTCGCTCAGGATGATCTCGCCGTCTTCGTCCCGTGCAAATTCAGTATTGTCCACGACATATTCTCTCGGGTTGGTGCTGCGTGGACCCAGGGTATTCTCGTCAAACCCCCGCACCATGCCAGTGGCAAGACCACCGGCGAAGAAGTTCTCGAAGAACGGCATGTCGTCCGTTTCCCCGTAACCATCTCCGTAGCCCAGATTGCCGCGCAGATGAAACACCCAGTCATCACCATAGATGGGTTGGTAGTACTGGGCGAAGTAATTGGTCTTGAAATACTCCAGGTCACTACCGGGTACCGTAGCTTCCAGTGACAGCTGCTGGTAGCTGCCCCGGGTGGGGAACTGGCCGCGGTTCAGGGTGCTGCGCGTCCAGTTGGTGGTGAGGGTGACATTGTCAAACTCGCTGCCGTAGCGATCAATGAAGCCCGGTTCCCCGTCCTGGCCCAGCTGGTCCGCGGACAACTCACTGACTGGTGCGGTAACCGGTTCCCGAATGGGACCCTCGAACGGATTGGTATTTCCCGGCTCCACAATATATTCATCGATTCCCGGGTAGCGATCGAAGGAGGGGCTGGACTCGATCTCCTGCACACTGAACCCGCCGGAACTCAATTCTGTATGGGCGTATCCCACGTTAAAGCCGATCTGCTGCACCTCGTTGATCGGGTAGCTGAAGTTCAGACTGCCTCCGAATGACTCGGTGGAAAAGCTGGCGATATTGAAGGGAGAATCCTGTTTCTGCCAGTAGACACTGAAGCCACGACTGACCCCATCCGGCGTGTAATAGGGATCGACGTAGGAAAACTGGACACTGCTCTGGAA